>NZ_JCBANU010000031.1:0-56638 GCF_059816145.1 Methylobacterium sp. 001424705 | reverse complement strand
CCTTCGCGACATCCCGCGCCTCCAAAATGGCGCCCCCAGAACTAAACCTACCAGACAGCCAGCTTTGCCGGCCTAGTTTTTTTCGTCCCGGGTTCTTCCCGCCTGGGGTCCTTCCCACGTCCGGATGTTCTGCCCGGTGTCTTCGCAGCGGCAGCGGCAGCGGCAGCAGCAGCGGGAAGTCCGGCACCGATCGCCCCCGTTAACGTTAACATCGGGTAAAGGCCGCGGGCCGGGACGTTCGGCGCTAGAGTTGCGCAGACAGGTGCAAACGCGCCGCCTTCGTCCCATCTCGGGACGCAATCGGTCCGGCCGCGGCACAGGAGGCACCATGAGCGGGTTCGACGTCATGTTCCGGGACGAGCGCGACTGGGTGAATTTCGGTGACACCTACGTCACCTCGGAGGCATTCAAGGTGCTCTTCCGCGAGGGCATGACCCTGGTCGAGGAAGCGGCGGCCTATCTCGACGGGACCGGCCGAGAGGAATCTCGGTTGATGTCCCGCGACGGGACGCTGAGCTATGCCAGCGAGAGCATGCGCCTCACCACGCGGTTGATGCAGATCGCCTCCTGGCTCCTGGTGCAGCGCGCCGTATCCGAGGGCGAGCTGACGCCGGTCGAGGCGATGCAGGAGAAGACCCGGGTGCGCTTGACCACACCCGAGACCTTCCGCAGCGAGGTGTTCGGCGTTCTGCCTCCGACCCTGCAGGACCTCATCGTGCGGTCGCGCCGCCTGCACAGCCGGATCCTGCACCTCGATGGCCTGATCGCCGACGAGCGTCCCAGCCCGCTGCCCCAGGAGAGCCCCGTCGTTGCCCAACTGAGCCTGCTGCGCTCGGCCTTCGGAGCCGCCTCCGCCTGACGCGGACGTCGCCCCGGATTCGGGCCGGGGAGGGGATTGGAAACGCAGAACGGGCGGCTCCGGGGGGAGCCGCCCGTTCTGCGTTGTCACGGGTCCGCCGCCGCGTCGGCGCGGCGGCGGACCAAGATGGCCTTACTTCTTGCCGAAGGAGAGGGCGCCGAAGCGCGAGTTGAAGCGCGAGACGCGGCCACCGCGATCGAGCATCTTCTGCTCGCCGCCGGTCCAGGCCGGATGGGTGTTCGGGTCGATGTCGAGGTTGAGGGTGTCGCCCTCCTTGCCGTAGGTCGACCGGGTCATGTACTCGGACCCGTCGGTCATCACGACCTTGATGAAGTGGTAGTCGGGATGCTCGGTACCCTTGGCCTTGTCGGCCGCGCTCTTTGCCATGACGAAATCCTTGAATAGCCAAGCCGACCGGCCCGTCTGGCGGCCCGCGGCCATAGATCACGCGCAATCGGATGAAGGCGCGCCTATACCTCACGCACCTTCGCCCGACAAGCGTGCGCCGCTCGAAGAGACCGCCGGACGGTCGCTTTTCCTGGAAGACCAACGATGACGAGGCACCATGGCTCGCGGCCGTGACAAGAAAATTCCCGGGGAGGCCCGGCCGAAGGCACCGCTCGGTTCGCTCCGCCCGCTGATTCCGTTCGCGATGGTCTATCGCGGCCGGATGCTCGCGGCGTTCCTGGCCCTCCTGGCCGCTTCGGGCGCGACCCTCGTGGTCCCGATCGCCCTGCGCCGGGTCATCGACCACGGCTTCTCGCCCGAGGGCCAGGGGGTGATCGACACCTACTTCGCCGCCCTGATCGGCGTCGTGGCGGTGCTCGCCCTCTCCAGCGGGGCGCGCTACTACACGGTCGCGACGCTGGGTGAACGCGTGGTGGCGGATCTGCGCACCGCCGTGTTCCGGCGCCTGACCCAGCTCGATCCCGCCTTCTTCGACCGCTCGCTCTCGGGCGAGATCATCTCGCGCCTCACCGCGGATGCCACGCAGGTGAAGGCCGTCTTCGGCGTCTCGATCTCGATCCTGCTGCGCAACGCCTTTCTCTTCACGGGCGCGGTGGTGATGATGGTCATCACGAGCCCGAAGCTGTCGGTCCTCGTCCTGGCGGCGATTCCCCTCATCGTCTTCCCGCTGATCCTCTCCGGGCGCGGCGTGCGGCGCCGGTCCCGGGCGGCGCAGGACCGCCTCGCCGACGCCTCGGCCTATGCCGCCGAGGCCGTGAACGCGATCCGCACCATGCAGGCCTTCGGCATGGGCCGGACCACCGCGAGCCGCTTCGCCGCGGCCGCCGAGAACGCCTATGCGGCCGCGCGGGATTCGATCCAGGCGCGGGCGCTCCTCACCGGCGTCGCCATCTTCCTCATCTCCGCCAGCGTCGTCGGCGTCATGTGGTACGGCGCGCAAGGGGTCCTGGCCGGGACCATGACGGCGGGTCAGCTCTCGCAGTTCGTCCTCTACGCGGTGTTCGGCGCGAGCGCCCTCGGGCAGCTCTCGGAAGTCTACGGCGAACTCGCCCAGGCGGCCGGCGCCGCCGAGCGCCTCGGCGAGATCCTGGCGGCCGAATCGACGATCCGCACACCGGCCGAGCCGCTGGCCCTGCCGGTGCCCGCCAAGGGCGCCGTGGCCTTCGAAGCCGTGCGCTTCCTGTACCCGGCCCGGCCCGACCATCCCGCGCTCGACGGCATCCGCTTCACGATCGCGCCGGGCGAGCGGGTGGCCCTCGTCGGTCCGTCGGGCGCCGGCAAGACCACGGTGCTGCAATTGCTGCTGCGCTTCTACGACCCGCAATCCGGCCTCATCCGGGTCGATGGCGTGGACATTGCCCAGGTCGACCCGGAGCAGCTGCGCGAGCGCCTCGCCCTGGTACCGCAGGACCCGACGGTGTTTTCCGGCTCGGTGCTGGAAAACATCCGGTACGGCCGGCCCGAGGCCACCGAGGCCCAGGTCCAGCGCGCGGCCGAACTCGCCCATGCGGACGGCTTCATCCAGGCCCTGCCGCAGGGCTACGCCACGACGGTGGGCGAGCGCGGCGTCACCCTTTCCGGCGGCCAGCGCCAGCGGGTGGCGATCGCCCGCGCCATCCTCAAGGACGCACCGATCCTCCTTCTCGACGAGGCGACCTCGGCCCTCGACGCCGAGAGCGAGCGCGCGGTGCAGACCGCCCTCGATACCCTGATGCGCGGTCGCACCACCCTGGTCATCGCGCACCGCCTGGCGACGATCCGCAAGGCGGACCGCATCCTGGTCCTCGACGGCGGCCGGATCGTCGAGAGCGGCACCCACGAGAGCCTGCTGGCGCAGGGCGCGCTGTACGCGCAGCTCGCGGCGCTGCAGTTCACCGATGCCCACGACGACGGCCTGCGTGCCCGGGAAGCCCGACCCCTCCTCGACGCGCTGCCGGCGGAGGAGGGCCGGACGAGCGACCGCGCCCGGTCGCGGGGGGATCAGCCCTCCGTGCCGGTTCCGTTGAGCGGGTTGGCCTCGTCCCAGGCGTAGCCGAGGGTCTCGAAGCGCATCGCGCGGGTGTCGACCATGAGGAGGCGGCCCACGAGGGGCTCGCCGAAATCCGTCACCGTGCGGATCACCTCCAGGGCCATCAGCGAGCCCATGATGCCGGCAAGCGCGCCGAGCACGCCGGCCTCGGCACAGGGGGCGACGCTGCCGGGCGGCGGCGGGTTCGGGAACAGGCAGCGATAGGTCGGGTTCGGGCGCCCGCGTGCATCGGTCTCGTAGGGTCGCAGCGTGGTCAGCGAACCGTCGAAGCGCCCGAGCGCCGCCGTCACCAGCGGGCGCCGCGCGTGGAAGCAGGCATCCGAGACCGCGTAGCGCGTGGCGAAGTTGTCGGACCCGTCGGCCACCACGTCGTAGGCGCCGATGAGGTCCGGGGCGTTCTCCGGGGTCAGCCGCAGCGCGTGCGCCTCCACGGCGACGTGCGGGTTCAGACGCGACACCGCCTGGGCCGCACTCTCGACCTTGCGCCGGCCGATATCGGGAGTCGCGTGGATGACCTGCCGCTGCAGGTTCGACAGGGAAACGGTGTCGTCGTCGACGATGCCGATGGCCCCGATCCCGGCGGCGGCGAGGTACTGGATCAGCGGGGCGCCGAGACCGCCGGCCCCGACGACGAGGACGCGGGCGGCCTTCAGCCGGGCCTGGCCCGGGCCGCCGACCTCCGGCAGGACGAGGTGGCGGGCATAGCGTTCGACTTCGTCGGGGGAGAGGGCCATGCTCCGCAGATAAGCCCCCCCGCCGCGCGGCGAAAGGCCGGCCGCGAATTGCACCCCCGCGCGCTCGCGCTTATGGCCCTCCGCACCCGGACATCACGCGAGAGTCCCGCCCGTGCCGAACGCGTCCCTCGATCGCTCCCCCCTCGCCCTCGCCCAGAGCCTGATCCACTGTCCCTCGGTGACCCCGGAGGAGGGGGGGGCGCTCGCCTGGCTCGCCGGCATTCTCGAAGGGGCGGGGTTCAGCGTGGAGCGCCCGCGCTTCTCGGAACCCGGCACGCCCGACATCGACAATCTCTACGCCCGCATCGGCACGCGCGCGCCCTTCCTGCTGTTCGCCGGCCACACCGACGTGGTGCCCCCCGGCGACGTCGCCCGCTGGCGCCACGGCCCCTTCGCCGGGACCGTGGAGAACGGGGTGCTGTACGGGCGCGGGGCCGTCGACATGAAGGGCGGCATCGCCTGCATGCTGGCCGCCGCTCTCGACTACCTCGACGTGGCCGGGCCGGACGTTCCGGGCTCGATCGGCTTCCTCATCACCGGCGACGAGGAGGGGCCGGCAATCAACGGCACGGTGAAGCTCCTCGAATGGGCCCGGGCCCGGGGCGAGCGCTTCGACCACTGCCTCCTGGGCGAGCCGACCAACCCGGACGTTCTCGGCGACATGATCAAGATCGGCCGACGCGGCTCGCTCACGGGTCGGCTGACGGTGCACGGGCGCCAGGGCCACGTCGCCTATCCGGACCTCGCCGAGAATCCGATTCCCGGCCTGCTGCGCCTCGCCTCCGCGCTGCTGGCCGCGCCGCTCGACGCCGGAACCCAGCATTTCGGCGCCTCGAATCTCGAATTCACCACCCTCGACGTCGGCAACACGGCGACCAACGTCATCCCGGGCGAGGCGCAGGGCACCTTCAACGTCCGGTTCAACGACCGCTGGACCGCCGAGACCCTGGGTGCCGAGATCCGGAGCCGCCTCGACGCCGCCGCGGGCCGGAGCGTGCGCTACAGTCTCGACCTCCTGCCCTCGAACTCACCGGCCTTCCTCACCGAGCCCGACGCCTTCACCGAACTGGTCGCCGGCGCCATCGCCACCGAGACCGGCCGCCGCCCGGTGCTCTCGACCACGGGCGGCACTTCCGATGCGCGCTTCATCAAGGACGCCTGCCCGGTCCTCGAGTTCGGCCTCGTCGGCCAGACCATGCACCAGACCGACGAGTGCGTGCCGGTCGCCGACCTGAACCGGCTGACAGCGATCTACACCCGGGTGCTGGCGGCGTATTTCGCTGGGCGGCAGGCCGACCGCTCGACGTCATCCTCCAGCCCATAGCTCTCGCGCGAACCCGGGTGTGCGCGATCGCCGTAGTCGACGCCGACCAGGGTCAGCCCGCAGGCCGGCGCCAACGGTCCGCAGCGGCTGCGGTCCCGGCTCGACAGGATGTCGCTCACGTCGTCGGCGCTGATGCGACCGCTGCCGGCCAGCATCAGGGTGCCGACCATCGAGCGGACCTGATGATGCAGGAACGCGCGGGCGGAGGTCGCCACCACGATCTCGTCGTGCAGGCCCATCGGCACGACGGCGACATCGAGTTGATCGAGGGTTCGGATCGGGCTTTTCGCCTGGCACTCGGCGGCCCGGAAGGCGGTGAAGTCGTGCAGCCCGAGCAGGCGCGGGGCCGCGGCTTGCATCAGTCCGACATCGAGGGGCCAGGGCACCTGCCAGACATGGGCGCGGTTGAGCACGGGAGGGCTGCGCCGGTTGAGGATGCGGTAGCGGTAGTGTCGGCGGGTGGCGGAGTGGCGCGCGTTGAAGTCGGCGCCGACGATCTCGGCGCTGAGGATCGCCACCGGGTTCGGGCGCAGGTGCGCGTTAAGCGCGTCGCGTACCACGTCGGTGCGCCAGTCCCGCGCGAGGTCGAGATGCGCCACCTGGTGCGTGGCGTGGACGCCGGTATCGGTGCGGCCGGCGCAGGTCAGACCCGCGACTTCGCCGGAGAAGCGCTTGACCGCCGACTCGATCGCCCCCTGGACGGAGGGCTGCGCGGTCTGGCGCTGCCAGCCGCAGAACGGGCTCCCGTCGTACTCGATCACGAGCTTGTAGCGCGGCATCAGGTGCGGCCCGGTCCCGTCATGCCAGCCGCGTGCCCGGCGTCCGGTGGGTGCCGCGCACGAACTCGGCCCCGCTGCTGACGCCCCCCTTTCCGGCGCGGCGCAGCGCGCACAGGTGCACGGCGCCCTCGCCGCAGGCAACCGTGCCGTCCGTGTCGAGGAGCGTGCCCGGAGCGCCGGAGCCCGGCACGGCCTCGGCCGAGAGGACCTTGACGCGCTCCGGGCCCTTGCCGAAATCCGCCTCGAAGAAGGCGCCGGGAAAGGGCGACAGGCCGTTGACGTGGTCGGCGACCGCGTGGGCCGGGCGGGTCCAGTCGATGCGGGCCTCCTCGTTGGTGATCTTGTGGGCGTAGACCACGCCGTCCTGGGCCTGGGGCGTGAAGGCGAGCGTGCCCTGCTCCAGATCCCGGAGCGCGCGGGCCATGAGGTCGGCGCCGAGCGGCATCAGCGCGTCGTGGAGTTGCCCCGCCGTCATGCCGGGGGTGATGGGAATCCGCGCCTCCAGCGCCACGGGACCGGTATCGAGGCCGGCCTCCATGCGCATGATGCCGACGCCGCTCTCCGCATCCCCGGCCATCACGGCACGCTGGATCGGGGCGGCGCCGCGCCAGCGGGGCAGGAGCGAGCCGTGCAGGTTGAGGCAGCCGTGGCGCGGCAGGTCGAGGATCGCCTGGGGGAGAAGCAGGCCGTAGGCGACCACCACGGCGACATCGGCCCCGTGGCCGGCGAAGGTCGCGGCAGCCTCAGGTCCCTTCAGGCTCGCGGGTGTCAGCACCGGCGCGCCGAGGCTCTCGGCCATCGCCTGCACGGGGGAGGGCTTGAGCGCCATGCCGCGTCCGGCCTTGGCCGGCGCACGGGTGTAGACCGCCGCGATGGCGTGGCCGTCGGCGGCGAGGCGCGCCAGGGTCGGCACCGCGAAATCCGGCGTGCCCATGAAGACGACGCGCATGGCTCCTACTCCCGAAGCCGGCTCAGACGTCGCCGCGCTTGGCCGCCTTGGCGAACTTCTTCACCACCCGGTCGCGCTTCAGCTTCGACAGGTGGTCGATGAACAGCACCCCGTCGAGGTGGTCGATCTCGTGCTGGATGCAGGTGGCCAGCAGGCCGTCGGCCTCGATCTCCTGTTCCGTGCCGTCGAGGTCGCGGAAGCGGACGCGCACGCGGTCGGGCCGCTCGACCTCCCCGTAGAATTCGGGGATCGACAGGCATCCCTCGTCGTAGATCCGCTTCTCCTCCGAGGCCCAGACGATCTCGGGGTTGAGGAAGACCTGCGGCTGGCGGTCGTTCTCGTCCTTCGAGGTGTCGATGGTGACGATGCGCTTCGGTACGCCGATCTGGATCGCCGCGAGGCCCACGCCGGGAGCGTCGTACATGGTCTCCAGCATGTCGGCGGCGAGCGTGCGGATCTCGTCGGTCACCGGGCCGACCGGCTCGGAGGCAAGGCGCAGGCGCGCGTCGGGCAGGATCACGAGGGGGCGGATGGTCATGGGGCGATCGGACTTGCAACGGGTGCGGGGCGGGCGGCGGCCCTGAGCCCCCGCAGATACGGGCGCGCCGGAGTCCGGTCAAATACCGGGTCGGCGCGGTCCGGAGTCAGAACGGGGTGCGGCTGCGGATCGCGGCGGTGAGGGTGCCCTCGTCGAGGTAGTCGAGTTCGCCCCCGACCGGGACGCCATGGGCGAGGCGGGTCACCTTGAGCCCGTGCGCCTTCAGGGATTCCGTGACGTAATGGGCGGTCGTCTGCCCGTCGACGGTGGCGTTGAGGGCCAGGATGATCTCCCGCATGGCCGGGTCGGCGGCGCGGGCCACGAGGCTGTCGAGGTTGAGATGCTCGGGCCGTACGCCGTCGAGGGCCGAGAGCACGCCGCCGAGGACGTGGTAGCGGGCCGTCACCGCCCCCGAGCGCTCCAGGGCCCAGAGGTCCGAAACGTCCTCCACCACCACCAGGGTGGCCGGGTCGCGGCTCTCGTCGCAGCAGATCGTGCAGGGGTCGCGCGTATCGACGTTGCCACACGCTTGGCACACGACGATCCGCTCCGAGGCCACCCGCATCGCGTCCGCCAGCGGCGCCAGGAGCGTCTCGCGCTTCTTGATGAGCTGCAGGGCGGCGCGGCGGGCGGAGCGAGGCCCCAGACCCGGCATACGGGCCAGAAGCTGGATCAGGCGCTCGATCTCGGGACCGGCGACGGCTTGTGCCATGGACGCAAATTCTCGTGACGGTTGGGACACCCACGCGGCAGATTACGGAGCAGGCGGGCGGATGGGACGGTACGGCGGTGCCGGACGGGTGCGACCGGCTCTTCAGCCTCGTCCGAAATAGGGTTTCCGGCCCGAAATTTCGCCCCCCGGCGTCGCGAAAACGCGGCGAAAGAACCTGCCGCACCGGCCTGCTTCCAAGGAGACTTCGTCGTTCATCCGGTTCATGTAAGTCTTTTTGTTGGCCAACAAGCCGATTGACGGCAAATCGTCCGTCTCTATGCAGGAAGGGCGCGGCTTTCGAGCGGTGAACCTGCGCGCGGTGGACCTGACCAACCACGCGGACGCTCGAAAGCCGAACGACGTCGGAGAGCCGACGGCTCCCGGTGATGGGTGGCGACGCGATCAGGTGCCCGAGGAGAGATGAGCGTGACCAATATCGGCGAATTCAATGCAGCGCAGGGTTCCGAAGCCATCGGGCTGCGCAACCTGAAGGCGGTCCACTGGAACCTCGAGGTTCCCCGCCTCTACGAGGAGGCCCTGGCCCGCGGCGAGGGACAGCTCGCCCGCGGCGGCGCCTTCGTGGCCACCACCGGGTCCCACACCGGCCGCTCGCCCAAGGACAAGTTCGTGGTGCGCGACGCCGCCACGGAGAACGAGATCTGGTGGGACAACAACGGCGCGATCACGCCCGAGCAGTTCGAGACCCTGTACGCCGATTTCCTCGCCCATGCGGAGGGCCGTGAGCTGTTCGCGCAGGACCTGCGCGGCGGGGCCGACCCGTCGCACGGCGTCAATGCGCGGGTGTACACAGAGCTCGCCTGGCACTCCCTCTTCATCCGCAACCTGCTGATCCGGCCGGATCGCGCGTCCCTTGCGGACTACGTCCCCGAGTTGACGATCATCGACCTGCCGAGCTTTCAGGCCGAGCCGCACCGGCACGGCTGCCGCTCGAAGACGGTGATCGCCATCGACTTCGCGCGCAAGCTCGTCCTCATCGGCGGCTCGGCCTATGCCGGCGAGATGAAGAAATCGGTCTTCACGTACCTCAATTATGTGCTCCCCGGCGCTGGCGTGATGCCGATGCACTGCTCGGCCAACGCTGCCCTCGACGAAGCCGGCGACTCGGCCCTGTTCTTCGGCCTGTCGGGCACCGGCAAGACCACCCTCTCCAACGATTCCTCCCGCCAGCTCCTGGGCGACGACGAGCACGGCTGGAGCCAGGACGGCATCTTCAACTTCGAGGGCGGCTGCTACGCCAAGACCATCCGTCTCTCGCGCAACGCCGAGCCGGAGATCTACGCCACCACCGAGCGCTTCGGCACGGTGATGGAGAACGTGGTGATCGACCCCGAGACCCGGGTCCCGGATTTCGACGACGCCTCGCTCACCGAGAACACCCGCTGCGCCTACCCGCTCGACTTCATCGCCAATGCGAGCGCGACGGGACGCGCCGCGCACCCCAAGAACATCGTCATGCTCACCTGCGATGCCTTCGGCGTGATGCCGCCAATCGCTCGGCTGACCGGCGCCGAGGCGATGTACCACTTCCTCTCCGGCTACACCGCCAAGGTCGCCGGCACGGAGCGCGGGCTGACCGCACCGGAGGCGACGTTCTCGACCTGCTTCGGCGCGCCGTTCATGCCCCGCCACCCCAGCGTCTACGGCAACCTGCTGCGGGACCTCATCGCCCATCACGAGGTCGATTGCTGGCTCGTGAACACAGGCTGGACCGGGGGCGGCGTGGGCACCGGGCGCCGCATGCCGATCCGGGTCACCCGCCGCCTGCTCACGGCCGCCCTGGACGGCTCCCTGGCGCATGTCGAGTTCCGGCGCGATCCCTATTTCGGCTTCCGGGTGCCCGTCGCGGTGCCGGGCGTCGAGACGGAGGTGCTGTCTCCGATCGAGACCTGGACCAACAAGGCGGCCTTCCACGAGACCGCGACGCGCCTCGTCACGATGTTCCAGGAGAACTTCAAGCGCTTCGCCGCCCACGTGGACGCGGAGGTCCGCGCCGCCGAGCCGGTGCTCTCCGCGGCCGCCTGAGCGCCGGCCATCCGGGGCACGGCGCGGCCGCGTCCCGGCACGGGGTCCGATTGGGGGCGCTACGGTTTCGGGGTCGCTCCGCGCGCGGCATCGTCCTCGCACAGGACATCGTCGCACAGGACCTCGGGGGCATTCTCCCGCGCTTCGCGAAAGAGGACGCCGACTTCGTTCCCGCTGGACCAGATCGTCTGCGCCCGGTAGGCGGTGTCGCCCGGGTCGAGGAAGAGGTCGAAGCTGTCCGGGACCTCGACCTCCGTGCAGAAGGCGACGCGGGCCCCGATGGGCGACAGGTTTCGCACGAGGCAGGGCGTCGTCTCGGCCGATGCCCCGTCGAGGGCAACACGACCGGACAGATGCGTCAGGGCCCGAACGGCGTTGCGATGCTCATCCATGCCTGCAACAGACACGGGCATCCGTTAAGACAGCCCGACTCCGATCGGTGAAAAGCGGGGCTATCGGCCGTAGACCGGTTGATGGCGGAGCAGATCGTGTCTCGAACCACGGATTCGGCGCGCCGAAGTGCCGGACGGGGGTCGCGCGGGATGGCTCAGGCCGCCTCGCGCACCATCGCCTGGCGCACCTTGAGGGCCAGCTGCTCCAGGGTATAGGGCTTGGCCAGCAACTGTACGTCGGCGTCGACCAGCCCTTTATGCACGATGGCGTTGCGGGTATAGCCGGTCGTGAAGAGCACCGGCAGGTCGGGCCGGCGCTCGTGGACGGCCTGGGCGAGCTCGCGGCCGTTGACCTCCGGCATGACCACGTCGGTGAAGAGCAGCGCGATCTCGGGATGCGTGTCGAGCTTCTGCAGGGCGTCCTTGGCACCCTCCGCATGGATCACGGTGTAACGCAGGTCGCGCAGGGCCGCGACGGCGAGGTCGCGCACCCCGTCCTCGTCCTCGACGACCAGGATCACCTCCCGGGCCGAGCCCTCCGGGAGCATCGTCGGCGTGACCCGCGCCATCTCGGTGGCGTCGCCGAGATGGCGCGGCAGGTAGAGCCGGACCGTCGTTCCCCGCCCGGGTTCGGAATAGATCGCCACGTGGCCGCCGGACTGGCGGACGAAGCCGTAGACCTGGCTGAGACCGAGCCCGGTGCCCTGTCCGACGGGTTTCGTCGTGAAGAACGGATCGAACGCCTTGGCGGCGACGTCGGGCGGCATGCCGCCGCCGCTGTCGGTGAGGGCGACAAGGACGTATGGGCCGGCCGGAACGCCGGGATTCCGGGCGGCATAGGTCTCGTCGAGATGGACGTTGTCGGTCTCGATGACGAGTCGGCCACCCTTCGGCATCGCGTCGCGGGCGTTCACCGCGAGGTTGAGAATCGCGTTCTCCAACTGGTTGGCATCGGCCTTCGTGGTCCAGAGGTCGGGGGCCGCCACGGTCTCGATCCGGATGGATTCGCCCAGGCTGCGGCGCAGCAGGTCGGACATCGCGGCAATGAGGCGGTTGCAGGCGATGGCCTCCGGGGCGAGGGGCTGCTTGCGGGCGAAAGCGAGCAGCCGATGCGTGAGGGTCGCTGCCCGGTCTGCGGCCTTGAGGGCCTGCTCGGCGTAGCGCTCCACCGCCCGCTCTCCGCGTTCCAGGCGTCGCTTGAGGAGGCTGAGATTGCCGATGACGATCGCCAGCATGTTGTTGAAGTCGTGCGCGAGGCCGCCGGTGAGCTGCCCGAGGGCTTCCATCTTCTGGGATTGGCGCAGCCGATCCTCCAGCATGTCGCGGGTGGCGGCGGCCTCGATCAAGGACGCGTTCGCCTCCTGCAGGGCCGCGTGGGCGCGAAGGGTCCGCTGATGGCGCCGGCTCGCGTCGATCACCACGTACGCGCCGAGGAGGACGATCAGGACCACGGCCGCCGCGACGGCGAGCTGCACCTGGCGGGCAGCCTCGCCCGCCTGTTCCTGTCGACTGATCAGGCGGCGATAATTGTCGGCCTGCGCCTCACCGAAGAGCGAGCGGATCTCGTCCATGAGGTGCTTGCCCTCGCCGGAGCGCATGCGCGTCAGGGCCGCTTCCACCTGGCCGGTGCGGCGCAGGGCGACGGTCTCGCGCATCTCCCCGAGCTTGGCCTCGGCGGCGCGGCTGAGCCGGGCGATGATCGCCGACATGCCCGGATTGCGCGCAACGGCTTCCGCGATGGTGGACAGGCGGCCGGGCGTCCTCGCGCCGGCTTCCTCGTAGAGCTTGAGGTAGGTCTCGTCGCCCGAGAGGAGAAACCCGCGCTGTCCCGATTCAGCATCCTGGAGGCCGGAATACAGGGTGAAGATGGCGTCCCGGATGCGGACGCTGCGGCGCAGTTCGGCTCGGTTCGCATCTTGCTCCGCAACCAGATTGGCTGTCGCAGCAGCTGTCGCGATCAGAAGTAGAAATCCGATGATGAGAGGCGCAATGTCCCTGAAGCGTCCAGGTACAGCCTTGGGCTGTATCGGCGTAGCCCGAGGAAGATGCGCATCAAAGTTCATGATCCAGCCGGCGGGAGAACGTTGGAGCCCCAACGTTCCACTCCGACCAGCCTATGGCAACGCTTCGGCGACCAAATTGTGATCGATGTTGCCGAATTGCCGGGTTGACGGTCTCAGAACAACTTCATGCCCGGGGGGATCGGCAGGCCCTTGGTGAGTTCGGCCATCCGCTCGGCTGCAACCTGTTCGGCCTTGCCGCGGGCATCGTTGACCGCCGCAACGATGAGGTCCTCCAGGATCTCGCGCTCGTCGGCCACGAGCATGGCGGGGTCGATCTGTACACCCTTCACGAGGCCTTTGGCCGTCATCGTCACGCGGACGGCGCCCCCGCCCGACGCACCCGACACCTCGACGGTGTCGAGTTCGTCCTGCAGGGAGGCCATTTTCTCCTGCATCGCCTGGGCCTGCTTCATGATGCCCATGAGGTCGCGCATCGGGTCTGCCCTCTCTGTCGTTCCGGAACCGGGATGGATCACATCTGGGGCGCCACGGCCCCGGAAGCTATGTCTCGTCGTCGGGCTCGTCGGTCTCGGCCTCGCCGGTAGGCGCGGCCTCGATCGCCGGCGATCCCTCGGGCGCCTTGTCGCGCACGTCGACGATCTGCGCTCCGGGAAACCGGGCCAGGACCTCGCGGACCAGGGGATGGGCGGCGGCGTTCTGGTGGCGGGTCTCGGTGGCGGCGCGCGCGGTGGCGTCGAGGGTCGGCTCGCCGGCCTCCTTCGACAGGGCGACGATCCAGCGCCGGCCGGTCCAGGCGTCCAGGGCGCGGGCGAGGTCGTTGGCGATGCTCTGGCGCCCCCCGTCGGCGAGGCGGAACTCGATGCGCCCCTCCTCGAAGCGCACGAGGTGGACCTCGCGCTCCAGGGCCATCTTCAGGCCGATGTCGCGCTTGGCATCGGCCAGGGCGACGACGTCGGTGAACCGGAGGAGGCGCGGCCCTTCGGGCTGCGGCGCGGGAGCCGGGCTCGCGAGGGCGGGGCGCGACCCGCCGCCATTGACCGCCATGGTCAGGGCCGGGCGCGGCGGCGGCGCCTCCCCGGAAAAGGTCGGGATCGGTGGCAGGGCCGGGCGGTTCTCGGCCATCGCGGGGGCCGGCGACGGCGACGGGGACTGGGCGAGTGCCTGGGCCGCGGCACCGGAGGCCGCCGCGGGGCCCGTCAGGGCCTGGGCCTTCATCTGGCGCAGGGCCTCGTCCGGGGTCGGCAGGTCGGCCGCGTAGGCGAGACGCACCAGGGCCATCTCGGCCGCCGCCAGCGGGCGGGTCGCCGTCTGCACCTCGGGGATCGCCTTCAGGAGGATCTGCCAGGCCCGCGACAGCACGCGGACCGAGAGTGTCTTCGCGAACGCGCTCCCACGCGACCGCTCCGCTTCGCTCAGGGTCGGATCGGCGGCAGCCTCGTCCGGCACCAGCTTCAGGCGGGTGACGAGGTGGGTGAAGCTCGCGAGGTCGGACAGGATCACGGCCGGGTCTGCGCCGGCCTCGTACTGCCCGCGCACCTCCGCGAAGGAGGCCGGAATGTCGCCGCGCATCACCGCCTCGAACAGGTCGACGATGCGCCCGCGATCGGCCAGCCCCAACATGTCGCGCACGCTCTGGGCGCTGACGAGGCCGGCCCCGTGGGCGATCGCCTGGTCGAGGAGCGAGAGCGCGTCGCGCACGGAGCCCTCGGCCGCCCGGGTGATCGCCGCCAGCGCCTCCGCGTCGGCCTCGACGGATTCGGCGGCGCAGATCCGGGCGAGGTGCCCGACCAGGGTTTCGGCCTCGACGCGGCGCAGGTCGAAGCGCTGGCACCGGGACAGGATGGTCACCGGCACCTTGCGGATCTCGGTGGTGGCGAAGACGAACTTGGCGTGCGGCGGCGGCTCCTCCAGGGTCTTCAGGAAGGCGTTGAACGCCTTCTCCGAAAGCATGTGGACCTCGTCGACGATGTAGACCTTGTAGCGGGCCGAGACCGGCGAATAGCGGATGCCGTCGATGATGCCGCGCACGTCGTCGATGCCGGTATGCGAGGCGGCATCCATCTCCAGCACGTCCATGTGCCGGGATTCCATGATGGCCTGGCAGTGCCGGCCGAGCTCCGGCATCGCGATGGTGGGGCCGGTATCGGGATGGCCGTCGCGGACGTAGTTCAGGCCGCGGGCGAGGATTCGGGCGGTGGTGGTCTTGCCGACGCCGCGCACGCCCGTGAGCATCCAGGCCTGGGGGATGCGGTTGGCCGCGAAGGCATTGGCCAGAGTCCGCACCATGGCGCCCTGGCCGATCAGGTCGTCGAAGTTCTGGGGCCGGTACTTGCGCGCCAGCACCCGATAGGGCGTGGCGGCCGGGGTCGGCTCGGGAAGGCCGGGCAGGAGCCCGGCATCGCTCAGAGGACCGGAGGTCGCGTCCATGCCGCCTTGCTGGGTTGGTGCGGCTCCGGTCGGAGGGTGCCGCCACGCGAGCCCGAGGCATCGATCGAGGTGGGAGGCTGGACGAAGACCCGCTCGGTCTCGTTAGGGCTGCTTCCTTCCGGACCTGACCCGGTTGGCGAGTGAAACGTCCCTCGCCAACCTCCCGAGGGCTATATGGCCGCCGCGCGCGACGGATGCAAGCGGACTTCGGGTATTCCAAGCGGCCTCCGGGTATTCCAAGCGGCCTCCGGGTATTCCAAGCGATCTCTGGGTATCCAAGCGGACTTCGCGCCTCGGAGGGCGACTCCCGACAGGCCAGTGCGGGCAGGGAAGGCGGCCGCGGTATGCCCGCAAATCGCCCGATCCCTGCGCCAACTTCCGCGTCCTGTCCTGATCGATGACGAGGGAGATGCCGATGACGCGGCGGTTCGGCTTGAGACTGATGGTGTCCACCGGCCTCGTGGCGGGCCTGATGGCGGCATCCGCCGCGCCCGAGGTGCCGGGAGCTTGGGCTGGGCGCTATCTCTACGAGCACGACGGCGGGCGCACCGTCGGCGGGTCGCCGATCGTCGTCACCTACGACCTCGACATCGCTCCGGGACGCGGCAACCGGGACTGTCTGCTGCGGATCGAGGGCTTCCAGACCGACGAGACCATCGTCTGCAAGGCGAGCGGTACGGACGAGCGCTTGTCCGTCGCCTTCCACACCTTCGGCGATGGACGGACGGTCAACGCCTACGGCACGCGGCTCTACGATGTCGGAACGAACCTGTTCGAGATGCGCCGGGGCGGCGATATCGTCCTGACCCAGTGGCGGGCGCTCAATCCGAGCGGTGCCGGCTCGGCCGCGCCGGCCGGCACCTACTTCACCCGCAAGGGCTGACCGCCGGAGCAATGCTCCGGCGAAAGGTCACTGCGGAGTGCGCGGGACTATTCGGCCTTGCGCTTCACGATGGCGAAGGTCTTGGGGTCGAGCTCTAGGTCGAACTGCTTTCCGTTGGCGTCGATGGCGTCGTCGACCTCGATCTCGTCGTCCTCGACCTCGATCTTCTTCCACTTGGTGAAGCCTTCCTGCTTCAGGACGGCCTCGATCTTGGTCTGCTCCTCCGGGGTCGGCTTCCGGTCGGCGAAGGCGGAGCCGGTGAAGGCGAGGCCGAGGGCGAGGGCGGCGAGGCCCGTGAGCTTGATCGACATGGTGTCTCCCTGCTGTGTCGAGGAATGTTTCTGACCTCCATCGAACCATTCAGCCCGGATGAGGTTCCTCTCGACGTCGCGCGATGGCTGCGCCCAGAGGTTGTATCCGGGGACGCCGCCCCCTAGGGTCGCCGGATCTTTCCGCCCCGAAGGTCGATCCAGCATGGTCACGCGCGTCGCCACCGTGGCGTTCGAGGGCATCGAGGCGCGGGCCGTCGATGTCCAGGTTCAGATCGCCCCCGGCATCGTCGCCTTCACGGTGGTGGGCCTCGCCGACAAGGCGGTGGCGGAATCGCGGGAACGCGTGCGGTCGGCCCTGATCGCCTCCGGCCTCGCCCTGCCGGCCAAGCGCATCACCGTCAATCTCGCCCCGGCCGACCTGCCGAAGGAGGGCTCGCACTACGACCTGCCGATTGCCCTGGCGGTGATGGGCGCCATCGGCGCCCTGCCGGCGGATGCGCTCGCGGGCTACTGCGTTCTCGGCGAACTCGCCCTCGACGGCACGATCACGGCGGTGTCCGGTGTGCTGCCCGCCGCCATGGCCGCCAGCGCCCTCGGCCTCGGCCTGATCTGCCCGGCCGCGACGGGGCCGGAGGCCGCTTGGGCCGGCGGCGACCTCGACGTGCTGGCGCCGCGCTCGCTCATCCAGCTCGCCAACCACTTCAAGGGTACCCAGGTCATGGCCCGGCCCGAGCCGGCGGTGGCCGCGCCGGGCGCCGCCCTGCCGGATCTGCGTGACATCAAGGGTCAGGAGGGCGCCAAGCGCGCCTTGGAGATCGCGGCGGCCGGCGGCCACAACCTCCTGATGAACGGGCCCCCGGGGGCGGGCAAGTCGATGCTCGCCGCGCGGCTGCCCTCGATCCTGCCGCCACTGGCACCGCGGGAGCTCCTCGAAGTCTCGATGATCCAGTCGGTGGCGGGCGAACTGAAGGGCGGAGCCCTTTCGAACCGGCGCCCGTTCCGGCAGCCGCACCATTCCGCCTCCATGGCGGCCCTGGTCGGCGGTGGCATCAACGCCCGTCCGGGCGAGGCCTCGCTGGCCCATGGCGGCGTGCTGTTCCTCGACGAATTGCCTGAGTTCACGCCCCAGGTCCTCGATTCCCTGCGCCAGCCGATGGAAACCGGGACGATCATGATCGCGCGGGCCAACCACCGGGTGACCTACCCGGCCCGCTTCCAGCTCGTCGCCGCGATGAACCCCTGTCGGTGCGGTCAGGCGCTGGAGCCGGGCTACGCCTGCCGCCGGGGGCCGAACGAGCGCTGCGTCGCCCAGTACGGCGCCCGCATCTCCGGGCCGCTCCTCGATCGGATCGACCTGCGCATCGAGGTCGGGGCGGTCACGGCCGCCGACCTGATCCTGCCGCCGCCCCTGGAGGGCTCGGCCGAGATGGCGGCGCGTGTGGCGGCCGCCCGCGCGCTGCAGTCCGCGCGCTACGCCGCCTACGATCCGGACGCCACGTTCACCAACGCCACCTGCCCGCCGCCGGTGATCGAGGCCGTGGCGGCGCCGGACCAGGAGGGGGCCGCTCTGATCCGTTCGGCCGCCGAGACCATGCGGCTCTCAGCGCGCGGCTTCCATAGGACCCTGCGCGTGGCCCGCACCCTGGCCGACCTCGACGGTGAGGCCCGGGTCCGCCGCATCCACCTCGCCGAGGCCCTGTCCTATCGCGGACGATCGGACCAGCCAGCCGCGGCATGACGGCGCCCGGAGCCCCTGTCCGGTCGCGGTCGAGCCCCCGGAGGCCTGGGCGCAGGCGCCGGGCGGCGGTGGTGCGCTCGACCCGATGCCTTATTCGGCGGCTTGGCGCGCGGCGTAGCCGAGGCGCCCGTTCAATTCCTCGATCAGCTTCACGGCGGCCTCCGCGATGACGGTGCCGGGCGGAAAGATCGCCGAGGCGCCGGCGGCGTAGAGGGCGTCGTAGTCGCCGGGCGGGATCACGCCGCCGATGACGATCATCACGTCGCCGCGGCCCTGCTCGGTGAGAGCGGCCTTCAACTCCGGCACCAGGGTCAGGTGGCCGGCGGCCAGCGACGACACGCCGACGATGTGGACGTCGTTCTCGACCGCCTGCCGGGCGGCCTCGGCCGGGGTCGCGAAGAGCGGTCCGATATCCACGTCGAATCCGAGATCGGCGAAGGCGGAGGCGATGACCTTCTGGCCGCGGTCGTGCCCGTCCTGGCCCATCTTGGCGACGAGGATGCGCGGGCGGCGCCCGTCATTCTCCTCGAAAGTCTCCACGAGCTTGCGAACGGTCTCGACCACCGGTGACATGCCACCCACCTCCCGCTTGTAGACACCCGAGATCGAGCGGATCTCGGCCCGGTGACGGCCCCAGGCCTTCTCCAGGGCGTCCGAGATCTCGCCCACAGTGGCCTTGGCCCGCGCCGCGTTCACGGCGAGTTCGAGGAGGTTGCCCGTCCCCTGCGCCGCCGCCGTCAGCGCCGCCAGGGCGGCGTCGACATCGGACTGGCTGCGCTCGGCGCGCAGGCGCTTGAGCTTGTCGATCTGCAGGGTGCGGACATTGCCGTTGTCGACGCGCATCAACTCGATGGCGCGGTCGTCGTCGGGCTTGAACTTGTTCACGCCCACGATGGTCTGGCGGCCGGAATCGATCCGGGCCTGGGCCCGGGCGGCCGCCTCCTCGATGCGCAGCTTCGGGATGCCGGCCTCGATGGCCTTGGCCATGCCGCCCAGTTCGTCGACCTCGCGCAGGTGCTCCCACGCGCGGGCGACGATGTCCTGGGTCAGCTTCTCGACGTAGTAGGAGCCGCCCCACGGATCGACGATGCGTGTCGTGCCACTCTCCTGCTGCAGGAAGAGCTGGGTGTTGCGGGCGATGCGGGCCGAGAAGTCGGTGGGCAGGGCCAGCGCCTCGTCCAGCGCGTTGGTGTGCAGGGACTGGGTGCCGCCCTGCGTCGCCGCCATCGCCTCGATGCAGGTGCGGGTGACGTTGTTGAAGACGTCCTGCGCGGTCAGCGACCAGCCCGAGGTCTGGCTGTGGGTGCGCAGGGGCAGCGACTTGTCGCTCTGCGGCTCGAACTCCTTGACGAGCTTGGCCCAGATCAGGCGCGCGGCCCGCATCTTGGCGATCTCCATGAAGAAGTTCGTCGAGATCGCCCAGAAGAACGACAGACGCGGAGCGAACTGGTCGATGGTCAGCCCGGCGGCGAGGCCCGCCTTGATGTACTCGACACCATCGGCCAGCGTGTAGGCGAGCTCGAGGTCGTTCGTCGCCCCGGCCTCCTGCATGTGATAGCCGGAAATCGAGATGGAGTTGAACTTCGGCATATTCTTCGAGGTGTAGGCGAAAATGTCGCCGATGATCCGCATCGAACCCGCCGGCGGGTAGATGTAGGTGTTGCGGACCATGAACTCCTTGAGGATGTCGTTCTGGATCGTGCCGGCGAGCTTTTCCGGCGGGACGCCCTGCTCCTCGGCCGCGACGATGTAGAGGGCCAGGATCGGCAGCACCGCGCCGTTCATCGTCATCGAGACGGTCATCTCGTCGAGCGGGATGCCTGAGAACAGCGTCCGCATGTCGTAGATCGAATCGATCGCCACACCGGCCATGCCCACATCGCCCGAGACGCGCGGATGGTCGGAATCGTAGCCCCGGTGGGTTGCGAGGTCGAAGGCCACCGACAGGCCCTTCTGCCCGGCGGCGAGGTTGCGCCGGTAGAACGCGTTCGAATCCTCGGCCGTGGAGAAGCCGGCATATTGCCGGATCGTCCAGGGCTGGGTCACGTACATCGTCGGGTAGGGGCCGCGGAGGTAGGGCGCCACGCCCGGATAGGTGTCGAGGAACTCGATGCCTTCGCGATCCTCGGGGCCGTAGACGCCCTTCACCGGAATGCCCTCGGGCGTCATCCAGGGCTCGCCCGTGGGCGGCACCGGAGCCGGCACGGCATCGGCCGCGTAGGGAACGGTCGCGAAGTCTGGGATGCGAGACGTCATGGGCTCTGGCTCGTGCGGCGGCGGCGTCCCGGCATTATAGGTACGCGCGCAATCTGGGCTACTCCTATCCGGACTTCGCCCGGATGGGGGCGGCAAAACCGTCACTTTCGCGCAAGCGGCCGGCAAATCTTTTCGGGCCGCTGCCAAAACTTTCTTGTCGGACGGCCCTACTCGGCGGCCATCCGAGAGGGGGCAAGACCCCGAACCTCGGCGGCGACGGCCGCCACGACGCTGCGCAGGTGCCAGACCAATTCCGAGAAGCCCGGCGTGATCGCGAGGCTCGCCTCGTTCATGTAGAGGCCCCGATTGATCTCGATCTGCAGCGCGTGGCGCTCGACGTTCGGCTCGCCGTAGTGCTCGGTGATGAAGCCGCCCGCGTAGGGCTTGTTGCGCAGAACGCGGTAGCCGCGGGCGCGCAGGTGGTGCTCGAAGGCGTCGATCAGGATCGGCGCGCAGGCGGTGCCGAAACGGTCGCCGAGGATGATGTCGGCCCGCGCCGCTTCGTCGCGCCCGAGGCTCGACGACGGCATCGAGTGGCAGTCGATCAGGATGGCGTGCCCGAACTGGCGCGCCGTGCGCTGGATCAGGCTGCGGAGCGCGCGATGATAAGGCTTGTACAGGGCCTCGATCCGCTCGACCGCGGCCGCCACCGGCAGACGTCCGCGATAGATCTCCTGACCGTCGGCCACGAGGCGTGGGATGGTGCCGAGGCCGCCCGCCACCCGCATGGAGCGGGTGTTGGCGAAGGCTGGCAGGCGTCCGTCGAACATGCGCGGGTCGAGTTCGTAGGGCTCGCGGTTCACGTCGAGGAAGGCCCGCGGGAAATGCGCCCGCATGAGGGGCGCCCCGAGATCGACCACCGGGGCGAACAGCCGGTCCACGTGCGCGTCTTCCGAGCGCCGCAGCGCGAGCCCGTCGAGGCGCGAGGCGGCCAGGAAGGCCGGCGGGTAGACCGTGCCGGAATGCGGCGTGTTGAAGACGAAGGGGAGGGTATGCGCCGTCGGCTCGTCCACCGTGAAGGGCGGATCGAAGGCTGCCGCCCCGGACGCTTCGGGGGTCTGGAACGGCTCTGTCATCGCGGCGCGGGCGCCTCGGTGCGGACGGGACAACGCATCGCCCCACTTTGCGGGTTGCCGACTCGCCTGTCCAGCAGGACGGGCGTGCCGCGAGGCCGCCGCTCGTGCCGTTGGACACCCCCGCCCCGACGGGCCGGCAACGTTCTGTTTACCAAGCCGGTGCTTTGTGGAAAGAACACATCGAATCAAAGGTACGGGACGCTGCTCGATGAAGATCCTCCTGGCGGAAGACGACAACGACATGCGCCGCTTCCTGGCCAAGGCGCTGCAGAACGCCGGCTACGACGTGCTGTCGTTCGACAATGGGCTGTCGGCCTATAATCGCCTGCGCGAGGAGCCCTTCGAGCTGCTCCTCACCGACATCGTGATGCCCGAGATGGATGGGATCGAGCTGGCGCGCCGCGCCACCGAACTGGACCCGGACATCAAGGTGATGTTCATCACGGGCTTCGCCGCCGTGGCTCTGAACCCGGATTCGAAGGCCCCCAAGGACGCCAAGGTCCTGTCGAAGCCCTTCCATCTGCGCGATCTCGTCAACGAGGTCGAGAAGCTGCTGGCCGCCTGAGCGTAACCGCCGACACCCCCACCGAATCGAGGCAGTAGGAAGAGCCCGCCGGCTCGCCTATATGCTGTACGGATTGGGATGGGGCGTTTCGACGATGAAGCCGGTCACGATCTATACAACCGCGTGGTGCCCGTACTGCTCGGCGGCCAAGAGCCTGCTGCGCGACAAGGGCATCGCGTTCACCGAGATCGACGTCGAGCGGACATCCGGCTCGCGCACCACCATGGTTCAGCGCGCCGGGGGCCGCACGAGCGTGCCGCAGATCTTCGTCGGCGACACCCATGTGGGTGGCTGCGACGACCTCTATGCCCTGAATGGCGCCGGCAAGCTCGACGCCCTGGTGGCCGCATGAGCGACGCGCCGAAATTCACGGCCGCCTGCGTGCAGATGCGCTCGGGCCGCGAGCCCCTCGCCAACCGCGACGCCGCGGTGGCCCTGGTCCGCGAGGCCGCGGATGCCGGTGCGCACTACGTCCAGACCCCCGAGATGACCTCCCTGGTGGAGCGCAGCAAGGCGAGCCTGTTCGAGAAGGTCACGGCCCAGGACGACGACCCGACGCTGGCGGCCCTGCGCGACGTCGCCCGCGCGCGCGGCATCGTGATCCAGATCGGGTCACTCGCCGTGCGCAACGGCGACAAGGTCGCCAACCGCGCCTTCCTGATCGATGCGGAGGGGGCGATCACCGCCTCCTACGACAAGCTCCATCTCTACGATGTCGACCTGCCCAACGGCGAGCGCTGGCGTGAATCCGCGACCTATACGGGGGGCGCCTGCGCCGTCGTCGCGGACACGCCCTGGGCGGCCATCGGCCTCGCCATCTGCTACGACATCCGCTTCCCGGCCCTGTACCGGGCCCTGGCGGAGGCGGGCGCCACCGTCCTGACGGCGCCGGCCTGCTTCACCAAGCAGACGGGGGAGGCGCATTGGCACGTGCTGCATCGGGCCCGCGCCATCGAGACCGGTTCGTTCATGATCTCGGCGGCCCAGGGGGGGCACCACGAGGACGGGCGCGACACCTACGGCCATTCCCTCATCGTCGATCCCTGGGGCCGGATCCTGGCCGACGCCGACGGGGCCGAGCCGGGGGTGATCCTCGCCGAGATCGACCTCGCCCGCGTGGCCGATGCCCGCGCCCGCATTCCGACCCTGCAGCATGCCCGCCCCTTCACGATCCAGCGGGTGGGGCGCCCTTCCTGACGCCGCTCGCACACGTCTTCCGAAAACCGTGACCCGATGATCCGCTATACCCTCGTCTGCGAGGCCCAGCACGGCTTCGAGAGCTGGTTTCCCTCGAGCGATTCCTTCGATGCGCAGGCGGCGCGCGGACTCGTCTCCTGCCCGGTCTGCGGCTCGGTCCGGGTCGGCAAGAGCATGATGGCGCCCTCGGTCGCCCGAACGGATCGCGGTTCCCGCGCCCCGCCGGCCCCGGCGGGTCTCTCCTCGGAGGCGGGCTCGATCCCCGCGGCACCGCACACGACACCGCAACTGGCGCTCACCGAACCCGAGCAGCGCCTGCGCGCCCTGATGTGGGCCATGCGCGAGGCGGTGACGCGGAACGCCGACGATGTCGGAACGCGCTTCCCGGAGGAGGCCCGGCGGATCCACTACGGGGAGACCGAGACCCGAGCGATCTACGGCGAGGCCAGTTTGGACGAGGCGCGCGCCCTCGTGGACGAGGGCATTGCAGTGGCGCCCCTGCCGCCGGCCTCCGACGACCGGCATTGAGTCTCAGTGCTTCAGCGCGGCGGTTCCGGCTACCGACGCCAGGGCGAAGGCGATGAGCGCGTTCCAGCCCGCGAGAGAGATCCCGGCCAGGCGCCAGGCCGCCGTGGAACAGTCGGCCACGCGCGTGCTCTGGAGTGCGTTCAGAAAATCGCCGACGTCGGACGGATTGGCGCCCGCGCCGCCCCCGCAATCGGTGGGTCCGGCCCAGAGGCTCCACTCCGCCCCGGCGTGATAGACGCTGAGTCCGGCCCCGTAGAGAAGGCCCAGGGCGGCGAGGCCGAGGACGAGGCGGGTGGCCCGGGCGGGCAGGACAAGGCCCAGGAGCGCCAACGGAATCGCCGCGTAGTAGGGAATCCGCTCCTGCAGGCAGAGTTTGCACGGCACGTAGCCGAGCCCCCACTGAAAGTACCAGGCGCCCGCGAGCGTCAGCACGGATCCGACGAGCAGGAGGAGGGCGGCGCGGCGCAGGCGCAGGAGCGAGGCGTAATCCATCTCTCTAAGATCACCTTGGTCTAGAGCAACACCTTGAACAGCACGAAGCCGAGGATGATCACGGCGACGGAGATCGCCGCCACCACGTTGAGGTGGCGGTCGAGCACCCCCCGGATCTGAACGCCGTAGCGGCCCAGAAGTCCCGCCAGGATGAAGAACCGGGCGCCCCGCGTCAGCAGCGACAGCACCACGAACCAGAACAGGTCGTAATGGGCGAAGCCCGAGGTGATGGTCACGAGCTTGAAGGGGATCGGCGTCAGGCCCTTCAGCAGGATCACCCAGTGTCCGTACTCTGCGTAGGAGGCCTGGAAGGTGGCGGCCTTGTCGGACAGGCCGTAGACCCGGAACACCCACTGGCCGATGGAATCGAACAGGAGGGCGCCGATCGCGTAGCCGACGAGGCCGCCCGCCACCGAAGCCAGGGTGGTGATGAGGGCGTAGAACCAGACCCGATCCGGCCGGCTCACCGCCATCGGCACCAGCATCACGTCCGGCGGCACCGGGAAGAACGAGCTCTCGGCAAAGGCCACCGCGCCGAGGGCATAGGGTGCGGAGGGCTTGCCCGCGAGCGCAAGGATCCACTCGTAGAGGCGACGGATCATAAAGGGGTCCGAGAGGGCTGGAGGGGATGGGCGGCGCCCTTTGACCATACGGCGCCGTCCCTGGCGAGCGCTCGCAGACCGCACTACGAAGAAAACACCACTGGCCGAAACCGGGAAGGTGTGCGATGACGCGACCGCTGCGGGCGTGGTGGAACTGGTAGACGCGCCGGACTCAAAATCCGGTTCCGCAAGGAGTGTCGGTTCGATTCCGACCGCCCGCACCACCCGGCGCCTTCGGCAGCCTCGATTCGGCCCAAGCGCCCAGGCGCGCCTTGATCCGCCTCACCTCGGCCGACGGCCCCCGAAAAGCGCGCGATCGACGACCTCGCCCTGGCGACTCTCGGCAGAAACCTGCTCTGGCCTGCCTGAGCTTGCGAGGACGGCCGAGAGCCAGTTCAGCCCCTGGTATAATCTATGACGGATGGTCCGGTCGGCTCCGACCGCTCGCGGACCCGTGATACGAGGGCGATCCGACCGAATGCGGTCGACACGCGCCTCGCAGAGCTCGGATCTCGATGCCGGTGGGCCGGAGCAGACCTCCGGCGCGGGTGCACCGCAGGTCTGTCTTTCTTTCGGGTGTCGTCTTCAGGCGACGAGCAACACGTCGCGTCCCAGACCCGCAACGAGGTCGAGGTCGGTCACGCCGGCGAGCTGGAACGTCTCGCTCAGCCCGCCATGGGCTGCATCCGCCGTGATCGTGTAGAGGTCCGTGCCCGTCATGTGGCTCAGCGTGGCGCCCGTGCCGAAGCCGTAGAATGCCAGGTGGTCGCCGGCCGCCGCACCCGCGCCGGTGAAGTCCATGACCTTGTCGCCGTGGGTCTCGCCGGCGCGGAACACGAAGGTGTCGTTGCCGCCGCCGCCGGTGAGCACGTCCTTGCCGCCGCTGCCGTCGAGGATGTTGGCGGCGCTGTTGCCGATCAGGATGTTGGACTGGAAGTTGCCCGTCCCGTTGATGGCGTCGGTGCCCGTCAGCGTCAGGGTCTCCAGGTTGCCCTGCAGCTTGAACGTCACGGAGGCCAGGACCGTGTCGGTGCCTTCCCCGGCCAGTTCGATCACCCGTTCGGTCGGGCTGTCGACGATGTAGGTGTCGTCGCCCGTGCCGCCGGAGAGGGTGTCGTTGCCGGTGCCGCCATCGAGCGTGTCGTTGCCGGCCCCGCCGGAGAGGGTGTCGTTGCCGGCGCCCCCGGAGAGATGATTGTCCCCCGCGTTGCCGGTCAGCACGTTGGCCAGAGCATTGCCGGTGCCGTCGGTGTCGGACGAGCCGGTCAGGATCAGGGTCTCGACCCCGCTGCCCAGGGTGTACGAGAGCGAGGCCTCGACCGTGTCGGTGCCCTGATTGGCCAGTTCGATGACGGAGTCGCCCGCATTGTCCACGACATAGGTGTCGTTGCCGGTGCCGCCCGCCATGGTGTCGGCGCCGAGGCCGCCGTCGAGGCGGTCGTTGCCGGCACCACCGTAGAGCTGGTTGTTGCCCGTGTTGCCGATGAGGATGTTGTCGAGGTCGTTGCCGGTGCCCTTGAGATCGGCCGTGCCGGTCAAGGTCAGGGTCTCGACATGGGCGCCGAGGTCGTAGCTGATCGACGCCAGAACGGTGTCGATGCCTTCCCTGGCGGCCTCGATGACCCCGTCACCGCGCGCGTTGACGACGTAGGTGTCGTCGCCGCTGCCGCCGACCATGGTGTCGTTGCCGACGCCGCCGTCGAGGATGTCGTTGCCCCCAAGACCGACGAGCCGATCATCGCCGGCCCCCCCCGACAGGGTGTTGGCGGCCTCGTTGCCGGTGAGGATGTTGGCGAGCGTGTTGCCGGTGGCGTCGATGGTGCCCGTGCCCGTGAGCGTCAGGTTCTCGACGTTGGCGGTGAGCGCGTAGGAGATCGCGGCGCGGACGGTGTCGGTGCCCTGGTTGGTGTACTCGATGACGGTGTCGCCGGTGCTGTCCACCACGAAGGTGTCGTTGCCGAGCCCGCCGTACATCCGGTCGGCTCCGGCCCCGCCGTTCAGCGTGTCGTTGCCCGAACCACCGGCCAGCACATTGTCAACAGTATTTCCGACAATCGTATCGTTGCCCGATCCGCCGATGGCGTTCTCGATGATCGACGCGATATTGTCTTCATAAAGGAGGGCATTGGCGATATTGCCAGCCGCCCGACGACCTTCTCCGAGCATGGCCAGCTGACCAAGGGAGGTCACCGTCCATTCTCCGGGAGACAGATCGATACTGAGATCCGTCCCATAGTTCGAGAAATCATATGTATCAATTCCTCCCCCATCCCAGATCGTCATGAACAGGCGATTTTCCGATGGAATGGAGCATCCATTTCCATCGATTGAGAGCTGACCAGTCGCGGGGTTCCACTGGTATCGATTATCACCTGCGTTGATGTTATAATTCGCTCCGTACATGTATTGCAGTGCTGCAATATCATACATCATCAGCGATTGAGGGAAGCCATTCGCCTCATTATAGGCATACATTCCATCTGAGCCTACATAGGAACTGTAGGTCATCAGAGAAAATTCGCTTGAATTATGTTCGTAGGTCATGGCACCGAAGACATCGGTCTCATGACCGTGCTTTAAGCCAAGTGCATGCCCAATTTCATGGAAGATCGAATAAAGAGCATAATTGCCGACGACCGGATCATCGTACCACCCATTCGTATTTCCATACCAACTGTCACCGGCTTTGGGGGTATTGCCCGGATAGTAAGCCCACGCGGTTGGGGGCATATCCGACATGGCAAAGCGCAAATCGCCGGCCCCTCCATCCACCTCGGTGAAAAAGACATTTGCGATTGACGCGATCGAGCTCAAGGTGCTTCGGGCAGCCTCCTGCTGCCGTACGCTGAATGAATCGAAGGTATTATTCTTCTCACCGCTGTATTCGTACTGAGCCGGAACTGTCGGAAAACTGAACGTGATCCGGGCGTTCGCCCAGCGCAAGCCAGACAGCAATCCATCAACATCTTGACTGCCGCTCGCGGAGACAGAGGCGGAAGTATTAGTCAATTTCTCCTCCAAACCAAACCGGCTTCAGATGTTCAAAGTGTTTTTATGGCTGCTCAATTTCGATCAAAATCATAAAATTTAAATCGAAAATGCGCTTAAGTCCTTCGGCTCGCTAAGCAAGTTTGCACCGGATCGTATCCACAGGAACTATGCTAAAGTATTTATTCCATGCGGTGTGGCAGCATTGCTTCACCCAATCGGGGGTGCAGGCTTGGCTCGGGGTCTGGCTTGGCGGCACCGCAGCATAGAGCAGCCTTTGATGCCCCTGTATCGGGAGCCCGAATGCGGGCAGCGAGCGGTGCTCTATTATCGTTTTCTCAAAAGGGTTGAGGGATCCTTTCTATCTACGACCTTTCCTTCTCGATTGTCCTCCTCCCGAAGCCAGAGTTCGTCGACCGGGAGGGGATGATGAAGACGTGTCGGCTCAATCATGGCCCCGCGCCACAGGTCGGTCTTGGTTCAGCTCAGATGTCGATCGATACGGCAGCGGTGTAGGATTTCTCGATTTGCTCCGCGTTGTCGTCTCACTGCTGATCGTACTGTTCTGTGGCGCGCCTCCAAATGCGGCGGCCCGGCCATCGATTCGTCGTGTCAATCTGCCGCTCCAGAGCGCTACGGGGATCCCGGGCGATACCGATCCTGCCAGGATCGGAGGCCATCTCGAGGAGGCGCATGCGAAATCCGTGGCGGCGATGGATGCGTTCGATCGAAGGATCGCGATGCGTGCACGCCGCGCCATGTCTTCGGTCTGCAATGGCTGCGCGCCGCCCCGGAGGGGCATCGAGCCGCGCCTCGAACGCTCCGAAGCGAGTGCCCTGACTGACGGCGAGATCGTCGGCGACCCGGCCCAAGCACCGCTCGACTAGCTGTATGATCACGGGATTGAGGTGGCCCGGATCGATCGTGACGCGATCCGGCCGTTCGGTTCGGGCGTTACGGTGACGAGGATTGCCCTTCGTTGGCGGACACGGAGACCGGCCTCACACCGGGCTTTTGTCCACGACCCAAGTCCCGTTCCGCAGTCCCACCCTAATTCCGTCGGCAGATCAACGAACGGGTCCGAGTTGGCCGCCGTCGGGCCGGGCCCGGCTGCTTCTGCTGGGTTATTGTCACGAACAACCGATTGTCACCTTTCGTGCGGGGCACAGCCGTCCCGCTTCGGACGTGTGAGCGTCGCCCTCCACGCGCTGCCGCCCTTCACGTGGCCGAAACGCTTTCACGAACCCGTTGCGCGGCGCCCTTGCATGGGCTACCAGAGCGGCACGGTCAGCACCCGTAGCTCAGCTGGATAGAGCGTTGCCCTCCGAAGGCAAAGGTCACACGTTCGAATCGTGTCGGGTGCGCCAAATTTCCTGCATGTTAGCAGGCATTTAGCTCTGAGGTCTTGTTAAAGGGGCCTTTGCCAACGATTTTCTGGCACAGTTCTGGCACAAGCGGCTTAGCCGTATGAAGCCAGTCGGAGAGCGATATGGCGAAGGCGGCGAAAGGCCTGACGATTACGCAGCGTCCGAACGGATCGTGGCGTGCCCAAATTCGAAAAACTGGCTACCCATACGAATCCCGCGATTTCCTCACGCATGACGCTGCGGACGAATGGGGTCTCAGGCGGCTAGACGAAATTCGGAAAACGGGTCGTCTGATCGACAGGCGTGAAGCGGAGCGAACAAAGCTGAAAACGGCCATCACGGCCTATCTTGTCGAGGTCACTGACAAGCGTCCAGGCGAACCCTCTCGCAAATCAGAGCGAGCCAGACTTGAACGTTTTATGAGGGTTGAAGAGAAGCTGTGCGGTCACGCATTGGCCCACCTCACACCTGAGATGTTTGAAGCATGGCGCGACAGGAGGCTATTGCAACCTGCACTCCGCGGAGTTGAGGGCGGCCGCGGTCGATACAAATCCGAAATTGTGCCGCTAAAGCGGTTCAACAAAGACGGAAAGCCCCGTGCTAATGCTGCAAAAAGCAAAGCGCCGCCAAAACCTCAGAAGACGATAGCTCCGGGTACGGTTAAGCGGGAGATGACACTTCTAAAACGCATATTTGATTTCTCTATGCGTCGCTATAAATTGGTCTCTAATCCATTGGATAAAAGTTTAGTTGAGCGTCCCACAGTTTCAGATGAGCGTGATGTCCGGCTCGACGACAGCGATTGGACGCGTTTGCTAGACATGTGCCGTGAGTCTGCGAATCCGTGGCTTGCGCCTTTCGTTGAGATTGGCGTCGAGATCGGTGCGCGTCGCGGTTCCATGATGGCCCTGCTTTGGTCAGACATCGACCTAGAGGGATGCCGAGCTACGCTCCGGGGCGTCAAAAACAGCCGCAATCCCAGTGAGGTCCGTACCGTTGAAATAGGGCTGTCGCCACGCGCGGTTGAGCTACTTTCCGCCCTCCCACGCTCCAAGATGGATGATCGGGTCTTCCGCACGACCCACGATGCCATCACCGGCGCGTTCAATCGAGCGCGCGCCAAGGTGAGCCTCGGCCATTTTCGCATCCACGATAGCCGTCATGAGTTGGCCTCGCGTCTCGTGGAGAGTGGTTGGGGGCTTTTGGACGTGATGGCGCAGGGTGACTGGCGGGATCCGAAGAGTGTGAAACGCTACTATACGGCCCGTGGAAGCCACCTCGGAGCGAAGTTAGCGGGCCTGCGGCGTACGCCTAGCGATGCTAGTTGACGAATCCGCCGGCACGCCGGATAACCGTTAAGTGGGCGATGTCTGAGTGATCCACCTTAAAAATCGACGGACCGACATGCTGGTCCGGGCGCGATGGCTCCCGTTGTGTCGTTGGTAAAGATCGAGTTCGAGGCCTACCTACCACGTGCCCGAGACACGCGCGTGGCCACTTCTCCCGACAGGAGACGTGCGCCATGCTGCATGCGCCTACGCGCCTTTTGTATCCTTATGAAGAGGCTGCCAGCCTCCTAGGTCTTCCGTCCGTTCAGGCCCTTCGTGACCTCGTGCATCGAGGTAATGGACCAGTTCCGACCCGCATTGGTCGGCGTGTGCTGTTTGCTCCTGCCGACCTCGCGGCATGGGTGGAAGCTCATCGCGCTCCAGCGGCTTCGCCTGTTCCGATAACGCCGTCAGCCGCCCGGCGGCGGCGTGGGCGTCCCAGCGTCGCCGAGCGGCAGACGGCAGCCCAGGCTGCAGTCAATGACTGAGCCGTCACCGAGACCGACGAGAATCGTCGGACGTTTCGACGCCTGCGGACGCACACGAAATCGTGACGAAGAGGCGACGGCGAGAGGGCGCGCAGCCTACGATAGGTGGCTGGCAGAACGCTGCGAGGAGCTTGGCATCAATGCATACCGTCGCCGCGACGAGGTGATGGCAGTTGATCTTCTAAGCGAGGGAGAAATCGCAACTCCGCTTTCTCCCGTCTACTGCAATAGGCGGTTCTTTCAAACCGTGGCAGCCTCAGAGAATGGCCAGCATCTTCGATTGGCAACGTTATTTTTCGACCCTGCGAACGGGCCGGGAAGTAACCTCCGTGTTTATGAGGTTGTCTTGCGATCTAAGCAGGGCAAGGCCCATGTGGCGGCGTATCACCGTGCTCACATGGATTTCATTACCGAGGCTGGCCGGGCGATCAAACACCTGAAGCGACGGGGACTGATAGAGACCTTATTCGTCGCGCGTCATCCACGCCCATGTGCGAATGGGTGGGTCATAGACGACCATGTTCACTTTTTGTTCTATCTTGAAGGGGGAACACTTCAGGAGGTGAGAGACTACCTCGACGCTCGCTTCTTGATGGACCCCAAGAGCATCAGCCGAGTGCAACGTCCCGTCACCCGCATCGCTTACCTCATCGCCCCTCGCCAGTGGCGCCTCAACGAAGCTTTGGTTCCGGAACTCGACGTGAGCGTATTCAGGGACGCTCAACTCAACACCGGTGCCTCCTACACGACAGGCGTGCCCCTCCCGGACAATGCTGGACGAACTGGGCTTGATGACGAAGCCTTTGGCCTCTTCTGGATGGGGACCAGGGATTTCCACTGGGTGGAGGTACTTGGACCATTGCGGTCATATCGCGCCACAATCGTGCCCGCGACACACCGGCTGACGGAGATGCACGACGGCGAAGTGGTTATCGTTCCGAAAGCTCAGAAGCCACCTCGGCATCCGACATCGCGAACCACTCGGGTTTCCGGCCCCATTGCCCTCGCCGTCCGCTTGGCGTGGCAGGGAAATGTCCTGCGGCCTGCAGTTCTCGTCCTTGGATGGACGGGCTCCTGGCCAGAGTTGACTGCGCGGTACGACCTCCGGCTGGCCATACGGAGCGCGCGAGAGGCCTGGAACCGCTCGTGTGGCCACAATGACTACAGGGAGACACCGACACGTAGTGCATCGATAAATTCCTACTACGAAGCGAGCCGAGGAGACGGATGACCTCTCCCACCAGACCCGCTTCTGAAACTCCTCGCCTCGCATTGGTCTTCAGTTCGTTGGCGGAGGTCTATCCCGCCCGTCATTCTCAAGCGCTTTTGTGGGCACGAGGGGCTTTCACGAATCCGGTCGCAGGCGAAAATCATATCGGAACAGCCAGCCATGCCGTCCGTGGGACGGCAGCTAGGCAGGGGGGACAAGTCCCCCCGTGCACCCCCAAGGAACCGGAAGCGATGGCCCTCAACACCACAGCGAAGTTCCGACTAACTGCCAAGGAGCGCACAGGCTTCGAAGCGTCTGCCCGCGAAAACGGTCTGTCATTCAGCGCATTCGCCCGACGCGCCCTTGGGGATGCAATGCGCGGTGTAACCCCCGACACGGTGCGGGCAGACCTCGCGAACATTCGCCGCCTCGCAAACATCCTCGATGCTGCGGCCGAACGCCTGCCGGACGAAACCGCTCGTAATATCACCACGGTGGCGGCGAACCTTCGACGCACTGTCGCCCGCCACCTTTCCTGAAGGGGGCCGCGACCATGATCATCAAGTCGGTCCGAATCAAAGCCCGCGGCTCGGTCACAAAGCGGACCCTAGACCACGTTCTCCGCGGCGATGAGAACGATGAAATCACCATCGTCCAGGGTACCGAACGCGACGTTCAGGATGCCTTGAACGACGCCAGGGCGCGCTCCAGGGTATACGCGATCCGCCACTTTATCGTCTCCCCAGGGCAAGCCTGTACCCGTGAGCAGATGCTTGATGTTGTGAGCCGACTGGGAACGGAGTTCGGCTTCGACCCTGGCGCTGCCGTGGTCATCGAACACAGCAAGGCTCGCGTCCACGCGGCTCTGTTTACTCGGCACCTTCATGTGCTGGTTCCTGAGGTAGACCCGATAGATGGAAAAACGCTCAGCAGCTCACACTCGTTTGCCAGACAGGAGAAAGTAGCCCGCCTTGCCGAGCACAGCTTGGGTCATCCGTTAACACCAGGGCCACACAGCAAGGCCGTGGTGGCAGCCCTCCGCAAGGAGGGGCACGGCATAGTCGCCGACCTACTAGAACGCGTGATGGCGGCAACTCCAGATGCGTCGCCCGCCGAAGCATTCTCTACCGCCTCCCATCAAAAGGCAGCTCGTGAGGGATACGACCTGCCCGCCCTCAAGGCTTTTGTCGCGCTCGCATGGCTCCAATCGACGACCCGGGATGCTCTTGAAGTAGCCCTCGCCGAGCAACGACTTCGGGTTGTCCCGGGTCAGAAGCCTCGAACGTACATTGTAGAGACCGATGACGGCACGTTCCTCGGCTCGCTCGACCGCCTGTCCAAAGCCAGGAAGGCGGCAATCCTGTCACGGATGGAGAATGATCATGTCGAACGAGAAGAAGACCGGAACCTCGGTGGCGGAAACGATCCTGGAGGATACCCAGGCGCTTCGCCGTCTCATGGTGCCAGTGGCGCGCTTGGCGGCCAGGGCACAGTCTCCGGAGGGGCAGAGCCCGACCGACATCCTCATCCAGCTTCAGAAGGCGACGTTGGACGCGGTGGAGCAGGTCCGTTCGGGACAGGAGCGGATCATCGCGATTTTGGGCCAACCCGTAGTGGAGCGGGCGGTGCGAGAGATGTTGAAGGGGTAAGCGCCGCCAACGTCAGGATCGCGTTGGAGGTTGAGCGTCATGCGGATACCATCGCAGCACTCCTCGACCGGGCTAAAGCTCTCGCCTCTCCTGCCAAGGAACGCGTCCCAGCTAAGCTCGCAGCCATCGTCACGGAAGCGAACTTTGCCGGGGTCATGGCGACCTCTTCGATCGCAGAGGCAGCGGAGCTCCAGACTGCTCGGTCGGCGCTCGAAGAAGCAACGGCCAGATGGGGGGAATCCTCCAAAATCGCCGACGATGCGCTGCGGGCCTACAACGTCGCTTTTTATCACCAGCCACCTTGGTGGCACCGCCTCCTTGGCCGTGTGTCCGGCCATGAGAAGGCCAGGGTAAAACGCGTCGAGGCCTTACGTTTGGAATGGGAACGAAAATGGGCCGTGGTTGAACGAGACCAAGGTCGCCAACTCGGCGCCCGGCAAATCCTCGCACACGCTGAGCGTCGCCATCACGCTGCACAGGAGGCCCATCGCACCGAATGGGTCGCCAAGGCCGAGCAACTCAAGCTGGAAAAAGAGGCTGCGGAGACCGGGTTAGATCTGTGTTGCCGCCTCCCCGGCCTCGTCCATGCTGGCGAAATTGGATTGCTGGAGCTTGGTCGGAGGGTTGCCCAGGCTAGGAATATCCAGCGTGAGCTGAACGACAGCGATGAGGATGTGGCGAGTTCGGGGATGTTGAGGGCGCGATAATGGAGCGAGGAATGAAAGTTGGCAGGAGTCGCCTCGACCCCCTACCAGGGCGGCCCGCAGACCGTCCGAAACCGTCATCCACTGAGGCTTCAGTTCGGATGCTGGACATCCAAATGGTGTGGGATGTCGCCGTCGCCACTGGCAGTCAACCAAGGGGTGCTAGGCGCCGAGCCGCCGAGAAGCACGGGGTTGCCCCCGCGACGATTACGGAGGCTGTGAGGCGTGTTGAAGATGCCCTGAGTGTCAAATTGTTCAACGGGGAAGCGGGCCTTCACGCCGAGCCCCTAACGGTGTCTGGACGGGCATTCGTTGAGCACGGCGCGCTTTTCCTCAAAACCTTCCAAATCTTTCGTAAAATGCTCCAACAGGCCGAGGATGCCTCATAGGCCCCTGTCGGAAGAAACTGGAACGTTCAAAATTATTGAACGTTCTGTTGCGCCTTGCCACGACATGGGTAACGCTCCCGCAACTTCGAATCCTGGGGGGCGCGTGTTTACCCACTACCACTCGAAATTCGCCGCTCGTCGGCTTCTTCTGGAAGGGCCAGGCGAGGCATCGCTAGCTAAATCGCTTTCGACCGCTCGCGTCGAGATGAAGCCGCATCAGGTTGATGCCGCTCTTTTCGCCCTGCATTCACCCCTCTCAAAAGGCGCCATCCTTGCGGACGAGGTGGGTCTGGGGAAAACCATCGAGGCAAGCCTCGTCATAGCGCAGCGCTGGGCTGAGAGGCGTCGCCGCATCCTGCTAGTCGTTCCGGCCTCACTCCGGAAGCAGTGGTCGCAGGAGTTGCGGGAAAAGTTCAGCCTCGCCAGCGTCATCATGGAAACGAAATCACATCGTGAGGCAACGAAGGCAGGCAGGCGGCCTTTCGAGACCACCAACGCCGTCGTCCTCACCTCCTACGAGTTTGCCGCACGTAAGGCTTCTGAAATTGGAGCCGTGCCGTGGGATCTCGTGGTGTTCGACGAAGCGCACAGGCTCCGGAATGTTTATCGAGCCTCGGGCTCGGCCAGGGCGAAAGAACTGAAGCAGGCGCTTGGTCAGCGCTTCAAAATTCTCCTCACAGCGACGCCTCTCCAGAACACCTTGATGGAGCTCTATGGGCTCGTCTCCATGATCGATGACAGCTTCTTCGGTGACGAGAGTTCATTTCGAACTCTCTACGGAGGTACGCCGGATCGCGTCACCCTCGCTGGGCTTAGGAAGCGCCTAGAGCCGGTATATAAACGCCACCTTCGTAAGGACGTGCAGGCGGCTGGTCATGTCGCCTTCACTCAGCGTCAAGTTGTTACATACAACTTCGAGCCTGCTGAGCAGGAAGTAGACCTCTACAATTGCGTTTCTGCCTACCTTCAGCGGCCCAACAGCATTGCCTTCGGAAGTCGTCCGAATCCCCTCCTCCTCACCGTCGCTCGGAAAATCCTCGGGTCGTCGACGGCTGCGATCACACGGTTCCTAGAGACCGTGTTAAGCCGCTTAGAGGCGCGCCAGGCTATGAGCGTGAAAGCGCTAGCTGATATAGACGACACCGACGAACTCATGGCCGAGGCCAGGGATGAGACAGGCGCCGACGATGACGAAGATGGTGGTCCCGTCCAGGCGAACCTCGCGGCGATTGAGCAGGAGATTGCCGAGGTAGAGGGCTATCTTGCCCTCGCACGCAGCATAGGCTCGAATGCCAAGGGCGACATGCTCGTCGCTCAACTCCCCGCGCTCCTCGACCAGGTTTCGATCAAAGGGGGCAGACGCAAGGTCGTCGTGTTCACCGAGAGCGTTCAGACGCAGCGCTATCTTGCCGACATTCTTGCGCGCGGCGGCCATAAAGGCCGTATCGTTCTGTTGAATGGCACGAATTCAGATCCCGGCAGCCAGGCCGTCTACCGCGAATGGAGGGAGCGCCATGCCGGTACAGAGGCCATCTCTGGATCGAAGAGCGCCGACACCAAGGCCGCTATCGTCGATGCCTTCCGAGGCGACGAAACGACGGTCCTGATTGCCACCGAAAGTGGGGCGGAGGGCATCAACCTTCAGTTCTGCTCGCTCCTCTGTAACTTCGACTTGCCCTGGAATCCCCAGCGTGTCGAACAGCGCATCGGCCGTTGCCATCGATACGGGCAGAAACAAGACGTCGTCGTCGTCAATTTTCTCAACCTCCGCAACAAGGTGGAGGCGCGAGTCCATGACCTCCTTCGCCGTAAATTCAGCCTGTTTGAGGGGGTGTTCGGAGCCAGCGATGGCGTGCTCGGGGCGATTGCGTCTGGAGTGGATTTCGAGCGTCATATCCTCGGGATCGCCCAGTCGTGCAGGACCGACGCAGAAATCGAGAGCGCCTTCGCCAAGCTGGAAGAGGCCTTAGACGAGCGCATCGCCGCTGATATGGCGGACGCCAGACGGAAGCTGTTCGATCACATGGACCAGGGCGTTGTAGCCCGCCTAAAGGCACGCAACGAGGATATCATCGCTCTCCTCAGCGACTTCGAGCGTGGGCTTCTAACAGTCGCACGTGTCGAGCTACCGGAGGCCCGCTTCCATGACGAAGCCTCCAACCAAGGACTGAGCCGCCGGTTCGATTTCGAGGGTGCGACCTGGACGACCGAGTGGCCGCTGGCCGACGACCGGGGCTGGCGCTTCTTCCGCCTCGGGGATGATAGCCTTGCAACAGCCCTTGTCGAAAGGGCAGCTACGCGAGCCCTTCCAGATGGAACCGTAGTGTTCGATCCCAACCAGCTTCGTGCCTTGGGCCTGCCGGGGTTCGCAGATGTCGATCATTTGAAGGGGCAGGCTGGATGGCTCCGGGTGTCACGCATGAAACTTGGCACGACCGTTGAGGCAGGAGCACCGCGCGAGACCTTCGTAATCGCCGCAATGACGGACGCGGGCGACAAACTTGACCCAGAAACAGTGGACCACCTGTTCCTGACGCCGGGCGAGCACCTGGGAGCGCCGGACGTGCAGCTGCCGGAGGCGGATCTCCTAACGGTGGAACGCGAGCATGAAACAGTGCGCCTGGAAGAAGCGCGAGCGCAGAACGCGTCATGGTTGGATGAAGAGAACGAGCGCCTTGATGCCCAAGCTGAAGACCTAATGCGGGCGACCGATGCCCGGTCGAAGGAGTTGGACGTGGAGGCAAGGGCCGCGGCCCGTGCGCTTCGGAGTAATGCTACCCTTACCCTCGACGAGAAGATCCATGAGCAACGCCGGATCAAATCCTTAGAAAAAGAGCGGGATCGTATTGTATTCGAGACTTTCACCCGCCGGAATGCTTTGCGCGAAGCCGCCCAGGCAAACCTCGACAAACTTGAAAAAAGCTTAGACATAAAGCCAGAACTTGAGCTTTTATTTCAAATAAGGTGGAAAATTGCCGCATGACACTAATTCACGCGTTAACTGAAGCGAGCGAAATCACTCATGATAAATAAAAATAAGCTAGGCCTAACTTGGATTGGTAAAAACGAACGGCCTCGACTTGAGCCTCGCGTGCTAATCGAGGATAAACAGAAAAGTTATAACATATCTTTAGGGGCGTTGCGTGCCGAAAACATGCTGATCCGAGGAGATAATCTTCTCGCATTGAAAGCTCTAGAAGCCGAGTACGCTGGAAAAGTTAAGTGCATATATATCGACCCTCCTTATAATACTGGATCTGCAATTCCGCAATATGATGATGGTCTAGAGCACTCTATATGGCTGTCTTTGATTAGAGACAGACTTGAAATACTTCGTAATTTGCTTTCAGAAGATGGATCTATTTGGATTTCTATTGATGATAATGAATGTCATTATCTGAAAATACTTATGGATGAGATATTTGGTCGTAATAATTTTATATCTACTGTTATATGGCAAATGATTTATACGACAAAAAACACTGCAAGACATTTTTCTGCCATGCATGACTATATACTAGTTTATGCTAAAGATAAATCTATGTTTAATATCAATCTTCTTCCAAGGTCCGCCAAACAAGATGACGCATACAAGAATCCTGATGGCGATCTACGCGGGGCGTGGAAAGCAACTCCACTACATGCCCGCAATTTTTACGGTGCAGGACAATACAAGATAACTTCACCTTCCGGACGCTCAATATCTCCGCCAAGCGGAACATTCTGGCGTATCTCCGAAAGCAACTTTCAAGCAATGAATGCAGACAATCGAGTATGGTGGGGACGGGATGGATCTTCTGTGCCTTCGCAGAAACGATTTCTTACAGATGTTAAGCAGGGTGTCGTTCCGGCCACCTTATGGCTCCATGACGAGTCTGGCCATAATGGTGAGGCAAAAAATGAGATAAGAGCCTTATTTGGAGATGGCGATGAAACTTTTCTTACGCCAAAGCCTGAAAGATTGATAAAAAGAATTTTGGATATTGCTACTAGACCAGGAGACATTGTTCTAGACAGCTTCGCTGGTACTGGAACAACTGCTGCGGTTGCTCATAAAATGCGTCGCCGCTGGATCTTGGTTGAAATGGGCGAGCATGCGGACACTCTTATCGTTCCTCGCATGCGGAAAGTTATTGATGGCAAAGATGTGGGTGGGGTAACTGAAGCAACCGGCTGGAAGGGAGGAGGTGGGTTTCGGTATTGCCGCCTTGCACCATCTCTTCTTTCCCGTGATCGGTATGGTCAATGGGTGATTTCTGCAGAATATCATCCCGAAATGCTTGCCGAAGCAGTATGCAAGCTGATGGGCTTTGCCTACGCACCTTCGAGCGAAGATGAAACATATTGGCAGCACGGCTATTCGACCGAAATGGATTTTATTTTCGTCACAACTCAGGCCATGACTTATGAGGCATTGGCAAAACTCTCCCAAGAGGTTGGCGAAGATCGTACCCTGCTCGTTGCCTGTCGGGCATACTCTGCCAAAGACGACGCTTTCCCAAATATCACGCCAAAGAAAATCCCCCTTGCTGTCCTTGCAAAATGTGAGTGGGGCCGGGACGACTACAGTCTTTCGGTTAGATCCAATCCGGAGCCGGAGGTGGCCACCGACGAAGACACAACGTTAGCGCCCGTAGTGTCCCAACGTAGCCGCTCCAAGGGGAAGCCAGCCGGCGGCGACGCTACTCCTACTCTCTTCGGAGAGGACGCGTGATGTCAGGCTTCTCCGACGCCGGAATCCTGCGCCAAATTAAGGCGCGTCTATCACTCCGTCCTCCTCAGGCGGATGCGCTCGACGCGCTGGCATCCATCCTGGCCACGCCGCTGTTCGATACCCGTCCGCTGCGAGGCAACGTGGACCCGGAGGCCGCATTAGCGACCGTGCAAACCCTCTACCCTCGTGTGGAGGACTTCGAGCGAGACTTCCCGTCCCTCTGTTTTGCGCTGGCAACCGGGGTTGGCAAGACGCGTCTCATGGGCGCCTTTATCGCCTATCTGGCCCTCACGGGCCGTTCGCGGAACTTCTTCATCCTGGCGCCCAACACGACCATCTACGACAAGCTTCAGGCGGATTTTCAGCCGACCGGCGCGAAGTACGTGTTCCGGGGCATCGCGGAATTCGCATCCGTTCCGCCCCTCCTTGTGACAGGCGATACCTGGGATCAAGGCCGGGGCGTGCGAGGGGCAGACTTGTTCGGTGCGGTCGTCATCAACCTGTTCAACGTCGGAAAAATCGACAAGGACAAAGGCCGGGTTCGCAAGCCTCATGAACTCGTGGGAGAGGGGTACGAGGGGTATTTTGGCTATCTCGCCTCTCTTCCCGATCTGGTTCTCCTTATGGACGAGGCGCACCGCTACCGCGCAACCGCCGGACGAGGCGCCATCGCCGACCTGAAGCCCGCGCTGGGCCTGGAACTGACCGCGACGCCAAAGAGTGTCGGGGCTCGCTCGGCCGATTTCCGGAACGTCGTCCTGGACTACCCACTTGGCCAAGCGATGGCGGACGGCTTTGTAAAGGAGCCCGTCGTTGCTACCCGAAAGGATTTCCGGCCAGATGGCCTCTCTATGGAGCAATTGGAGCGCATCAAGCTTGAGGACGGCATTCATTGCCACGAGGCCGTGAAGGCTGAACTCGCTACCTATGCCCAGGCAAGCGGTCAGCCTCTCGTTCACCCCTTCATGCTCGTCGTGGCGCAGGACACGACACATGCCGGTGCGATCCGGTCCGTGATCGAAGACCACACCTTCTTTGCCGGCCGCTACCGAGGTCGCGTCATTGAAGTCCACTCGGCCTTGCGCGGCGAGGAGAGCGAGGAGGCGACGGCCAGGCTTCTTGCCGTCGAGAGGGACGGAGCCACAGACGTGGTCATCCACGTCAACAAGCTGAAGGAGGGATGGGACGTTTCCAACCTCTTCACCATCGTACCGCTTCGGACCTCGGCTTCCGCAATCCTGACCGAGCAGACGCTCGGCCGTGGGCTCAGACTACCCTTTGGCCGTCGCACCGGCGTCGAGGCCGTTGATCGCCTGACCGTCGTCGCCCATGAGGAGTTCGACAAGGTCGTGGCCGCGGCGCGCGACCCAAGCTCGTTGATCCGCAAGGGCATCACGGTCGGCTCGGGTGGAGACGTATCGCCCGAGACCCCCGTCGTCATTGACACTCCGTCATGGGCGGAGGTCGTGTTGACCGGAACCATCACCACGGCCGGACCGGTCGTAGAGGGCTTCAGCGAGGCGCCACAGGCTGCCTACGTGTTCGAGACCCCGGCCGAGCGGGAGGCCGCCGGACTTGTCCTGCAGGTCATCGGCGACCGGTTCGAGCGCACGTCTCGGGGTGGTGTTGCCGACCTTGAAACGCCGGAAGTCCAGGCCGCCATTGCGCGCCAAGTTGCGGATGCAATGGTTCCCACACAGGGCACCCTACCTGGAACAGCGCCGGCCATCGATCTAGCGCGCGTCGTCGCCAAGGTGGCCGAAACCTTAGTAAATTTGACCATTTCAATCCCGCAGATCGTCGTCGTGCCGACCAGCGATGTGACGTTCGGATATCACGATTTTGACCTGGTGGGCCTCAACGGTATCCGCTTCCAGCCCCTAGATGAGGCCATCCTGCTTCAGAAGCTTCGGACCGAGGAACGCTCCTTCCTCGAACGGCCAAATGAGGCCGCACGGGAGCCAAGGGTTGAGAATTACGTCATTCGACACCTCATCGATCTACCCCAGGTCGACTACGACACGCACGCCGACCTGTTGCAGAAACTCGCGGGTCAGATGGTAGACCACCTCCGATCCTACCTTCCGGATGAGGATGCGGTTGAGAACGTCCTCCGCGCATACGGGCGGGAAATCGCCGCCTTCGTGTTCGGCCAGATGGCCTCTCATGAATGGACCACAGCGACAACATTCGAGGCCCGAGTGACACGGGGCTTCCAGTTGCTTCGGCCGGCCCGAGATGTGGCTCCGGGCGGAATCGTGCGTGATTTTCGCCAGGCCGTGAGCCCGGTAAGTGATACACGACGGCATGTGTTCGGCGGCTTCGCTCGATGCTGTTATCCCCGCCAGCGCTTCCAGTCCGATCCCGAGCGACGCTTCGCTGTTCTGATCGACCGCGACGAGCCCACCGTGCGTCGCTGGATGAAACCGGGTCCAGGCGGGTTTCAGATACGGACGCGCAGTGGAGATGCATACGAACCGGATTTCGTGGTCGAAACCGCAACGGAAAAGTTGATCGTCGAGGTGAAGCGCCGGGACGAAATGGCGGACCCGATCGTCCAGGAAAAGGCAAGGGCAGCCCTGACCTGGGTCGGACATGCCAATGCCGCTTCGGATGCAGATGCCAAGGCTTGGCGCTACGTCCTTCTCCCGCACGATGACATCGTGCCCAGCGCGACCCTAGCAGGGCTTGTCGCTCGGCATGTCCTGACCCCTCCTCAAAATGCAGCCTAATGCGGACGTGACCCGAACATGCATCCGCCGGATACATGATGCAGATGCTCGGAGGAAGGGGCAGGAGGGGCGCCAGGGCCGCTGTCCATTCGGTAGAGCACTTATCGCTGGACATCGCGGAGTGCTCTGAATTCGTGGCACACTTTTGGCACAGTTGGAGGCGATTTCTAGCGATGGTGGGCGATGTTGTGCGATGGCAACCTACTGTTTTTGCTTGTTGATTTCGACGGGCAGCCACGGTACAATTGCCCTCCGAAGGCAAAGGTCACACGTTCGAATCGTGTCGGGTGCGCCAACAAAATCAAGCACTTAGCTATTGCCAGGCGGCTCATCTCACACAGTGAGCCCACACAGCCGTGCTTGTGGACCGTCATGTGACCTAGCTCACTGACCTGAAGAGACCCTGCTACCGTAGGATAAGTTGTCCCGGAGCACCCTCCTGATGCGCGCTCTCACCTTCGCCCTGCCCATCATCCTCGGCCTCGCGGTTCCGTCCCTCGCCCAGGCGCCAACCCCCTCGGCAGCGCAAAGCGCTCAGCGTGAGCGGATGAAGAGTTGCAACGTCGATGCGGGCTCGCAGAAGCTCTCCGGCAGCGCGCGGAAAGGCTTCATGGCTGACTGCCTCGCCGGCAAAGCCGCGACGCCAACCAAGGAGCTGACGCCGCAGCAGGCCAAGATGAAGAGCTGCAACGCCGATGCCTCGGCCAAAAGCCTGGACGGCACGAAGCGCAAAACCTTCATGAGCACCTGCCTGAAGGGGTGAGGCCGAGCGGCGGCGGGTCGAGGCAACAAGTTTGAGGCCGGGATCGAACAGCTTTCGGCGGGCGGGAAATGGGTCGCATCGGCTGGCCCGGCGGCGCCCCTAGGTAAGCGGCATGGATCGCAGCTTCCCCATGACCCGGGCCGCCGGGCTCGACCGCCTTTCCGAGTTCCTCGCCGGCGCCGGTGCGGCCTACGCCGCCGATCGCAACACGGACCGGGGGCCTGAGCACACACCGACGACGTCGGCGCTCTCGCCCTATCTGCGCCGCCGCCTCGTCACCAAGGCGGAGGTCGTGGCCGCCGCCGACAGCGCCTTCGGCGACGGGGGCGCGGAGAAGTTCGTGTCGGAGGTGTTCTGGCGGACCTACTTCAAGGGACACCTGGAGACCCACCCCTCGGCCTGGACGGAAGCCCTTGCGCTCGCCGCCGCGGGCCATGAACGCCTGGCCGCCGAGCCGGGCCTGCGCCGGACCTACGAGGCGGCCACCGAAGGGCGAACCGGCATCGACGGCTTCGACCACTGGGCGCGGGACCTCGTCGAGACCGGTTGGCTCCACAACCATACCCGGATGTGGTTCGCCTCGATCTGGATCTTCACCCTGCGGCTGCCCTGGGCGCTCGGTGCGGACTTCTTCATGCGCAACCTTGTCGACGGTGACCCGGCGAGCAACACGCTGTCGTGGCGCTGGGTGGCGGGCCTGCATACCCGCGGCAAGCACTACGTCGCCCGGGCGGAGAACATCCGCCGGTATACGGAGGGCCGCTACGATCCCACCGATCTCGACGAGTACCCCGATGCGCTGGACGAGCCGATGCCGCCGCGCGAGGTCGCGCTGCCTCCGGCCGATACCCCGCCGTCGGGCGACGTCGCGCTGCTCCTGCACCTCGACGATCTTCATCCGGAGAGCCTGCCGCTGGGCGGCGCGACGGTCGTGCGCATCGGCGGCCTGATCGTCCATGCGGATGGGGCGTCCGACCGGGTCAGATCCGCAGATACGGCCGCGATGGCGGATGCCCTGGCCCGGGCCGGCGCGCATTTCGGATGTCCGGCCGAAGCGGTCGGTGCTGGATAGGCGGACGACTTGCAAGTGATAACGGCCTGGGCGCCCGTCGGACCGTCTGCGACGTCGTTGCCGGACGGCTACCTGCGTGCCCGCCGGGCTTGGGACGAGACGGCCTGGCCGCGATCCACGCGCGGGTACTCTCGTCTGCGCTCTGCCATTCCGGCCGTACTGGCGGCCGGCCCATGAGTACGCCCTCAAGCAGCCTGAGCTCTGGCGCAGCCGTCAGCGGCCTGCTCGCTTGGGGCCGCACCTCCCGCCCGCCCGGCCGAAAAGCAAAGCCCCGGAGCCTACGGGGCAGCGTACGGGGCGCCGTAGGAGGAGGCGTTTTCGCGCATGTCGAAGCGCCCGCCGAACTCATCCTCGCTCAAGCGGGAAATCAGGTTGTCGACGCTCACCAGGTAGTCGCCCTTCGCGTAGGACACGCCGCCAAGCTTAAGCGTCTCGGCCACGGGATCCCACCCGATGGAGCCGTCCTGCGCCCACTGATCGATCGCGTGCAAGTTGCCAAGCGTGCTGGAAAACCGGAGCGCCTGGGCGTTCTTGCCCGTGCTCCGGTCCCTGCATTGTATGACCTGGGCGTCGGCGAAAATCCTGTTGTCGAACTCGGACGAAGCGGTCATGCGCGGCATGGATGCACCTTCAGGGATTGACGGGGCCGAACAGCTGGCCGCCCGCGCGGCCTATCTTCCCGGAGCCGTTGCCCGGGATCAGGGTGACGGCCTTTTCGGCGTTGAAGCCGACGAACGTGTTGCGCGCCGAGGTCCCGGTTTCGATGATCGCGGCGCCCGCGACCGCCGCGTTCGTCGGCTTGATCCGGGCAAACTTGAAGGCGTTGTCCGTGCTGTCCTCGACCAGCACGCCGACGCTGCCGCGTTGGAAGCGGTCGTAGCCTTCGGCCGAGCCCCAATCGACGGACAGGTCTTTGCTCTGTCGAACGATCGCCGTCGTGTCGTTGTCGATGGAGATGCCGATGCCCACGTTCGCCGGGTAGTTGATGCGCTGCAGGAGAAGTGCGACGCCGCCGGCGCCCTGTGCGTTTCCGAGCCACTGCCCGACGATCGTGAACTGGCCGAATACGCCGGTCGTCGCAGCGCCGCGGGAAATGACCAGGAGGTTCGGCGAGGTGTCGCAGACACAAGCCGTCATCAGGAACCACTTGCACTCCTTCCCAACCGTGCTGTCGCCGATGTACCAGGCGAACCCGCCGGCCCCGGTGCTTTCGGTCGAGATGTATTTGGAGCCGGTGCAGGCGGTGGCGCGGAGCCCGAAGTTGGCGCAGCTCTCGTAGACGCTGCCGAGGTCGATGACGCAATTCTCCTGCACGCCCGCGATGCCGTCCGGCTGCACCAGGCCGTTCCAGTTCTGTAGCGTGCCGGTGCCCGCGACCCGCAGCCACTTGAGGACGAACTGCCAGGACGTCGCGATCTGTACCGCGTCCCGGCAGGAATAGAACTTGGCGTCAATCGACCCTTCATAGGCCGCTTGCAGCACGGTCCCGTGCGCGCTGGGGTTGTTCATGCCTCCGCCGACGATGTTGCAGGGGCCGATGTTGAAACCGATGATGCTTTCGGGGACCGTGGCCGCCACCTGCTTGATGACCGAGAAGTTGCCGGCCGCGCGGATCGTCGTGGCGTCCCGGCCGGCGCAGATGACGTTGAGCCCGTGACACCCGCTGATGTCCCACGACGCGCCGAGCTGCATGATGCCCGGCGGGATGTAGACGTTGAAGCTGCTAGAGTACTTGTTCGTACGCGCCCGAATGTATCCCGAGATCACGTTCACGGCCGCGCTGTCGTCGGAGACGCCGTCGACCTTCGCGCCGCCGGCCCACTTCGGATCGGTGACGTTGATGTGCTCGGCGACCACCCGCTTGGGGAAGTCGGCCAGGGTCTCGGCATCCGAGAAGCCCGCCGCCGGCTGCTGCGCCGTTGCCTTCGCTGCGAGCTGAGTTCCGAAGTCAACGAACTGCGAATCGACACCGGCGAACAGCGTGTCGAGACCTTCGATATCGTCGGGCTGAAAGCGAAGATCGCCGGGCGGCATGCCGAGCCGGAATCGAGGCAGCGCCGAGAGCGCGTCCGGACCAACGATCCCGTTGAGCAGCTTGCCCTCGGAACGCCGAACGTTCTTGACCGCATCGACCAGCCCGGCGATCGCGCTCGCGATGTTGTCGAGCTCGTTGTGGATACGAACCCCGGGCTGCATGCCCGTCGGACTCCCGGTCTGGAAGCCCATGAAGCTGAAATCGCGCTCGTACTTGGTCGGATCGGGCATCAGAAGCCCTCCCGATCGCGACGAGCAGCCAGCGCCGTCCGGCGCGAAGACCCGCGACCCAATTGAGCGCCTGCGCATGTTGGCGAGGGGAGGACGGTGCCGGGTTCGGAGGAGCTGGCCATGAGCGATCGGGCTTTCGTCCGAGGGGCGATGGCCGAATTTACGAGTGCAGTGTGCGCGATAATATATGGGTCCTATGGCCAGATATTCGCACGTTAGTTTTCTCCTATGACACGGATAGGGGTCAGCTTCCGTGCCATCGACGCGCTCAAGCGTGCTATCCGGGCATATGCCTCGCTGGTTCTTTCCCCTCTTCTCCTTCGCGCTCGGCCTTTCCGTCGCCGGCGGCGTGCTCATTCTCCTCCGGTCTCCGACGCCGGTCGAGCAGCCTCAAAACTGAGCCCTCCGGCGCGCGCTTGCCGTGGTCTCGCCCTTGCTCCGGCCCTGGCCCTGGCCCTCGAGGATGTCCCAGAACGTGCGGTGGGCGCCCTCAACCGCGTGCTTGTTGTTGCCGGCGAAATTCAGGAGCTCGTCGACCGCCTGGCGGGCTTCGGCGCATTCATCACGCCGCGCATCGCCGTCGTCGACTGCTCGTCGCCATAGCGCAGGTAGCGCCCGACGCTCGACGTGCCCGGGGTGCTAGCGACGCCGAGGCTGGAGCGCAGCTCGCTCTGCGTGCTCGCCGCCGTGTCTGCTCCAGCGCGCAGGTCGCGCATGCCGTTGATCTACTGGCGCAGGTCCGGAAACCGGTCGAGGACGCGGCTGTGCTCGGTCATGAAGCGGTCGAGCTGCTCGGGCGTCCGTGGCCGAGACCTGGGTCAAGATCAAGGATGCTCGCCGACGCCGGGTGGGCGAAACGAGTTCGTCAGCTGGACCGGCGAAGGTCTGAAAGACGAGTCCCTAGCACCCGCTAGAGGCGTCGGCCAGCGTTCGACGCCTGTCCGTCAAACGGGTGGGAATTTTGCGGGGCCCCATCTCCGCCAACGCTCCCACGGCCATGCACGCTTCTGCGATCGCTCTGTGCGCGGGCTCGTCCCTTCCACAACGGCAAACGCTCCATTCAGAAGGAACGAGACTGACCGATCTGTTCGCTCAAGCGCTGTGATGTGTCCCCAAACGTTTCTGATATGGAACTCTGCTGGAACACTGACCCGGTGAGGTCCTGCAAATCCCGCCCCTTCGTCCCGAACATGCCGGCCCATATCGAACCCGTTTTTGACACCGTTCCAAAGGAACAGGCGCCAAGAACCATCGGAGGCAGTCAGTCCACGTGCGAAGGTCGTCCAGGGCCTTTCGAGATCCACGTCAGACCAGAGAGTGCTCTTTGGGGAGGCATAGTAGGCGTCCGCAACCAGATCAATCGTTTGCTGATCGATTGACCAATTCGATGAAACCATCCGTTCCTTGAAACCAGGAAGATCAGGTCCGAGGACCGCGACACCAGCTGCTGCTGCCGCTTCTACCAGTCGGATAGCCTCTGCCGAGATCGCTTGCCCGGACGGGATGATCAACAAGCGCATCCTCGCGAGATGGTCAGCGCACCGCTGGGTCGAGGCGACTCCCACATTGAGGCCGGCTGCGCTCGCCGCCAGAAACGCGCCGCGCACCGAACTAAAATCCTGGCTGCGTTGCAGTGTATCGCTATCGGATAGGCAGAGTACGTCGAAGTCCGAATGCAAATCCTGCTGCGTTGTATGCGCCTCGTTGCTTTCGATGCGAGAGCGCATCTCGTTCAGGCTGCCCACGTAGGCTTGGTCGATGCGCCCTCTCCGCGACATCGGGAAATAGACATGGACTGGATCGCCATGTGCAACGATTGGCGCCGTCTCGTGGATCAGTTGAGGAACGCTCTTAGGATATTTTCTGCCGCCACCTTCGGGCTCTGCATAAAGAGGCACGACGAGATCGCGACGGATATCGGCGCGTAGCAATACCGCTGTCTCGATCCATGCTTCGAGCGCTCCATAGAACGGCGGCAAGTCCGATGTAACGAGGTTGAGCCCAATCGGCGGCGCTGTTGGATGTCTGAAGGTGAAGGCCAGATTGACGGAGCTCAGAAGACGCTTGTCAAGTTTGCGAAGAAACGCGCCCAGTTCTCGTAGGTAGGCACTGTATGTTTCGACCGTCAGAAGGCGGTGCTCTTCCGGCGACAGCGTTGAGAGGGCTGCCTCGCCTTTGCTTGGCCATTTTTGCTGTGCCGCACGAGAGCGCGAGTCACTTATGCTTTCGCCGACAGCCCAATAGTCGCCATCAAAGAAGAAGCTATCCGGCTTATACTTTTTGTAGATCTCAGATAGTACCGGCTTCAGCCACTTCGTAAGATACGGCGATGCGTGGTCAATCTTACCAGATGTGGCCCCATCTATGCGGGTGCGGACCCAGCTGGGCTGCTCCGTTAGTAAAACGTCGTTGCGAAGGGTGCTGACATAGATACCGAATGCGATGCCACGCTTGCGGGCGATATCCCTCCAGAAACCAACTAGGTCAAAAGGTAGGCCAGGCGCGACTTTCGCTATTCTTGAGGGATACTGCGCTAGCCCGTCATGCCCAATTGCAAAAACGGTCAACCTGGAAGGACGTACCGAGTCGATGAACTGCTCGATGTCGGATGCTGCAAAGTCCGGCAGGCTGTACGCGTCCATTCCGGCATGTAGATGGTTGTCAATCAGGACATTGACCTTCACGCGCCGTGCTCCGTCTTTACTGACATCTGCAACACGGCGGCGCTTATTCCACCCTCAAGCGTTAGGGTTACATCACGGACCACGCCCTTGAGGATCGCGATCTCCCTCGCAAAAGCCGAGGTTGATGGGCCAGTCGCGTTACCGACTTCGATTGGCCCGCTGATAAGCGGAAGCTTATTGGTTGGCCCGTGCAGCGCAGGCCAGCCGCGGGCGATCCCGCTCCCTCCCGAGTCCGCGAATTGGCGAGGATCGTAGACAGCAACGAAGGCTTGCCCCTCCCTGAATGATACTGCGCAGGGCAAGCCGCACGAGCTCAGTCTAGCGCCGCCAGAAACGGATGAGCAAAACGCATCCAGGACGAGCAGCGCATCGGGATCGCCGGTCTCGATCCAATCCTCCGCACTGGATGCTGCGAGCAGGATTTCAGGACGGCATTTCGGACGTCCGATCATGACATTCTCATAGATCGCGATCAGGTGCGCCGCCCAGTAGTCCGGACGTGTGATGATCATCTCCCAGAAGTTGCTTCCTCGATCGGGCGTCAGGCGCGCCTCGAACAACTCCCTGTAAGCAAAGGCGTCTATAGCCTCATTCCCCACCGGCAGGCCCGTCAGCATCAGGGTCGGAATGGAGTGGCTCAGAATTATGCCGCGCCGGCCTTCGGCCCAATTCGAATCCTTGAGGCATCTTCGAGCAGCATCCGTCGAAGCGACATCGTATCGGAGAGGGCCAACGATCACGCTATCACTGCCTTGAGCAAGATCGAGGCGTGCGAGAGAGCAGATGGATGCACTTATTCCTTGTCGGAGCAAAGCGGTCCACACTCCCCTTATTGTTAGCCAAAACTGTTCGTGAGGCGAGAAATAGCATTCAAGCAACGAGAATTCAGACTCTGAAACGAGAATGGCTGTTTGAGAGATTATCCCTGAGCAGCTATCGCGCGCAAATATATACTCACTGAAGGTCGGGAAAGGCTTGCATCGCGAAGGCACGTCGGCCGCACCCCATGCAAGATGGGCGACTCGATTTGGCAGGTTTCCCCGATGCTCCCCGAATGCATCAACAATTACACGAGACAGAGCCAAGCCTTCCTGCCGAAGGTTAAATTCGATGTTTTGCCAAGAGTCTCCAATGAAGCGAAACTTCAGCTTTGTCAGATCGGAGGTGATCAGACGGGCAGGCACTTCAATGCGATGATCTTCGTTATGCCATCGGCTCCCATCACGGGAGCGGGGGAAGGATGCGACTATTTCATCCGCAATAAGGATCTCGAAATCAGTTGTTGCGTGAATGTTTAGCAGAATACAGTGCGGATAGTGGGCAATGGTTGGTAGCTGAATTGTTGCGCCGTCGAAAGCCCACCGGAAAGCTTTATTGTTGAACCAATTACCGAAACAGAGTTGCCCCTCCCGGTAGGACCATCTATCGCCGATTAAAGCGAAGTCGCTGGATGCTCCAATCTGTACTTCGTACCTGTAGGCATGGCATTCATGTGAAGTCAGGGATAATTTGGCATCAATAGCTGGTAGCTTATCCACCAAGTATGGACTTGATGGGATCAATAAAATAGAACGGTCGCGCGGAAAAGTCAGATAGATATCTGGATGCTGATAATTCGCCTCATTCTGCGTAATGACTCCGACCGATCTGCGTGCGCCGAACGAGTAAACTATCCAAGATAGATCGTGACGATGCGATATGCGTTCGCTTAGATGGATCTCCGAAATGTAGTGACGGGTCTTGAGACTAAAAACGGCTCTAAAACAACCAATCAAATCATCTTCGAAATCAAACGCAATGGGTTTTGAGTAAATTTGGCCAATTTGGGTTTGGTCGGCTGCAGCATGCTCCGCGGGATTCGACTCTCTCGAACTCAACATTGAGTGCTTTCTAGCGACTTTAGCGATCGTACGGCACGATAACAAGCAGGCCGTCGAAACGCCATCAGGCATTACGTTCGGTAAAGCACGCTCTGAGACTTTATACAACCGTCCGTGGAAGCGGCAGTCGAGTACGCCAAAGGACCCGAAGCTGAAGCTCCGGAGCGCTGTGGACGGCATTGGATAGTAGGGGGATCAGGTCGAACTCGTGCACAGCGCAGCCAACGGTCTCTCCGCCGAGGCGGTGATTCCCGCGATTGACCCCGTCAGCGCTCTCCCGCTCGCACGCGCAACTGCAGTGGCTCAGCCCCGCGCCGAACTGCCGCTGCCTCTGGCCGCTCCTGTTCGTCGTGGGCCTCGTCGAACAACCGGATAGCCGTGGTGGCACGCGCACCGAAGGCGGTCTGCAGCTCCCGGCGCTTGGCCGAATAGGTCGCCGGGTTGTAGTCCTCCAGGAGTCGGGCCGCGAGCTCTGGGTTCTGGACGACCTCGTCGCGTAGCCGCGAGATCGAGCCGGCGTGGATCTGCGCCGACTTCCTGCGCAGGTACGTCGCCAGGAGATCGATGCCCGCGATCGTCGGCGAGAGCTGGCCGCGGTGGACACTGCGCAGACGGCTGGAGATCGAAGCAGCCGACAGGGCGGCATCGTAGCCGGCCCGCATGCCCTGCGCCGTCCCCGAGGAGCCGGCCGCCAGGCGCGCGTGGCACTGTTCGCGCCGGCCAGCGCATCGAACACCTCAGTGATGTCCCGGTGCTGCTCCGGCTTGTCGCGGTACAGCACCTCGGCCACCGCCTTGGTCTGCGGGTCGTTCAGGAAGTCGTTGCCGCGCCGTCCGCTGATCTGCTTCGGCTGGTTCACCCCGCCGTCGACCGTGGCCCGGTCCTTCGGTGCCTCCCAGAACGCCGCCCGGGCGTGCTCCGGGTTCGTGCCGGCCGTCGCCAGGAGCCGCTCCGCCGCTTCCGCGGGCTTGGCTGCGCCGAGCACCGTGCGCATCGAGCGGACCGTCCCGGCCTCGTCGTAACGGAGATAGGCGGCCTCCGGCGAGCGGCCCAGGGTCGTGAGATCGCGCCGGGTCGCATCAGCCGCGCCGCGCGCCTCCGCTGCCGCGCGGCTGGCCGCACCGCCGGCCGTGAGCTCGTCGCGCAGGCCGGGGAGCTGGTCGAGTAAGGTCGCGTGCCGATCCAGGTAGGCGCCGGGCTGGTCCGGCCGGTCGAGCAAACCACGATCCCGAATGTTCGCTAGGAACTGATCCCGCAGCGCCGAGCGCACGCGGGCATCACCGCCGGCCTCGCGCATCAGGTCCTGCAGATCGGACAAGCGGCCTTCCTCGGACTGAGCGAACCGGGGCGCGACGCCGCTGTCGGGCACGTCATAGACGCCCTGACGCTCGCCGAGCACCTGCGCCACCGCGTTCTGCGGCCGCTCGAACCGATCGGCGAAGTCCCGCCGGGCCGCGCGTGCCGCATCGTACTGGCCCCGCAGGCCCTCCGGAACGGCTTGGTCGAGGTACTCGTCGAGCGCGGTCACGTGCTGGTCGATGATGCGGGCCTCGGCCGGCCGGTTGGCCGTACGGGCGGCCCGGGCGTCGTCGGTCAGGGCCGAGCGCAGCCCTGTCACTTCCCTGAGCGGCTGTTGGCTGTTGCCCGGTGCCGGCTCGCGGGTGATCGGCCGTCCGGAGGCGTCGAGGATGCCGGTGTCGACCGGTCCGGCGGCCTCCGCAGAGCCGATGAGGCGGTCCGGGATGCTGGCTTCGGCCGGGCGGAAGCGCTGGCGCTCGGCCACGCTCAGGCCCTCGTCGATCCCGCTGAAGCGCTCGGCGAGCGGCGCCACGTCGACGCTCGCGGTCGCGCGGTTGATCGGCTCATAGGCCTGGCGCACGCCGGAGCGTGCCTCGTCGGCCACGCGAGCCAGAGCTGCCCGAATGTCGGCGCCGCGGGCTTCACCCGTCATGGTGGCCGTCAGGCGCTGCGCGTGCTCGTCGAGGGTCCGCTGTGCAATCTCGGCCTGACTCTCCACCGCGGCGACCCGCCGGTCGACGCCGCCCTGCAGGTCGGCGCGGAACTGACCGGACGACCCCGTCGGGGCGAGCTCGGCCATGCGGTCGCCGATGGCTTGCTGGTTCGCGGCGCGCCGAACCGTATCGAGGCCGGGGTTGGCGGCCGTATGGCCGTAGACGTAGGCCGCCAGCCCGGGATCGCCGGACCGGTCCGCGATGTCGGAGCGGTATCCCGGGATGGCCGATTCCGCCGCGGACGTCCGGCGGAGTTGATCCGCCAGCGGCTGCGCATCGATGGCGCCGCGGTCGATGCCGCCGGCGACCTGCGCCTGCGCATGGCCGGAATTGGCGATGATTTCGTGGGCGACGGCCTCGCGGGCGACGTCGTCGGCGAAGCGGGTGGAGCCGCGCGCGGCCGAGGCAAGCGAGCCGACGGCGCCGAGGATCGGCTTGGCGATGGCGAGGGCGCTGACCCCGGCCGCCGAACCAGCCAGATCCGAGATTGGGTTGCTCTCGTCGCCGGTGACGGCGCGGGCGGCCTCGTTGGCGATGCCGGCTCCAGTCCCGGCCGCGCCGGCGCCGAGGGCCTCGCGCGTCAACATGCCCGACGGGTTCGCGGCCGCGGCCTCCACCGGGCCGTAGGCCAGCGCTGCCAGTGGGTTCTTGCTCGTGGCCAGCGCCCGGGCGCCCTGGACGCCGAGGCGGCTGCCGGCGACGAGCGCGCCGGCCGCGGGAACGGCCGAGGCGCCGACTTCCTGGCCGACGCGGTTCACGATGCGCTCGACGAGGCCCTGCGGCTGGTACTCGCGGGCGCCGGCCGCGCGCGGGCCGGCCTGGATGATGTCGGAGGGCAGGAGTGGGTTGTCGCTGATCGGCCCGAAGGTCGGCACCACCTCGCGGCCCATGATCTTGTTGACCAGGGCGCCGTTGATGTTCAGGAGCCGCGGCGCCTGGTTCACCGCCTGCACCGGCGCGTCGGCCAGCATGTTCAAGCCGGAGACAACGCCCTATGCGCCGGCCTTCGCCAGGCAGCCAACCGTCGACAGGAAGCCGCCGGCCTCGGCCGGTGCCGCGGAAGTCGTCTGTGAGCTGGCAGGAGTGGGTGTCGAGACGACGCGGAACCCCGGCGGTATAACGGGCTCGACGCGGCTTGCAGTCCACGTGCCAAGGCTCGCGATGCCGCCAAACGAAGGCGCCCCGAGGGTCTCTCCTCGAGGCGCGTGACGACGAAAGCGGCCAGATGATCGGGGCTGGGGACGCTCAGGCCGAACCGAAAAGTCCCGTCGATCCTAGTAGGAGCCGAACTTGTAGTTCAGGCCGGCGCGGACGACGGCGAACTCGGTGTCGCGCACCTGGCGGCCGCCGCTGACGAGCACGACGCCCGGGCTGGTGGTGGTGATGACGGTGCCGACGTTGTTGACCGCGAAGGCGCCGTTGTTGCGGTTGCCCTGGTCGAGGTTCACGTACAGACCTTCGACTTTCAGCGTCACGGCCGAAGAGCGGAAGAAGTTCAGGAACGAGTCGGTGGGGAGCGCGTACTCGATACCGCCGCCGGCAGCCCAGCCGGTCTGGAAGTCGTCACGGCTGGAGTTGGTCAGACCGAAGTCGCGACCGCCGCCCGAACCGTAGGCGAAGCCGCCGGTGCCGTACACGAGGGTGCGGTCGAAGGCGTAGCCGAGGCGACCGCGGACGGTGCCGAAGTAGTCGAGGCCCGAGACGCCGGCCGGGTTGAAGACCTGCTGGGCGGCCAGCGGGCCGGTGGCCGAGAAGCGGTTCCGCTCACGACCGAAGTCGACGTACTGGGCGTCGGCCTCGACACCGATCACGACACCGGAGCCCGGGGTGAACTGGTAGTTGTAGCCAACCTGACCACCGCCGACGAAGCCGTCGTTGCTCTGGCCGTTGCTGAAGGCGATGGCGGCGGTGGTGCCCGGCAGGACCAGGGTGCTGGCGCCGTTCACGCCGATGACGGTCGGCTGGTTGTTGCTGGAAGCGTCGAAGCCGTAACCGGCGTTGAAACCGGCGTAGAAGCCGGTCCAGGTGAACACCGGCACCGGCACGAACACCGGGGGAGCCGCGCGGCGCGGAAGGTCGGCGGCAGAGGCGGCACCGGCGAGAAGGGCCGTGGCGGCGCTGGCGAGGATGAGGGTCTTGATCATGTCTGGTCTACCGGGGGAAAGCTGCCGCGCACTCTCGGTGCGGTGTGAAGAGACCTTACCGACAGGGCAGGTCTGGCCACTAGTGCAGACGCGCAACACCTAGATCAGAATGATGAAGCTCGGATTGGTCAAAGAATGGATTAAGGTTTTACTTACCATGTTATTCGTGAACGCCACAGCTCACGTCCGCCCTATTGGTTCCAAGACCAGCGTGAAGGCCGTGAAGCCGTAGACGGTCGATTTGAATCGAGGGGACGAATGGAATGCCGATTGGCGTGCTCAGCTTTTGATCAAGAACCAAGCCGACGGGTCCCTCATGGATGCTGTTCGCGGTACGGCCTGAACGGAACGCCGTGAAGGGCATCAGTCGTGGTTCGGTCGCTGAGGTGAAGCCCACGATCTTACCAGTCGGTTGAGCAGATGGCTCTGTAGCTAACCGACTCGACGCATGCCTTTGTCGACGTCGTCTCCATCTGCATCCCCTGGGACACCAGCATCGGCCTCGCGGTCGGAAAAATGAGGGTGGTCGGGGACCGGGAAGAGATCCTCCAGGCCCCGAGCGATCCCATAGAGCACTGGGTAAGACGGCGTGCCTTCGAGCGGCAGGCAGTAGTTAGCTTCACGCATGATGCTCTCGGGTGACGAAGAGGCCTCCTCAGGAGGCTCAGGCGATTGGTGGGCAGTCAGCGTTAATGGTAAACTCTGCAATAAGTTTCAAGAAAAACGAAACAATATTCGCCACACGACATAAATACACCATCCCTGATCTGTGCGTCATCGAATTGCGCACAACCCGGATGCTTGGATTTGGCGCTCCGGAGTCGAGCCTCGTGGCTGCGCCATGGTCGTGAAGCGATGCCTGCGGAGGCATCCGGGCTCTCGCTCTTGCCACGCGGTTCGGCTGAGTGCTTCCCTCTCTTCATGATCAAATCCGAGTTGATCCTCCGCATCGCAGAGTAGAACCTGTGCCTTTGCAGGCGAAGCGCCGAAGCTATCGGAAACACGATCCTGGGACGGATCTCCGACGCACTGGTGGCGGGCGAGCGCGTGGAGCTTCGTGGGTTTTTGGCGTCCATGACGCGCCTTGAACTCACACTTGCCGCCACACTCCTCATTTGCGCAGCGACGATCATCATGAGGTTGGAGTGAACGTCCACGCCTTTCGCGAAATAGGAACACGCGATGAAATCTTTGGTTGGTTGGCTAGAGCCCTTCGAAAGGTTCTCCAACGACACGGCAGGAATTGAAAATGAACGTCAAGATTTTGCGCTCGTCCCTGATCGCTGCGACCCTTCTGGCTGGTAGTGCCAGCTTTGCGCTGGCCCAGGGCGGTGGCGGTGGCGGTGGCGGTGGCGCTGGGGG
>NZ_JCBANU010000030.1:0-57440 GCF_059816145.1 Methylobacterium sp. 001424705 | reverse complement strand
CCACCACCCCGCCCCCCCCCCGCCCCGCCCCCCCCCCCCCGCCGCGGCCCCCCCCCCCCCCCCCCCGCCCCGCCCCCCCGCCCCCCCCGCCGCCGGCCGCGGAATCCGGCCTGCCGGGCCTGTTCGCCGCCGAGTAGGCCCGCGGGCGAACAGGCTCTCAGCTGAACAGACCTGGGGCCATCGCCGCGCGCAGCATCTGCGCGAGGCGGTCCAGCGCCGGGGAGCGGCGCCCGGTCGAGGCCCGCAGCGACAGACCGATCCGGGGCAGCGCCGGCAGGTTGGCCTCGGCCGGCTCCAGGGCGCGGAGGGTCGGCGGCAGCCCGTGGGGCACCCGCAGGGCGATGCCGAGGCCGGCCCCCACCGCGGCCCAGAGCCCGGTCAGGCTCGGCGACGCGAAGGCGACCCGCCACGGGATCGCGGCCCCGTCGAGGGCCCGCAGACCCGCCTGGCGGAACAGGCACGGCGCGGCGAAGGCGACCAGGGGCAGGGTCGCGTCGGGCGCGCGCACGAACCCGTCCCGCGGCCCGATCCAGGCCATCGGCAGGTCGAGGCGCGCGAGCGGCGCCGGGCCCGGCCAGGCCTCCGACGGCACGGCGCCGGATTCCCAGGCCAGCACGAGGTCGAGGCGCCCGGCCTGAAGCCCCGCCAGCAGGGCGGCGTTGGTCTCCACCCGCACCTCCACCTGCACGCCGGGGTGCTGGCGCGCGAAGGGGCCCAGGAGGCCCGGCAGCCAGGTCTCGGCGAAATCCTGCGGCAGGCCGAGGCGGACGGTGCCGGCCAGCGCCGGTTCGCGCAGCCGGGCCAGGGTGTCGTCGTTGAGGGCGAGCAGGCGCCGGGCCGGGCCGAGGAGGGCCTCGCCGGCCTCGGTCAGGGCGAGGCCCCGGCCGGACTTCCGGGTCAGCGGCTGGCCGAGCTGCGCCTCGAGCTTGCGCAGCTGCAGGCTGAGGGTGGACGGCGAGCGGCCGAGGCGGTCGGCGGCCTTTGCGAAGCTGCCGAGGTCGATTCCGGCGACGAAGCTGCGCAGGGCATCGAGGTCGAGGCTGGTGGCGACCATTCGGTTTTCCCAAACGATCCGTTCGGATCTTCGCGATTTTCGCGACGATGCTGCGCCTTTAAGCCTGGATGGGTCAACACCACACCCCGCGAACCCCCACCCGCAGGAGCCCCCCATGCCGTTCGTCCGCGTCACCCTCTCCGGCCCGCCCCCGAGCGGGCTCGCCCGCGAGGCACTCCAGGGGGGCGTCACCGCCCTGATGGCCGAGGTCCTGGGCAAGCGCGCCGACCTGACGGCGGTGCTGGTGGAGGGCACGGCGCCCGGGGCCTGGAGCATCGGCGCGGAACCGGTGGAAACCGCGGCCCATCTCGAGGCCACGATCACGGCCGGCAGCAACAGCCCGGCCCAGAAGGCGGCCTTCCTCGCGGCGGCGCACCGGCTGCTCGCCGAGACCCTCGGGGCGGGCCTGCCCCTCGCCACCTACGCGGTGGTGAACGAGGTCCCGGCGGAGTCCTGGGGCTATGGCGGGCTCACCCAGGCGCAGCGCGCCCGGGACCGGGGCTGACGGGGGCCTTCAGCGCTTCGTGGCGGCCTCGTAGTATCTCGGCTCGAACAGGCCCTCCAGGGGGACGTCCTTGTCGAGGGTGCCGATCGAGACCTGGTAGGCCTGCATCGCCTTCGTGGCCGCGATGATCTGGCGCGGGTCGGCGGTGAACTTCGCCGCCGGCGAGGTCAGCGCCCGGGTGATGGTGGCGGTGTCGGTGATGCCCTTGCCCAGCGCCGCCTCCACGGGCTTGGCCGCGCGGGCCGGATCGCTCTTCAGGAGCTCGGTGGCGCGCACCACGGCCTTCACCAGGCCTTCCACGGCGGCGGGGTTCTTGTCGGCGAAGGCCCCGAACACGCCCACCACGGTGCCCGGCTGGTCGGGGAACATCTCGCCCCCGGTGGCGACGAGCTTGATGGCGGGGTTGCGCATCTGCACGATGGTGAGCGCCGGCTCGCGGATCGAGGCGCCGTCGACGGCCCCGGCCAGCATGGCCTGCTGGGTCGCGTCGATGCCCATCGCCACCACCTCGGCATTGGCCTTGTCGGCCTTGGCCACCTGCCAGAGCCAGTGCTGCAGGGTGGTGTTGGGCACCGAGCCCGGCGGCTGCGTGGCGAGGCGGGCGGGTTTGCCCTCCTTGGCCCGGAACTGCGCGAAGGCCTGCGCCTTGTCGGCGCCGTCGGCGAAGTAGGGCGCGAGCTTCGGGCCGGCCACGAACACCATCTCCTCGATGGCGGTGGCGGCCACCACCCGCACGTCGATGCCCTTGGTGCGGGCGACGGCCAGCGGCGCGACGCCGGCGACGTAGACGTCGATGGTGCCGGAGGCCAGGGCCTGGATCATGTTCGGGCCGGATTCGAAGGTGGTGAAGGTGGGTGCGAGGCCCGCCTCCTTCAGCCAGCCCTCGCCGTTGGCCACGAAGATCGGCGCCGCGCCGATCACCGGGATCACGCCGATGCGGACCGGGACCGGCGCGGCGGTCTGCGCCGCGGCCGGTCCGGCGGCGAGGAGGCCCGCGCTGGCGGCGAGGGTGGCGGCGAAGAAGGTCGCGGCGAAGGTGACGTTACGGCGGGTCGGGCGCATCGGGTGGTTCCGGTCGGGGGCGGGCCGAACCCGGGCGCGCACGCGGCGGGACGGCGTGCGGCGGCGCGGGGCCGGCCAGGAGGATGCCGCGCAGTGGCACGCACGGGGCGTCAGCGCAAGAATCCGCTCCGGTCTCGGCGCTCCACCCCGGATGTTTGGCGTTTTCATCTCCACCGCATGCGCGAAGGAGAAGATGAATCTCCCGCCGGCGAAGGGTTGCGGGCGGGCCGGCAAGGTCGAGAGCCCGTCGAATTCGCCCGCGCCGCCTTCGGGATCCGTCCCGTTACGGGAACGGGTCCGGACCCACCCCGTTGTCACCCCGTCGCGGCACCGGCCGCCGACGTGAGATTGAGGGAAACCTGTTATGAGCCTCCTCGGCAGCATCGTCAGCAAGATCCTCCATCCGTTCGGCGGCGGCGACGCGCAGGCCAAGCCGTCCGAGGCGAACGCACAGCCCTCCGCCGGCGGTTCGGACGCCCCCGCCTCGACCCCGACCAGCACCGGCGCCCCGGCCGGCGGCCCCGTCGACGTCGAGCAGGTGCTCAACGGCATGGCGGCGAAGAATTCGCAGACCCTGAACTGGCGCACCTCGATCGTCGACCTGATGAAGCTCCTCGACCTCGATTCGAGCCTCACCGCCCGCAAGCAGCTCGCCGACGAACTGCACTACACCGGCGACAAGGAGGACTCGGCCACGATGAACGTCTGGCTGCACAAGCAGGTCATCAAGAAGCTCGAGGAGAACGGCGGCAAGGTTCCGGCCGATCTCAAGGACTGATCTTTTCCGAGTGATCCGGCGCGGCCTGCATCCGGGTCGCGCCGTCGGGGCAGGGGACGGCGTTCCCTGCCCCTTTTCTATGGTGGTCCGGGTCGCCGGCGCGGGAACCCGCCTTCAGCCCTCCAGCCGCTGCCCCAGGCGCCCGGCGAGATCCTGGATGAACTGGAACGCGGTCCGGCCCGAGCGCGAGCCGCGGGTGGTCGCCCATTCGAGGGCCTCCGCGCGGACCCGGTCCGGCTCGGCGCGCAGACCATGGCGCGCGACATAGGCGCGGATCATCGCCAGGTACTCGTCCTGGCTGCACTTGTGGAAGCCGAGCCAGAGGCCGAAGCGGTCGGAGAGGGAGACCTTCTCCTCCACCGCCTCGCCGGGATTGATCGCCGTGGAGCGCTCGTTCTCCACCATGTCCCGGGCCAGCAGGTGGCGCCGGTTCGAGGTGGCGTAGAACAGCACGTTCTCGGGCCGTCCCTCGATGCCGCCGTCCAGCGCCGTCTTCAGGGACTTGTACGAGGTGTCGTCCCCGTCGAAGGAGAGGTCGTCGCAGAAGACGATCCAGCGATGGGCGTCGCCCCGCAGGGTCGCCATCAGGTCGGGCAGGGCCTCGATGTCCTCGCGGTGGATCTCCACCAGCTTCAGGGGGAGGGCGCCGGGCGCCCGCGCCGCGTTGATCTCCGCGTGCGCCGCCTTGACCAGCGAGGACTTGCCCATGCCGCGCGCGCCCCAGAGGAGCGCGTTGTTGGCCGGCAGGCCGTCGGCGAACAGGCGGGTGTTCGCCACCAGGGTGTCGCGGGCCCGGTCGATGCCGGTCAGGAGGCCGATCGCCACCCGGTTGACGCGTGGCACCGGGATAAGCCGGCGCTCCGGCCCCCACAGGAAGGCGTCCGCTTCCGTCAGGTCGACGGGCGCGCGCGGGGCGGGGGCGGCGCGCTCCAGGGCGGCGGCGATCCGCTCCAGCACCGGCAGGAGCGCCGCCAGGGCTGCCGGATCGACGGCCGGGTCGGCGGGGGGCGTGGCGGTCATGGACGGCTCCTCGAACTCGGGTCCCGCGACGGGGCGGACAGGGCGGGTCAGACGTGGCGGGTCAGACGTGGCGGGTCAGACGTGGCGGGTCAGACGTGGCGGGTCGGACGTGGCGGGTCCCGTGCTTTACGGCGCCGGAGCGCCGCGATGAACCCGATAAATCGCGCCGCCGCCGGCGATTCGCGGCCCCGGACCCATTCGCCTCACCCGGGCGGCGTTGCTTTCACTTAGGCCCTGGCTATAGTCCGCGCGCTTTTTGACAAGCCCGGACGCCCCCTCGACCGAGGGTCTGGCGGCGCGGGCCTTATCCTTGAGGAGTCACCCGCTTGATCACCCCCGCCTTCGCGCAAGGGGCCACCTCGGCCGCTGGCGGAGCGGACATCGCCTTGCAGGTGGTGCCGTTCGTCCTCATCTTCGTCATCATGTACTTCCTGATCCTCCGCCCGCAGCAGCGCCGCGTGAAGGAGCATCAGAACATGGTCAAGAACGTCCGCCGCGACGACACCGTCGTGACCACCGGCGGCATCGTCGGCCGGGTCACCAAGGTCGCCGACGAGGCCTCGGAGATCGAGGTCGAGATCGCGCCCAACGTCCGCGTCAAGGTCGTGCGCGCGATGATCTCGGAAGTCCGCGTCAAGGGCGCGCCGGTCAAGGCCGCCTGAGGCGGCGACCCGGGCGCTGCAGGCCGGGCCCACGGCCCGCGGCGCCCTTGAGGAAACGGACACAGGACGGACCCGGCGGATGCTGCGCTTCTCGAGAACCAAGATCGTCACGACGCTGGCCGTCATCCTGATCGGCCTCAGCCTCGCCGTGCCGAGCTTCTTCTCGGCCGAGCAGCGCAGCCACTTCATGGCCTCCCTGCCGAGCTGGTTCCCCAGCTGGATCGTGCCCCAGCGCGCCATCGTGCTGGGCCTCGACCTCCAGGGCGGCTCGCAGCTCCTCCTCGAGGTCGACCAGAACGACCTCGCCAAGTCCCTGACCACGGCCCTGCGCGACGATGTCCGCCGGGTCCTGCGCGAGGCCGGCGGGGTGACGCCGGAGGGCGGCATCCAGATCATCCCGCGCGGCGTCCAGCTCCGGATCTCCAACGAGGCCGCCCGCGCCAAGGTGCTGCCGAAGCTGCGCGAGCTCGCGCAGCCGATCTCCAACGCCCTGGTGGGCCAGGGCGGCGGCCAGACCCTGACCGTCGCCGAGAAGCCCGAGGGCGTGATCCAGCTCACCCTTACGGATGCGGGCCTGACCGACCGGACGCGCCGGGCCGTGACCCAGGCCATCGAGGTCATCCGGCGCCGCATCGACTTCGGCGGCACCAAGGAGCCCTCGATCCAGCAGCAGGGCGCCGACCGCATCCTCGTCCAGGTCCCCGGCCTCCAGGATCCGCAGAAGCTGGAGGACCAGCTCGGCAAGACGGCCAAGCTCGAGTTCCGGATGCTGGCGGATTCGCCCTCCGGCGACGTCGACCTGCTGCCCTCCAAGGACGAGAAGGGGGCCCGCGTCCCCGTGGAGCGTCGCGTGATGGCCTCCGGCGCCGACCTCACCGACGCCCAGCCGGCCTTCGACCATCAGACCCAGGAGCCGATGGTCAGCTTCAAGTTCAACCTGAAGGGCGCCCAGAGCTTCGGCCAGGCGACCTCGGAGAATGTCGGCCGCCGCATGGCCATCGTCCTCGACAACGAGGTGGTCTCGGCCCCCCGCATCAACACGCCGATCACCGGCGGCTCCGGCCAGATCACCGGCAACTTCACCGTGGCCCAGGCCAACGAGCTCTCGATCCTGCTGCGGGCCGGCGCGCTGCCGGCCAAGCTCACCGTGGTCGAGCGCCGCGTGGTCGGTCCCGGCCTCGGCAGCGACTCGATCCAGGCCGGCAAGTACGCCACCCTGGTGGCCGGTGCCCTCGTCATCGCCTTCATGTTCGCCACCTACGGGGTGTTCGGCTTCTTCGCCAACATCGCCCTCATCGTGCACGTGGGCCTCATCCTCGGCCTGATGTCGGTGCTGGAGGCGACCATGACCCTGCCGGGCATCGCCGGCATCGTGCTCACCATCGGCACGGCGGTGGATTCCAACGTGCTGATCTACGAGCGCGTGCGCGAGGAGGTCCGGGCCGGGCGCTCCATCGTGTCGGCCCTCCAGGCCGGCTTCGACAAGGCCTTCGCCACCATCATCGATTCGAACTCGACCATGGCGATCGCCGCCCTGATCCTGTTCTTCCTCGGCTCCGGCCCGGTGAAGGGCTTCGCCGTGGTCTTCATCCTCGGCATCCTCACCACGGTCATCACCGCCGTCACCCTGACCCGGATGATGATCGCCCTGTGGTACAACATGGCCCGGCCCAAGGCGCTGCCGTTCTAATCCGCCGTTCGCCCGTTCACCGTTTGCAAGAGGAGGTCGATCCGATTTTCGCGTGATCCGCTCGGTCGCCACGCCACCACGTCATTCCGGGGCGCCGCAGGCGAGCCCGGAATGACGGGGAGCCCGGAGGAGACGAGCGCGGCCACGCAGAAGCCCGATCGACCGCATCGCCGAAAGACCCGAGACCGATCATGCGCCTGCTCCGCCTCTGGCCCGACGAGTCGCACGTCGACTTCATGCGCTTCCGGCGCATCACCTTCCCGCTCTCGGCGTTCCTGTCGGTGGCGACGGTGGTGCTGTTCCTCACCGTCGGCCTGAACTTCGGCATCGACTTCAAGGGCGGCACCCTGGTGGAGCTGCAGGCGAAGTCGAAGACGGCCGATGTCGGGGCCGTCCGCCACACCGCCAACGGCTTCGGCTTCGGCGAGACGGAGGTGCAGGAGCTGGGCGGCGAGGGCACCGTCCTGGTGCGCTTCCCCCTGCAGCCGGGCGAGCAGGGCCAGACCGCCGTGATGCAGAAGGCGCACGCCGCCTTCGACGCCGAGTACGAATTCCGCCGCACCGAGACCGTGGGACCCCGCGTCTCGGGCGAGCTCGTGCAGTCCGGCACCATCGGCGTCGTGCTCTCGGTGCTCGCCGTGCTGTTCTACCTCTGGTTCCGCTTCGAGCGGGAGCTGGCGCTCGGCGCCATCGTGGGCACGCTGCACGACATCGTGCTGACGCTGGGCGTCTTCGTCATCAGCCGCATCGAGTTCAACATGACCTCGATCGCCGCGATCCTGACCATCGTGGGCTACTCGCTCAACGAGACCGTGGTGGTGTTCGACCGGACCCGCGAGCTGATGCGGCGCTACAAGACCATCCCCACGGTGGAGCTCCTCAACCTCTCCATCAACTCGACGATGTCGCGCACGGTGATGACCGCGACCTCGGCCTTCCTGTCGCTGCTCGCCCTGGTGCTGTTCGGCGGCGAGGCGATCAAGGGCTTCGCCATCGTGATGCTGGCCGGCGTCGTGATCTGCACCTACTCGGCGATCTTCGTCTCGACGCCGGTGCTGATCTATCTCGGCCTGATGCTCTCGGGCGTGAAGGCGCAGGGGCGCCCGGCCGGCGGGCGCGTGCCCCAGGCGGCGGAGTAGGGGCGGGCATGGCGTCCCTCGGCAGCCTGCACGACGGCTTCGTTCCCGGGCGCCACCTCATCGACGCCTACGGCAACGGCGGCTTCCGCTTCGCCGAGATGTCGCATCGCGGCTCGATCCTGGTCACGCCGTCGGGCATCCGGGCCTGGGACGTGGGCGCGCCCCGCGCCATCGACCGGAACAGCCTGCGCCCGATCCTCGCCGAGGCCGGGGCGGTGGACCTCCTCCTCATCGGAACCGGGCTCGAGATCGCGCCTTTTCCTGATGCGCTCCGGCGCTGGCTCAAGGAGGGCGGCATCGGCCTCGACGTGATGCAGACGGGGGCGGCGGCGCGCACCTACAACATCCTCATGGCGGAGAACCGCAAGGTCGCCGCCGCCCTGATCGCGGTCGCATGATGAATTGCGGGACATGACGGATTCGGACACCCGGACCAGCCCGGCCGAGGGCAACCTCACCTTCGCCTTCCAGCATTGCGAGGCCCTGGTCCGGGAGGGCGATCCCGACCGCTACTTCGCCACCCTCTTCGCGCCCGCGAGCGCCCGTCCCCACCTCTTCGCCCTCATCGCCTTCAGCCTCACCGTCGCGCGGGTCCGCGAGGCCGCCTCCAACCCGATGGCCGGCGAGATCCGCCTGCAATGGTGGCGCGACGCCCTCCAGGGCGAGGCCCGCGGCGACGTGAAGGCCAACCCCGTGGCCGCCGCCCTCGACGACGCCATCGTCCGGCGCAAGCTGGGGCGCCAGCCCTTCGTCGATCTGATCGACGCCCGGGTCTTCGACCTCTACGAGGACCCGATGCCCCGGGTGAACGACCTCGAGGGCTATTGCGGCGAGACCGTCTCGGCCCTGATCCGCCTCGGCGCCCTCGTCCTCTGCGACGGGGTCGAGCCCGGCGGAGCGGCCGCCGCCGGCCATGCCGGCGTCGCCTACGGGGTCACCGGCCTCCTGCGCGCGCTGCCCTGGCACGCCCGGGCCGGCCAGGTCTACCTGCCCGCCGACATCCTCAAGACCTACGGGGTCACCCGCGAGGACATCGTCACCGGGCGCGGCGGCCCCGGGCTCCTGCGCGCCACCGCCGATCTCCGGGCGCTGGCCCGCCGCCACCTCAAGGCCTACGCGGCGGCCCGCGCCACCATCGCGCCGGCGGCCCGTCCCGCCTTCTTAGCCGTCGCCCTGGTGGAGCCCTACCTCGCCGCCATGGAGCGGCCGGGCTACGACCCCCTCAACACCGTTGTCGAGATCCCGCGCTGGCGCCGCCTCTGGACCCTCTGGCGGGCCTCCCGCCGGGCCTGAGGGCGGGCCGGTCGCCCATGAAAAAGGTCGGCCCCCGAAGGAGCCGCCCGTCATCCGTCGCGAAAGGGGCGGCCCCGAACGAGCCGCCCCGTCATCCATCGCGAAAAATCCGCCTCAGCGGGCCTTCTTCGTCAGCTTCTCGGCGATCTCGAACATCTCCTGGGGCGCGTAGTCCGGGGTGAAGGCCGAGGGCACGCCGGTGAGCTGGTGGATCTTGCCGCCGTCGGGCATCCCCTCGACCACGCTGAGCTCGCCCGGCGGGTCGCCCGGGAGCGCCACCTCGCCGTTGCCCCAGATGCCGGCCATCTCGGTGTAGTCGCCCGGGCTGAAGGTGTAGAGCCGGCGGTGCGAGCCCTCCTGCAGGTACTTCTGGCACTCGGGGATCTTGTCGAGGTTGATGTTCGGGGTCGGTAGGAACTTCTCGATCTCGACGCCGGTGATCTTCTTCAGCGCCAGGGCGTAGGCGTGGGCGTGCACCGAGCCGCGCACCAGCAGGTAGCCGCAGACCTCGCGGCCCGTCGGGTCCGTCAGGGTCTCGTAGACGCGCAGCTTGTGCAGGCGGGCGCCGCACTCGAGGTGGAAGTTGTGCAGCAGGTCCACCACGACGTTGCCCGTGGTGGTGATGAAGTCGTTGTTCCAGGACGCGCCGTTGCTGTTGACCGGCGTGACGCCGCCGCCGTTCGACAGGAAGGCGGCCGCGAGGCGGATGTCCTTCATGTCCTCGAACGGGGCCTTCGAGATGTCGCCGCCGTCCTTCTCGTCGCCGTCGTTGTCGGGGCCGTTGTTCAGCATCGCCACGCCGTTGCTGACGAGCTCCACGTGACCGAGTTCCTCGGCCGTGATCGCGGCGACGAGGCTATAGAACGGGCGCAGCTTCGACTTGCTTCGAAAATTGAAGCTCTGGAACATGTAGTTTCCCAGGGTCGACATCTCGCCGTACTTGCCGCCGAGCAGTTCCTGCAGGGCCGCAGCGGCGTTGGGATCCTTCCGCTTGGGGGCGGGAAGCTCGGCCTGTAGCTTGTCGACGCGCATAAACATGGATTAAATCTCCGCTTCCCGTCGTTCGGGGTCTCGACAGGGAAGTGGTCGCCGGACGCGCATGTTCCGCTGGCCCGGCCAGGAATGCGGCGGCCGCGGCGTCGCGGACCGGGGCGGGTGCGCCGGCGGCGCGGACGGATCTTCGTGCAACACCCTCTGAATACATGATTAACCGCGTTGAGCCGGCCGAACGGCTCTGCTAGCAACGGGAACAAGGCCCGGCATGAGATCGGGTTGCCCTGGAGGAGGACGGCCCCCGTGAACACAGTGACCACCTGGAATCAGGTCTACGACCCATTCGGGAATGCCTGGCTCTCGACGCTTGCGGCCTCGCTGCCCGTCATCGCCCTGCTGGGCATGATCGCGAGCGGCAAGGTCCAGGCCCATATCGCGGCCGTGCTCTCCCTGGTGCTCGCCTTCTGCGTCGCCGTCTTCCTGTTCGGCATGCCGGGCGACCTCGCCCTGCGCGCCTCCGGCTACGGCGTCGCCCTCGGCCTGTTCCCCATCGGCTGGATCATCCTGAACGTCATCTTCCTCTACCGCCTGACGGTGGAGAAGGGCTGGTTCGCCACCCTCCAGCAATCGGTGGCGGGCATCACCACGGACCGGCGCCTCCAGCTCCTCCTCGTGGCCTTCGCCTTCGGCGCCTTCTTCGAGGGGGCGGGCGGCTTCGGCACCCCGGTGGCGGTGACGGGCGCGATCCTGATCGGCCTCGGCTTCTCGCCGCTGGCCGCCTCCGGCCTCTCGCTCATCGCCAACACGGCGCCCGTGGCCTACGGGGCGCTCGGCGCGCCCATCCAGGGCCTCGCCTCGGTGACGGGCTACGATCCCTACATCCTCGGCGCCATGATCGGCCGGCAGCTGCCGTTCTTCTCGATCATCGTGCCGTTCTGGCTGATCTGGGTGTTCGCGGGCTTCCGCGGCATGATCAAGATCTGGCCCCCGATCCTGGTCTGCGGCGGCTCCTTCGCGGCGGCCCAGTTCCTGATCTCGAACTACGTGAACCCCTGGATCGTCGACATCGGCGCCTCCCTGATCTCGATGGCCGCCCTGGTGGCCTTCCTCAAGGTCTGGCAGCCCAAGGAGGTCTGGACCTCCCCGGCGCTTCGCGGCAACGACCCGTCGATCGGCTACGTCAACGGCGGCCGTCCGGTCTCCCTGGGCGCCGCCGTCCCGGGCGACCTGCCCAAGGTGGATCTCGGCAGCCGCACCGCGACCTCCCGCGAGATCGCGATGGCCTGGGTTCCGTGGATCATCCTCTCGGTGATCGTGGCGATCTGGGGCACCGGCTGGTTCAAGAGCCTCGTCAACCCGATCTTCACCTGGAAGTACGAGGTCCCGGGCCTGCACAACGTCATCATGAAGGTGCCGCCGGTGGTGGCCAAGGCCCATCCGGAAGCCGCCGTCTTCGCCTTCACCTACATGTCCTACACCGGCACCGGCGTGCTGTTCGCGGCGATCATCTCCGGCCTGATCATGCGCTTCTCGCCCTGGCGCCTGGTGACGGCCTACATCGAGACGATCTGGGTCTTGCGCTACTCGCTCATCACCATCGCGGCGATGCTGGCTTTGGGCGTGCTCACCCGCTACGCCGGCGTCGACGCCACCCTGGGCCTCGCCTTCGCCGGCACCGGCATCCTCTACCCGTTCTTCGGCACGCTGCTGGGCTGGCTCGGCGTCGCGCTCACGGGGTCGGACACGGCCTCCAACGTGCTCTTCGGCGGCCTGCAGAAGATCACCTCGGAGCAGCTCGGCCTGTCGGGCATCCTCATGGCCTCGGCGAACTCGTCGGGCGGCGTGATGGGCAAGATGATCGACGCCCAGTCGATCGTCGTCGCCTCCACCGCCACCGGCTATTTCGGCCAGGAGGGCAAGATCCTGCGCTTCGTGTTCTGGCACTCGATCGTGCTGGCCTGCCTGGTCGGCGGCCTCGTGATGCTGCAGGCCTACGTGCACCCGTTCAGCGCGATGGTGATCCACCCGTAGGGGCGATCCGCTCGACACCCTGACGACAGGGCCCGCCCCGGAGACGATCCGGGGCGGGTTTTTTCGTGACCGCGCACGGCCCGGGGGCCGGCCGCCCGCGATGCCGCTTGTGTCCCGGGCCGCGCGGGGGCAAATCCTGGGGATGTTCTTCCGCAAGCTCGCCGCGCGCTACAGCCTCGCGAACCTCAAGCCGGTGGAGACCGCGCGGCTGCGCCTCGCGCCGCTGGTGCCGTCCGACGCCGAGGCCCTGCGCGCCCTGACCGACGACCCGGCCATCACCGGGGCGGTCGACTTCCTGCCCGCCCCCTTCACCCTGAAGGACGCGCGCCAGCTCATCGGCCCGGCCAAGGTGACGAAGGACTGCTTCCTCGGCGCATGGCTGCGGACGGACGGGGCGCTCGCGGCGGTGATCGGCCTGCACCTGCGCGGCGACCACGCCGCCGAGGTGGGCTACTGGGTCGGCGGCGCGGCCCGGGGGCAGGGGCTCGGCACCGAGGCGGTCACCGCCGCGGTGGGCCTGCTGCAGGAGCGCTTCCCCCACCGCGTCATCATCGCCCAGTGCCGCCCCGAGAACGCGGCCTCGGTCGGCCTCCTGCGCAAGGTCGGCTTTCGCGACACCGGCGACCCGGGCCAGCTGCCCGGACGCCGGATCTTCACGGTCGCGTCGGCGTGACCGGGGCCGGGATTCCGGTCGCCGGCAGGTCCGACGCCCGCCGGCGGTAGACGACGACCGTGGCCAGGAGACCGCAGGCGCCCCCCAGGGCGAGCCACAGGCCGGGGGCCGCCTTGTTGCCCGTCTCCGCGATGAGCCAGGTGGCGACCAGTGGCGTCATCCCGCCGAACAGCGCGGTCGCCAGGGAATAGGCCAGGGAGAACCCGGCCGTGCGCACCTCCGGCGGCACGATCTCGGTGAGCGCCACCACCATGGCGCCGTTGTAGCCGCCATAGAGGAAGGACAGCCACAGCAGCACCCCCAGCATGGTCTCGAAGCTCGGATGCGCCACGAGCCAGACCAGGGCCGGATAGGCGGTGACGAGGGTCAGGCCCGAGAACAGCAGCAGGATCGGGCGCCGGCCGATCCGGTCGGAGAGCGCGCCCATCACGGGGAGCCAGACCAGGTTCGACACCGCGACGCAGAAGGTGACGATCAGGCTGTCGGTGTCGGAGAGCCGGAGGACGGTCTTGCCGAAGGTCGGGGTGTAGACCGTGATCGCGTAGAACGCGATCGTGGTCATCGCCACCATCAGCATTCCGAGCCCGACGATCCGCCAGTTCCGCCCCAGGGTGCGCAGCACCGCGCCCACCGGCGGGTGGACCTTGCGGGCCTGGAAGGCCGGGGTCTCCTGCAGCGAGCGCCGGATGTAGAACAGGAACGGCACCAGGAGGCAGCCGATCAGGAAGGGGATGCGCCAGCCCCAGGCGCCCATCTCGGCCGGCATCAGCAGGCGGTTGAGGGCGTAGCCGATGGCCGCCGCCGCCATGATCGCCACCTGCTGGCTGCCCGATTGCCAGGCGACGTAGAAGCCCTGGCGGCCGGGGGGCGCGAGTTCGGCGAGGTAGACCGAGACGCCGCCGAGCTCGACCCCGGCGGAGAAGCCCTGGAGCAGGCGGCCGACCAGCACCAGGATCGGCGCCACGAGGCCGATGCTGGCGTAGTCGGGGACCAGGGCGATCAGGATCGTGCCGGCGGCCATGATGGCCAGGGTGACGATGAGCCCCTTCCGGCGGCCGACCCGGTCGACATAGGCCCCAAGCAGCACGGCCCCCAGGGGCCGCATGAGGAAGCCGGCCCCGAAGGTCATGAAGGTCAGCATCAGCGCGGCGACGTCGCTCTCGCTCGGGAAGAACGCCTTGGCGATGTAGGCGGCGTAGAACCCGAAGGCGAAGAAGTCGAACATCTCCAGGAAGTTGCCGCTCGTCACCCGCAGGACGGCGGCGGCCCGGGAGCCGGCCTGGTCGTGATCCGCATGGCCCGCCATCGCAGTTCCTCGCCTGATACGTTCGGCCCTGGGCCGTTCATCCCAGGGTGACCGCATTTTTTCGCCGCCGCTAGGGCGGGGGAGGGGCGGAGCGGTTTCAATGCGGGCGGCGTGTTCGGGGCGCCGCGGCGGGCTCCCTACTCGGCCGCGATCTGCGCCGGTCCGTGGCCGAGCCAGGCCGCGAGGTCGGCCCGGGCCCGGTCGGTCATCGCCTTCTTCTTGGCCACCGCCTTCTCCGGCCCCTTCAGGCGCTTGCCCCCCTCGCCCTTCGGGGCGTGGTCGAGGGGCGGGAACAGGCCGAAATTCACGTTCATCGGCTGGAACGAGCGCGGGGCGCCGGCCTCCTCGGCCGCGATGTGGCCGCCGGTGATGTGGCCGATCAGGGCACCCAGCGCCGTGGTGGCGGGGAGGGGCGCGAGGGCCTCCCCGCGGGCCTCGGCCACCGCGAAGCGGCCGGCCATCAGGCCGATGGCGGCGCTCTCCACGTAGCCCTCGCAGCCGGTGATCTGGCCGGCGAAGCGCAGGGACGGCCGCGCCTTCAGGCGCAGGGTCGCGTCGAGGAGGCGGGGGCTGTCGAGATAGGTGTTGCGGTGGAGGCCGCCCAGCCGCGCGAACTCGGCGTTCTCCAGGCCGGGAATCGTGCGGAACACCCGGACCTGCTCGGAATAGGTCAGCTTCGTCTGGAACCCGACCATGTTGTAGAGGGTGCCCAGCGCGTTGTCCTGGCGCAGCTGGACGATAGCGCAGGCCTTCACGGTGGGGTCGTGCGGGTTGGTGAGGCCCACCGGCTTCATCGGGCCGTGGCGCAGGGTCTCGGGGCCGCGCTCGGCCATGACCTCGATCGGCAGGCAGCCGTCGAAATAGGGGGTCGAGGCCTCCCACTCCTTGAAGCCGATCTTGTCGCCGGCGACGAGCGCCTGGATGAACCGGTCGTACTGGTCGCGATCCATGGGGCAGTTGATGTAGTCGGCGCCCGTGCCGCCGGGCCCGACCTTGTCGTAGCGCGACTGGAACCAGGCCTTGCCCATGTCGATGGAGTCACGGTGCACGATCGGCGCGATCGCGTCGAAGAAGGCCAGCGACTCGGCCCCGGTCAATTCGCGGATCCCCTGCGCCAGGGACGGGGCGGTGAGGGGGCCCGTGGCGATGATGGTGCGGCCCCAGGCCTCGGGGGGCAGGCCCTCGACCTCCTCGCGCACGATGCGGATGCGCGGATGGCCCTCGATCGCCGCGGTGACGGCCCGGGCGAAGCCCTCGCGGTCGACGGCGAGCGCCCCGCCGGCGGGAACCTGGTGCGCGTCGGCCGCGCGCAGGATCAGCGAGCCAAGGGTGCGCATCTCCTGGTGCAGGAGGCCGACGGCGTTGCCGTTGGCGTCGTCCGAGCGGAACGAGTTCGAGCAGACGAGCTCGGCGAAGTCGCCCCCGTGATGGGCCTCGGTGCCGCGCACCGGGCGCATCTCGTGGAGCACCACGTCGTGGCCGCTCTCGGCGATCTGCCAGGCGGCTTCCGACCCGGCGAGGCCGCCGCCGACGATGTGGATGGGCAAGGATTCCGCGTGGTCCGTCATCGGCACGGGATAGACCCGCCCGGGGCTTGGATCAATGCGGGGCTTGGATCAATGCGGGGCTTGGATCAATGCGGGGCTTGGATCAATGCGGGGCGGCTCAATGCAGCTGCGGCGAGACCAGGAAGCGCTCCCGGTCGGAGGAGGTCACCGAGAGCTTGAGGGGCTTGCCGTCGCGCTGGATCGTCAGGGGCACCCGCACCCCGGCCTCGCCCAGGGCCCAGACCTGGCGGAAGAAGCCCGCGAGGTCGGCCACCGGCTCGCCCGCCACCGCCACGATGACGTCGCCCGGGCGCAGGTCCGCCGCCTCGGCGGGACCGTCGTCGGCGAGCCCCATCACCACCACGGAATCCTCGCCGTCGCTGGCATAGAGCCCGAGCCAGGGGCGGACCGGCCGGTCGACGCGCCCGCGGGTGGTGAGGTCGTCGAGGATCGGCGGCAGCAGGTCGATCGGCACGATCATGTTGATGGTCTTCGGTCCGGCGGTGCCGCCCTGCTGCAGCTGCAGGGAGCCGATGCCGAGGAGCGCCCCGTCCGGTCCGATCAGCGCCGCCCCGCCCCAGTGCGGATGCGAGGGCGCGGTGAACAGGGCCTCGTCGAGGACGTATTCCCAGTAGCCGGCGAATTCCTGGCGGGCGACGATCTCCACGGCGAGGCTGCGCGCGCGTCCGCCGACCCCGGCCATCACGGCCCGGTCGCCGATCTTGACGGGCGCGGAGCGCCCGAGCTTCAGCGGCTTGATCCGCAGGTCGCCCAGCGCCTGGACGAGGCCGAAGCCGGTGACCGCGTCGAAGCCGACCACGTGGCCGGGCACGGAGCGCCCGTCATGGGTGGTGAGCCAGACGGAATCCGCCTCGGTCACGAGGTAGCCGATGGTGAGGACGAGGCCGTCCTCGCCGATGACGACGCCGTTGCCGGCCCGCTCGGTGCCCAGCGTCTCGGCGGTGAAGGCCTCCGGCGGTACCCGCGTGGAGAGCGCCACGACGGCGGTGAGCGCCTGCTCGAGGTCGTAGCCGTAATCGGCGGCCTTGGGCTGGGCGGATGCGGGGATCTTCCAGTCTCCGGGCGAGGCCATGGGCGCGTCTTTCCTGCCGTCGTGTCGTGTCGATGAGACCGGAGATAGGTCGCCGGCTCGGATTCCGACAGTCTGGAGCGACCCTGCGACCGCTCAAGGCCCGGCGCGCAGCACCTTGCCGGGATTGAGCAGGCCCTGGGGATCGAGAGCGCCCTTGATCCGGCGGGCCAGCGCCATCTCCTCCGGCCGCCGGTGGTGGACGAGGGCGTCGACCCGGTACTGGCCGATGCCGTGCTCGGCCGAGATGCTGCCGCCGAACCGCGCCACCGCGTCGTGGACGATGCGGTTGATGGCGTCCGATCCGTGCCCGGGGCCGATCAGGACGTTGTAGTGGATGTTGCCGTCGCCCATGTGGCCGAAGATGTTCGGCCGGGTGCCCGGCGCGCCCGCGGCCAGGGCCTCGCCCGCCGCCGCCAGGAAGTCCGGGATCGCCGGGATCGGCACCGAGACGTCGTGCTTCACGCTCTTGCCGGCCCGGGCCTCGGCCTCGGTGATGTGCTCGCGCAGGGCCCAGAGGGCGGCCGCCTGCGGGCCGGATTCGGCGAGCACGCCGTCGGTGGCGTCGCCCCGCTCCAGGGCCTCGCCCAGCAGCGTCTCGACGGCCTCGCGCAGGCCGGGCAGGCTCGATCCCGCCTCCATCAGCACGGTCCAGTCGGCGGCGGCGATGGGACTCGCCAGGCCCGCATGCTGGGCCACCAGGGCGAGGGATTCCCCCGCGATCAGCTCGAAGGCCTGGATGGTGTCGCCCAGCGCATCCTGGGCCGCCCGGAGGAGGCGCAGGGCCGCCGCCGGATCGGGCACCGCCAGGAGCGCCGTGGCGGTGTGGCGCGGGCGCGGCACCAGGCGCAGGATGGCGGCGGTGACGATGCCCAGGGTGCCCTCGCTGCCGATGAAGAGCTGCTTCCAGTCGTAGCCCGCATTGTCCTTGCGCAGGGCGCGCAGGCCGTCGACCACGGTCCCGTCGGCGAGCACCACCTCGAGGCCGAGGACGAGGTTGCGGGTCATGCCGTAGCGCAGGACGTTGAGGCCGCCCGCATTGGTGGCGATGACGCCGCCCAGCATGGCCGAACCCTCCGCCGCCAGGCTGACGGGGAGGAGGCGCCCTTCCGCCGCCGCCGCCTCCTGCGCCACCTTGAGGATGCAGCCGGCCTCCGCCTCCAGGGTCAGCCCGAGGGGGTCGACCCGGCGGATCGCGTTCATGCGGGCGAGCGACAGCACCACCTGGCCGCCGGAGGCGTCCGGGGTTGCGCCCCCCGCAAGGCCGGTATGTCCCCCCTGGGGCACCACCGCGACGCCGGCGGCGTGACAGGCCGCCATCACGGCGGCGACCTGCGCCGTGGTGCCCGGGCGCGCCACCGCCGCCGGCCGGCCCGGGAACAGGCGGCGCCAGTCGACGGCGTAGGGCGCGCAATCCTCCTCGCCCGTCAGCAGGCCGCCCCGGCCGAGGCTGGCCTCCAGGCGGCCGAGGAGGTCGGCCTGCGCGCGCGTCTGGCTCATCGGAAGGCTCCTCGTGCTGGCGGTCCGGCCCGGGCCGGACGGTCCGGGAAACGGGTCGTCCCGGCATTCCGGCGCCGGCCCGCCGGGTCAAGGGGGCGGCCTGACAATCGCCGCCGATGCTCAAGGCCGGCCCTTGACCGGACCCGTGAACTGGCTTCTCACACGGCCCATTCGGGCGCCGGCGTCACGGTCCCGGCCGCGTCGCGCGGCCTTCGGGGCCGGCGCCCCATCCGCCCGCCACGGGCGCGAGATCCGAGAAGAACACGACCATGGCCGAACGACTCTCCTTCCCGAAGGACAAGATCCGCGTCCTGCTGCTCGAAGGCATCAACGACAGCGCCGCCGAGCTGTTCGCCGCCGCCGGCTACACCAACGTCGTCCGGGTGGCCAAGGCCCTGGACCGGGAGGCCCTGCACGAGGCCCTGAAGGGCACGCACATCCTCGGCATCCGCTCGCGCACCCAGCTCGACGCGGCGGCCCTGGCCCACGGCGAGCGCCTCCTGGCGGTGGGCTGCTTCTCGGTGGGCACCAACCAGGTCGACCTCGAGGCCGCCCGCCACCGGGGCATCCCGGTCTTCAACGCGCCCTACTCGAACACCCGCTCGGTGGCCGAGCTCGTCATCGGCGAGATCGTGATGCTGCTGCGCCGGATCGTGCCGCGCTCGGTGGGCGCCCATGCGGGCGAATGGGACAAGTCGGCCACCGGCTCGCAGGAGGTGCGGGGCAAGACGCTGGGCATCGTCGGCTACGGCAACATCGGCTCGCAGCTCTCGACGCTGGCGGAAGGCATGGGCATGCGGGTGGTGTTCCACGACCAGACCGACAAGCTGCGCCACGGAAACACCGAGCCCACCGACAGCCTGGAGACCCTGCTGGCCCAGAGCGACGTGGTCTCCCTGCACGTGCCGGAGACGCCCGAGACCCACAACATGATCGGCGAGGCCGAGATCCGGGCGATGAAGCCCGGCGCCTTCCTGATCAACAACGCCCGCGGCACCGTGGTGGACCTCGACGCCCTGGCCCGCGCCCTGCGCGACGGCCACCTGCGGGGGGCCGCCGTCGACGTGTTCCCGGTGGAGCCCGGCTCCAACCAGGAGCGCTTCGTCAGCCCGCTCCAGGGCCTGCCCAACGTGATCCTGACGCCGCATATCGGCGGCTCGACGGAGGAGGCGCAGGAGCGCATCGGCTCCGAGGTGGCGCGCAAGCTCGTCGATTACTCCGACATCGGCTCGACCGTCGGCACCGTGAACTTCCCGCAGGTGCAGCTGCCCGCCCGTCCCACCGGCACCCGCCTGATCCACGTCCAGCGCAACATCCCGGGCATGCTGGGGCGCCTCAACGACACCTTCGCCCGGCGCGGGGTGAACATCGCGGCGCAGTTCTACCAGACCGACGGCGAGGTCGGTTACGTGGTGGTGGAGACCGACGTCACCGATGCCGACGCCGAGAGCCTGCTGGAGGAGATCCGGGCGCTGGACGGCACCATCCGGGCCCGCCTGCTCTACGAGCGCCGCTGAGGCGCGCGCAGTCGCCTGCTCTACGCGTGCCGCTGACGCGCGCGCAGTGGCGCACCGGCGCCGCCTCGGTTAACCTGGGTTGAGACGGTGCCATCCGAAGCACCGTCGCCGGACCGATCCCGCGCGCGCCGGAGACAGAGGAAGCCCAGCCGTTGCGTGCAAGTCCCCTGCGTGACGGCCCCCCGCGTGGCGGTTCCCAGCCCGATGGTCCCTCGGCGGACGATCCGGCGCGCACCGATGCGGTCCTCGCCGATCTGATTGCCCGGATCGCCCGGCGCGACGAGGCCGCCCTGCGGACCCTCTATGATCGGACGGCCCCGAAACTTCTCGGCGTGGTCCTGCGTATCCAGTCCGATCGCGGCCTGGCCGAGGACGTGCTGCAGGACGTGTTCCTGCGCATCTGGCAGAAGGCCGCCACCTACAGCCCGGCGGCCGGACGGCCGCTGGCCTGGCTCTGCACCATCGCCCGCAACCGGGCGATCGACGGGGTGCGGCGGCGAAGCGAGACGCAGGGGCCGGTGACCGAGGACGGGGAGGATTGGGTGGAGCGGCTGGCCGACCCCCACGACAGCGAGGGCGCGATCCTCGGGCGCAACGCCCTCCAGGCCTGCCTCGGCCGGCTCGAGGCGCTGCACCGCGACTGCATCGTGCTGGCCTATTGCGAGGGCCAGTCCCGGGAGGATCTCGCCCTGCGCTACGACCGCCCCGTGAGCACCATCAAGACCTGGCTGCATCGCGGCCTCGCGACCCTGCGCGGCTGCCTGGACGGTGCCCCATGACCCCCGATCCGGAGGAGCGCGACCTGCGCCTGGCCGAGTACGTGCTCGGCACCCTGCCGCTGCCCGAGCGGGCGGCGGTGGATCTCGAGCTCGCCGTGGACCCCGCCGCCCGCGCGGCGCGCGACGCCTGGGAACGCCGCCTCGCGCCCCTCGCCCTCGGGGCACCCGAGGTCGTGCCGGGGCCGGAGGTCTGGCCGGCGATCGCCCGGCGGCTCGCCGCCGACGGGCCGCGTCCCGCCTCGCCGATCGACGTCCATCCGGGCGGCGATCTCGGACCCGCCGCCAACGACGACCGCATCGGCGCCCTGCAGGGCGCCCTGCGGCGCTGGCGCCTGACCGCCGGCACGGCGGCCGCCCTGGCGGCGGGGCTCGCCTTGTTCATCGCCGTCGGCGGGCCGCGCCCCGGCACCGGGCCGGGCGAGGGCGACGGGCGCTACGTGGCGGTGGTCAGCCGCGGCGGCGAGGCCCCGGCGCTCCTCGTCAGCATCGACACCCGGGCCGGGACCGCCCGGGTGCGCCCGGTGGGGGCGCAGGCCCCGGCGGGGCACAGCCTGGAACTCTGGTACGTCGGCGCCGGCGCGGCCCCGAAGACCCTCGGCCTCGTGGGCACCGACGCCAGGGTGCTGGACAAGGCGCTGGCCCTGCCGGCCGAGGCCGGCGCGCTGGCGGGCGGCACCTTCGCGGTCTCCGTCGAGCCGGCGGGTGGCTCGCCCACCGGCCAGCCGACCGGGCCGGTGGTCTATTCCGGCCCGCTGATCCGCGAATAGGCGGCGGGCCCGGGACGGCCGCCCCTGCGCCTCACCCCAGCAGCTTGTCCAGGGTGATCGGGATGTCGCGCACCCGCACGCCGGTGGCGTGCCAGACCGCGTTGGCGATGGCGCCGGCGGTGCCGGTGATGCCGATCTCGCCCACCCCCTTGATGCCCAGCGGGTTCACGTGCGGGTCGTGCTCCTCCACCAGGATCGCCTCCATGGCGGGCACGTCGGCGTTCACCGGGATGTGGTACTCGGCCAGGTTCCCGTTCATCACCCGGCCCGAGCGCGGGTCGAGCAACGCGTGCTCGTGCAGGGCCAGGGACACGCCCCAGATCATGCCGCCGTAATACTGGCTGCGCACGAGATGCGGGTTGATGATCCGCCCGGCCGCGAAGGCGCCCACGAGGCGCGTCACCCGGATCTGGCCGAGGTCGGGGTCGACCTTCACCTCCGCGTAGACCGCCCCGTGCGCGTGCATCGCGTAGGTCTTTCGCGATGCGGGGTCGCCCGCGCCCTGTCCCTTGGCCTCGACGGAGGTCCTGCCGGCGCGGGCCAGGATCTCGCCGAAGGATTCGGAGCGGGCGGGGTCGTCCCGGCGGGCGAGGCGGCCGTCGGCGGCGGTGACGCCGGCATTGCCGGCGCCGTAGAGGGGCGAGGCGCGGTCGTTGACGGCGAGCTCCGCCAGGGCGGCGATGGCGCCCTGCGCGGCGTTGTCCACCGCCGTGCCGCTGGTGGCGGTGCCGGTGGAGCCGCCGGCCAGGCCGCCGTTGGGCAGGTTCGAATCGCCGATGCGCAGCTCGACTTGGGTAATCGGGAGGCCGAGCCCGTCGGCGCCGATCTGCGCCAGCACCGTCCAGGCGCCCTGGCCCATGTCCTGGGCGGCGGTCTCGATGAGCCCCGTGCCGTCGGCCCGGATCGTGGCGCGGGCCTCGCCCTGCATCATCCCGGCCGGGTAGGTGGCGGTGCCGAGGCCCCAGCCGACCAGGAGCCCGTCGGCGTCGCGCATCTGGCGCGGCTGGCGCGGGCGGGCGGCCCAGCCGAAGCGCGCGGCTCCTTGGGCGTAGCATTCGCGCAGCGCCTTCGAGGAGAAGGGCCGGTGTGTGATCGGCTCGACCTCCGCGTAGTTGCGCAGGCGGATCTCCAGGGGATCGAGGTCGAGCTTGAGGGCCAGCTCGTCCAGCGCACTCTCCACCGCGACGCTGCCCGAGGCCTCGCCGGGGGCCCGCATGAAGATCGGGGTGCCGATATCGGCCCGGGAGACCGCGTGCGTGGTGGCGATCGCGCCGGCCGCGTAGAGGTGGCGCGAGAGGATGCCGGAGGGCTCGATGAAGTCGTCGTGCCGGCTCGTCAGGGTCAGGGTGTGGTGGTCGAGGGCCGTGAGGGTGCCGTCCCGGGAGGCGCCGAGCTTCAGGGTCTGGCGCGTGGCGGCGCGGTGGCCGACCGGGCCGAACATCTGCTCGCGCCGGGTCACCAGCTTGACGGGGCGTCCCACGAGCTTCGCCGCCATGATGCCGAGGATCTGCGGCGCGGCGATGAAGCCCTTCGAGCCGAAGCCGCCGCCGAGATAGTGGCAGACCACGTGGATGTTCTCGGGCGGAATGCCGAACAGGCCGGCGAGCCGGCCCTTGGCGATCCAGAGCGCCTGGGTCGGCGTGTAGAGGGTCAGGCGGTCGCCGTCCCACGCGGCCACGCTGGCATGGGGCTCCAGGGCGTTGTGGTACTGCGCGGCCGTGTCGTAGGTCGCCTCGATCCGGGTCTCGGCCGCCGCCATGCCGGCGGCGAGGTCGCCCGAGCCCTCGTCGGTGGCCGAGCCGGCCCCGACGGTCTCGGGGCGGAAGATCTCGCCGGCCCCGAGGGCGACGCTGACGGGCTCCGAATCGTAGCGGGGCGCCAGCAGGGCCGCGCCCTCGGTGGCGGCCTCCAGCGTCTCGGCGATCACCACCGCGATCGGCTGGTTGGCGTAGCGCACGCCGTCGTTCTGCAGGAGGTCGAGGCGGAAGGCGAAGGGATTGTCCTTCAGGTCCGGCGACTGGGCGAGCGCCGGGGCGTTCTGCGGCGTCATCACCGCGACGACGCCGGGATGGGCCTCCGCCGCCGCGACGTCGAGATGGGTGACCCGGCCGCGGGCGACCGCACTCACCGCCATCACGGCGTGGGCCAGGCCCTCGGGCCGGAAATCCGCGCTGTAGCGGGCCGCCCCGGTGATCTTGGCATGGCCGTCGCGCCGGGTGAGCGGCTGGCCGATGGAGGCGCCGTGGCGCTGACGCTCAGGCATGGGCGGGAACTCCGGCCGAGGGGGTGGGGGGATGGGGAGCGAAGGGGCTGGCCGGGAGCGCGGGGACGCGCTCCGGCGTGCCGGCGGCCGCCAGGGTGAGCGCGCGGACCACGATGCGGCGGGCGAGCTCGATCTTGTAGGCGTTGTCCCCCGAGGGCCTGGCGTCGGCCAGCGCCGCCTCGGCCGCCTTCGCGAAGGTCTCGGGCGTGGGGGCGGCACCGGCCAGCAGATCCTCCGCCGCCCGGGCGCGCCAGGGCTTCAGGGCGACGCTGCCGAGCGCGATGCGGGCCTGCCCGATCCGGTCCCCGTCCATCGCCAGACCCACCGCCGCCGACACCACCGCGAAGGCGTAGGAGGTACGCTCGCGGACCTTGAGGTAGCGGCTGTGCCCGGCGAAGGCCTCCGCCTCGGGGGGCAGGGTGACGGCGACGACGAGGTCGCCCGCTTCCAGAACGGTCTCGCGCTCCGGGTGATCGCCGGGCAGGCGGTGGAACGCCTCCAGGGGCACGGAGCGGGTGCCGCCGGCCCCCGCGATCTCGACGGTGGCGTCGAGGGCGGCGAGCGGCACGCAGAAGTCGGACGGGTGGGTGGCGATGCAGTGATCGCTCCAGCCGAGCACCGCGTGGCTCCGGGTGACGCCGCCCAGCGCCGCGCAGCCGGCGCCGGGGTCGCGCTTGTTGCAGGGGCTGGCGGTGTCGTAGAAATACTGGCAGCGGGTCCGCTGCAGCACGTTCCCGGCGGTGGTGGCGGCGTTGCGGAGCTGGCCCGAGGCGCCCGAGAGCAGGGCTTCCGCCAGGGCCGGGTAGCGCCGGGCGATGGTCGCGTCGTGCGCCAGGGCCGCGTTGCGCACCAGGGCGCCGATCCGGGTCGACCCGTCGGCGCCGCGCTCGATGCGGTCGAGGCCGGGCAGGCGGGTGACGTCGACGAGGGTGTCGGGCCGGCTGATCCCGCCCTTCATCAGGTCGACGAGGTTGGTGCCGGCGGCGAGATAGGCCGCCCCCGGCCGGGCGGCGGCCGCCACCGCCTCGGCGACGCTGGTGGCGCGGATGTAGTCGAAGGCCTTCACGCCGCATCCTCCGCGAGCTGGCGGCCGGGCAGGACGTCCGGCCCGCTCATCGCCGCATGGGCGGTGAGCACCGCATCCGTGATGCCCGCATAGGCGCCGCAGCGGCAGAGGTTCCCGCTCATGCCCTCGCGCACCCGCTCGGGGTCGCCCCCGGTCTGGCCCTCCTGGATCAGCCCGACCGCGCCGAGGATCTGGCCCGGGGTGCAGAAGCCGCACTGGAAGCCGTCATGCTCCAGGAAGGCGGCCTGGACCGGGTGCAGGGCGTCGCCCGCGGCGAGGCCCTCGATGGTGGTGATCGAGGCCCCGTCGTGGCTGACGGCGAGCGCCAGGCACGCATTCACCCGGACGCCGTCGAGGAGGATGGTGCAGGCCCCGCACTGGCCCCGGTCGCAGCCCTTCTTGGCCCCGGTGAGGTCGAGGCGCTCGCGCAACAGGTCGAGGAGGGTGACGCGCGCATCCTCCAGGACGACGCTGCGGCGCACGCCATTCACGGTCAGCGTGATGGGAAAGCTCATGCGGGGGACACCTCCGGCCGGCTTGTCTGGAAAGGCTCCAGATAGAACCGGCGCGGTGCCCGACCAGGGGGGGCTTCAGCGCGCGGCGGCCTTCGCCTCCGCCTCCTTGCGCGCCAGGATGGCCCGCATCTGCGCGATCTCGGTGTCCTGCGCCGTGACGATGCGCTCGGCGAGCGCCCGGACCTCCGGGTCCTTCGAGTATTGCAGGGCGACCCGGGCCATGGCGATGGCGCCGGCATGGTGCGGGATCATGCCGGCGGCGAAATCGCGGTCGACATCGCCGGAATAGCGGATGTCCATGTCGCCGTGCATGCGCATGGCGGCCTCCTGGAACGCCCTGGTGGAGGGGGATGCGCCGGCCTTCGCCGCGCCGGCCGGTTTTTCCGCGTGCGAATGGCCCGGTGTGGCGTGGCCGTGGTCGTGGCCATCCCCCGCGGGGTGATCCTCATGGGCCGGGGCGGCGCCCGTCAGGGCGAAGAGGGCGACGGTGGCGAGGACGGCGGCGGCGGTCTTCATGGGGGTCGGTCTCCGGGAGATCAGAACAGGGCCGGGGCGGGGGCGCCCGCGGCCGGCGCCGAGGCAGGGCCTTGCGCCGCCTGGAGGCGGCCGAAGGCGCCCCGGCCGAAGCGCAGGACGAGGACGGGGGTGAGCACCGCGTCGAGGAGGGTGGCGCTGAAGAGGCCGCCGAAGATCGTGACCGCGACGGGGTGGAGGATCTCCTTGCCGGGCGCCGTGCCGTCGACGAGGAGGGGCACCAGGGCGATGCCGGCGGCCAGCGCCGTCATCAGGACGGGCACCAGCCGCTCGTTGCTGGCCCGCAGCACCAGGGCCGGCCCGAAGGGCAGGCCCTCGGCGATGCCGAGGTTGAGGATGTGGCTGATCTTCAGGATGCCGTTGCGGGCGACGATGCCGGTGAGCGTCACGAAGCCGATCATCGAGGCCACCGAGAGGGGCAGCCCGGCGAGGAAGAGCGCCGCGACGCTGCCGATGAGGGCGAGCGGCACGTTGCCCATGACGATGAGGGCGAGCACGCCGGAGCGGTAGCGGCTCGCCAGCAGGGCGAAGACCAGGGCCAGCGAGACGAGGCTGAGGAGCCCGATGGTGCGGGTCGCCTCCCCCTGCGCCTGGAACGCGCCCTCCAGGCTCGCGGTGATGCCCTGGGGGAGCGTCGTGCGCGCCAGCGTGTCGGCCATGGCGGCGGCCACCGCCGCGCCGTCCGCGCCCGCCTGGGTGTTGGCCTGCACGACCAGCCTGCGCCGGCCGTTCTCGCGAAGAATCTGGTTGGGGCCGTCGCGCTCGGTGATGTCGGCCAGCGCGTGGGCCGGCACCCAGCCGGTGGGCGTCTCGATGAGGAGTTCGCGAAGTGCCGCCACCGAGCGGCCGGATTCCGGCAGGCGCAGGGTGACGTCGTAGCGGCGCAGGCCGTCCACCAGGGTCGAGACCACCCGGCCGTTGGCCAGCCGGCTCACCGCCTCGACCACGGCGCCGGGGGCGATGCCGTAGAGGGCGGCGCGTCCGGAATCGACCCGGACCTCGAGATGCGGGATCCGGACCTGCTTCTCGATGGACAGGTCGGCGATGCCGGGGATCGTCTCGAACGCGGTCGTGAGGGCTTCGGCCGTGCGGCGCAGGCCGTCGAGGTCCTCGCCGAACAGCTTGAGGGCGATCTCGGCTCGGACGCCCGAGAGCATGTGGTCGAGGCGGTGCGAGATCGGCTGGCCGACATTGAGCGAGACCGGCAGCACGCCCAGGCGCGCCCGCAGATCCGCCACGATGGCCGCGCGCGGCCGCCCGCCGGGCTTCATCGCGATCTCCAGGTCCGTGGAGTGGACGCCCTCGGCATGCTCGTCGAGCTCGGCCCGGCCGGTGCGGCGCCCGACCCGGTCCACCTCCGGGATGTCGAGGACCAGACCTTCGGCGATGGCGCCGATCCGGCTCGATTCGGCGAGGGAGATGCCCGGCGTGAAGGCGAGGTTGACGGTGAACGAGCCCTCGTTGAAGGCCGGCAGGAAGGCCCGCGGCAGCGTGGTGGCGGCGAAGGCCGCCGCACCGACGCCGAGCACGGCCGCCGCCATCACGGCGCGCGGGTGACCGAAGGCGAACGCGACGAGGCGGCCGTTGCCGGCCTTGAGACCGCGGATCAGCCGGCCCTCCGGCGCCTCCAGGGTCTTCAGGCCGGGGAGCAGCCAGGAGGCGAGGGCGGGTGTCAGGGTGAGCGAGACGAGCAGGCTCGACAGGATCGCGATGATGTAGGCCTGCCCCAGGGGGGCGAAGAGCCGGCCCTCGATGCCCGACAGGGCGAAGAGCGGCACGAAGACGAGGCAGATGATCACGGTCGCGTAGACGATGCCGGAGCGGACCTCGTTGGAGGCCGCCACGATCACCGCGAAGGCCGTGCGGGGCGCGCCCTCGTGACGGTTCTCGCGCAGGCGCCGCAGGATGTTCTCGACATCCACCACCGCGTCGTCGACGAGCTCGCCGATGGCGATGGCGAGGCCGCCCAGCGTCATCGTGTTGATGGACAGCCCGAGCGCGGAGAAGATCGCCGCCGTGGCGAGGATCGAGACCGGGATCGCCGTGAGCGAGATCAGGGTGGTGCGCGCGTTCATCAGGAAGGCGAACAGCACCAAAGCCACCACGGCGACGGCCTCGAGCAGCACCTGGACCACGTTGTGCAGGGAGGTCTCGATGAAATCCGCCTGCCGGAACAGCACCTTGTCGGCCTGGATCCCGGGCGGCAGGCTGGGGCCGAGCTGGGCCAGCGCCTCTTCCACGGTCTTCGTCAGCCGCACCGTATCGACGCCCGGCTGCTTCTCCACCGAGACGATGACGGCGGGCTTGCCCAGATAGCCGCCATCGCCGCGCCGGGGCCGGGGGGCGAAATCCACCTCCGCCACCTGCCGCAGGTAGACCGGACCCGCGGGCGTGCCCACCACGAGGTTGCGCAGGTCGTCGAGGTCGATGGTCCGGCCGATGGCGCGGATCAGCACCTCGCGGGCCCCCGCATCGGTGAAGCCGCCGCCCGCATTGGTGCCGAAGCCCTCCAGGGCCTGGGTCAGGCTGGCATGGGTGACGCCCAGGGCCCGCATGGCGGCGGGGTTCGGCGCCACCCGGAACTGGCGCACCGCGCCGCCGATCGGGATGACCTGCGCCACGCCCGGAATGGACAGGAGGCGCGGCCGGATGGTGAAGTCGGCGGTCTCGCGCAGTTGCATCGGGCTCGCGGTCTCGGAGGTCACCGCCACCAGCAGGATGCCGCCCATGATCGACGAGACCGGCCCCATCTGGGGCATCACGTCGGCGGGGAGCTCCGAGCGGGCCAGCGCCAGGCGCTCGGCCACGAACTGGCGCGCCCGGTAGAGGTCGGCGTCCCAGGCGAACTCGACGGTGACGATGGACAGGCCGATGCCCGAGACCGAGCGCACCCGGGTGACGCCGGGCAGGCCGTTCATCCGGGTCTCGATCGGGTAGCTGACGCGCTGCTCGACCTCCGGGGGCGCGAGCCCTTCCGCCTCCGTCATCACCGTGACGGTGGGCCGGTTGAGGTCCGGCAGCACGTCGACGGGCAGGCGGGTCAGGGCGAGGAGCCCGGTCAGCACCAGGGCGGCGGCCAGCGCCAGCACGAGCAGGCGGTTGCGCAGGGACTGCGCGACGATGGTCTCGAACATCGGGCCTCTCCTCAGCGGATCTGGTCGAGGAGCTCGGCGCCCTGGACGACGACGCGGCGCCCGGCCGCGATCCCGTCCTCCACCAGCATCCGGTCGGCATCCAGCGGCGCCACCCGCACCGGGCGGCCGAGGAAGCGCTCGGCGCTGACGTGCTCGTAGACGAGGCTGCCGCCCTCCGCCCGCACGACGCCGGAGCGCGCCACCGGCAGGCCGGGGCGGGCCTGGCCGACGGGGGCCAGCACGGTGACGAACTGGCCCAGGCGCAGGCCCTTCGCCTCGCCCTCCACCGCGAACTGGACCGGCACCGCCTGGTTGCGGTCCGCGAGCCCCGTGCCGCGATAGGCGAGCTGCAGGGTGCCGCCGTCGCCCAGGCGCGCGGTGGCCCGGCTGCCCTCGGCCAGCGCCTCGAAGCTCAGGGCCTCGACCCAGAGCTTGCCCGGATCGACGATGCGGTAGACCACGGTGCCGGGGGCCGCCATGGCGCCCGCCACCGCGTTCGCCTCGGCGATGACGCCGTCGACGGGGGCGACGAGGGATTCGGGCTCGCGCCGGATGGCGTCGAGGGCGGCGCGGCGGTCCCGCAGGCCGCCGAGTTCCGAGCGGGCGTCGTCGAGCTGGGTCTGCGCCACCGCGCCGGTGGTGGAGAGCCGCTCGAAGCGCCCGACCCGGCGCTCCAGGATGGCGATCTGCTGGTCGAGCTCGCCCTGGCGCTGGCGCATGTCGGAGACGTCCACCGCCTGGACCGGCGGCGTCACGGTGGCGAGCACCTCGCCGCGCGTCACCCGGGTGCCGAGGCGGGGAAAGCCCCGCTCCGGCGGCGCCAGCCGGCCGCCGACGGAGGATTGCACCACGCCGCTGGCATTCGGGTCGGGGATGATCCGGCCCGGCAACGCGACGCTCCGGGTGACGGAGGCTTGCGCCGTCAGGCCGGTGCGCAGGGCCAGCAGCCGCTGCAGCGACTTCGGCACGAAGACCGAGCCGTCGGGCAGGCGGCGCGCCCGCTCCATCAGGGTGCCGCCGGTGAGCGCCGCCGGGGTGACGGGCGGCTGCGTCTGGTCGGGGCCGTGGCCCTCGTGCGCCTGCGCCGCGCCGCCGAGGAACAGGGCGAGCACCAGCGTCGCCCCGACGGCGAGGAGGACGGCCAGGATCACGGCCAGAGACTGGCCCGCGCGGCGCCGGAGCGCCAGGGCGAACGCCCCGAGCCCCATCAGGAATCCGCCGGCCGCCAGCGCCGCCGGGCTCTGCCGCGCGAGGCGGTCGGCCAGGGCCGTGGCCGAGGCGGCGGCGCCCGAGGCCGAAGGTCCGGCGGTCGGGGCCGCGATCGGGGCGGGCAGGTGGAGATCGAGGTCGAGGAGGTCGGTGCGGCCCTCGGCCGAGACGCCGACGACGAGGTCGTGGTCGGTCCCGGCCGCGAGCCAGGGCGCCGCGAGGCGGTAGGTGCCGGGCGCGGTCTCGGTGGCCTTGCGCCGGCCCTCGGGCGTCATCACGGCGACGCCCGCCTCCGGGACGGGGGCGTTGGTGGCGAAGGCGTCGAGGTAGAGCACGAGATCGGTGCCCTGCACCACGGCGACGAGCTCGAAGCGCTCGGAGACGGCCTCCGCCCGCGGGGCCGTCGCGGCCGGAGCCGGCGGCGCGTCCGCACCATGATCGTGGCCCTCATGGGCGAGGGCGGCCCCGGACAGGACGGGCAGGGCGGGGAGCGCGAGGGCGACGAGGAGGGCGAGCGCGCGCAGGGCGGCCGCAAGGCAACGGAACATGGACCGGGAGTCTTTCGCCGAGGAGCACGGAACGGCGTCCCGGCCGCGAGCCTCCATCGGGAGTCTCGCGGGCCTCATGGGACGCGCGGCAGCGTCAGGCGTCGAATCGAGGCGGTTCGGGGAGGGTTTCCGGGACGATGTCCGTCCGGGCGGGGAGGGCGCGTGCCAGGGCGCGGTCGCCGGGCCCGCGCGGGCCGGCCACGGCGTCGCTTTCCGGGGCGAGCCCGGCCCCGGTGCAGCAGGCGTTCGAGCTGCGGCAGCCGGCATGGCCGCAGAGGCCGTCGCAGGCGCCGGTGCTCAGCGCCTTGATCGGGGCGGCGGCCAGCACCACGCGGGTCCGGATCGCGGCCCGCGGCAGGAGGATCCGGTCTTCGCCGCCGAGCCGGGCCTCCGCCGAGACGGCGGGGGAGGGGGCGGTCGCGGCCACACCCGCGGCGTGCGGATGGCCCGCATGGGCTTCGGCGCCGGACGGCATGAGGCCGACGGCGATCAGCACGATCACCGCCGCGAGCCAGAGTGCCATGTGCCGGACGCGCATCATATCAACGACAGACATAGCACACCGCGCCGGGCGACGACAGGCCGGTTTTCGCGCAGGGCGTGCCCGCGGGCACCCCGGCTCGACCTAAGAGGCTGGGAACGCACGGGGTTTCTCGCGGCACCGGTTCCCCTCCCCCGCCGCATGCTCTAAGCGGGCGACCCGGAGGCTCCGCCTTCGGGCGGCACCGCCTGCAGGCGGCACCGCCTGTAGGCGGCAGCGGAGGACGGCGCGCGATGAGAACTCTCCTGGTGATCGGGATCGGCACCGGCAACCCCGAGCACATGACGATCCAGGCGATCCGCGCCCTCAACACCGCCGACGTGGTCTTCGCCCTCGACAAGGGCCGCGCGAAGGCCGACCTCGTCGACCTGCGCCGGGAGATCTGCAGCCGGTATCTCACGGACAGGCCCTACCGCTTCGTCGAGGCCCAGGATCCCGAGCGCGACCGCAATCCGTCCGATTACGGAGCCACCGTCGAGGCCTGGCACGCCGCGCGCGCGGCGCTCTACGAGGCGATGATCGCGACGGAACTCGGCCCGGAGGGCTGCGGCGCCATCCTGGTCTGGGGCGATCCCTCCCTCTACGACAGCACGCTCCGCATCCTCGACCGCATCCGGGCGCGCCGAACCCTGGACCTCGCGGTCCGGGTGATCCCGGGCATCACCAGCGTCCAGGCGCTCGCGGCCGGCCACCGCATCCCCCTCAACCGCATCGGCGGCCCGATCACCATCACCACCGGCCGGCAGATCGCCGGCGGCCTGCCCGCGGGCAGCGACGCCACCGTGGTGATGCTCGACGGCCGGCCCCGCTTCGACCATCTCGACCCGGACCTGACCATCTACTGGGGCGCCTTCCTCGGGACCGCCGACGAGATCCTGGTCTCGGGCCGCCTCGGCGACGTGGCCGACGAGATCGGCGCCGTCCGCGCGGCCGCCCGCGCCCGGCACGGCTGGATCATGGACACCTATCTCCTGCGCCCGCCCGAGCCGGCCAGCGCGGACTGAGACCGCCTGCGACATGGTCGCCCATCCGCCGGAAGGATCCTCCGGCCTCCTGCCCGACCGACAGGGGATTCTCCCGCGTCGCCGCAGGGACACATCAACAAAAATCCATTTCCTCCAAAGCTGGTGCGACCCGTGACTGTCCGAGACTTGGCCGGGTGTTTGCACGAGACTTCGCCGGGCCAATAATCGTCCGATCCGGCCGCGACGACGACTGTCGCGGGCTAGGATCGGGAGGGCTTGCGGATGGCGGCGCACGAGGTTTGGGCGGACGGGTTCGGAGGGCAGGGGCGCGCGCGGACGCTCTGTGCGGTGCTGGTCGCCGGGGTCGCCTGCGCCGTCCTGGCGGCCGCCGGGGCGCTTCCCGCCCTCGGCGCGGCCTACACCGCCCTGTCCCTGCACCTGGAGGACCACTTCCACACGCAGGAGCCCGGGCCCCCGGCGCGCATCGCCCTCGGGCCGGAGGGGCGCGACATCCGGTTCGCCGGGGCGATCGGGGCCGGGACGGCCGCGCGCCTCGCAGCCCTGCTGGCGATCCATCCGGAGGTGACGCGCATCCATCTCACCAGCGAGGGCGGCCTCGTGGAGGAGGCGACGGCGATCGGCGACCTCATCGCCGCCCGGGGCCTTGCCACCTACGTGCCGGACTATTGCGTCTCCGCCTGCACCCTGGCCTTCGTGCGCGGGGCCGAGCGCTACCTCGTGACGGACGGCCGCCTCGGCTTCCATGCCCCCTACGATCCCGGCCTGTTCGGCCAGGTGGTGCAGGCCGACGCCTCGGCCGAGCGGGCGGCCTACCTGGCCGCCGGCGTCGACCCGGCCTTCGCCGCCGAGGCCCTCGCCGTGGCCTCCGACAGCCTGTGGATCCCCGAGCCCGCCCGCCTGATCCGGGCGCGGGTCGCCACCGCGCTGGTCGACACCGACCGCTTCCCCGATTCCACCCTCGACGACGATCCGAGTTCCGCCGGCGCCCGGGCGGCGATCCTGGGCGCGCTGCCGCTCCTCGGCGCCCTCGCGGGGCGGGGCGCCCTCGCGGGGCGGGGCGCCCTCGCGGGGCGGGGCGACGTCCTCGACGCGCTGGCGGCCGCCTATCTCGACGGCTACCGGGCCGGCCTGCCCGAGGGCGCGGCCCTGGACCGCCTGCGGGCGGGGGCCGCGCGCGCCATCGCCCGCATCCTGCGCGGCGCCGACGACGCCACCTGGGTCGCCACCGGCCGCGTTCTCCTGCGGGCGATGCGCCGGGCCGACCCGCAGGTCTGCCTCAGCATCGGCGGAGCGGGCAACCTCCTGGCGGCGCAGGACATCCTGGACGACGATGCGGCCGCGACCGTGCTCGCCCGGGCGGCCGGGCAGGGGGCGGGCGCGGCGATGGCCGCGCCCGCTGCCGAGCCCGCGCGCACGACGCGCATCGCCCGGGACTGCGCCGGCCTGATCGCGGCCTACGCCGAGGCCCTGGCACGGCCCGGAGCCGGGCCGATCCTGCGGGAGCTCGCGAGCCACCGGGGCCACCCGACGCGGGAGGCCACGGCCCTGACCCGCTGATCCGGGCCCTTCGTCTCATCCGGGCTCTTCGTGTCAGTGCCGCTGGCCGTCCGGACTGTCCCGGAGGTGGCGGGCGAGCTCGAGGCCGATCTCCACCATCAGGCGATCGAGGAGCCGCGACAGGCCGGGCCGGGCGAGATCGTCGGCGAGGCCGCGCAGGGCGATGGCGTGTTCGGCCATCCGGTTCACCGCATGCTGGTCCCGGGGGCCGTCCGCGCGGTCCTCGGCCAGGTCGAGGACGATGCCGCGCGCCCGCGCCGGGGTCCCCGCGGCGTCGGGCTCGATGCGTCCGCGCAGGTCCAGCCGGCGCAGGTCCAGCCGGCGCGGGCCGCGGGTGCGGAAGGCCACCGCGAAGGCGCCGCCCCGGGCGATCGCCGCGTGGAGGGCGTTGTCGACCCGCGCGCGGTCCGCGTCGTGGATGCGGGCGAGGAAGCGCGCCAGCGGCACGCCCCGCGCGCCCGCCTCCGGCGGCCACCCGACGGCCCGGGCCACCGGGGCCGAGACGACGAGGCGGTCCGCCCAGATGTCGTGCACCCAGGCGCCGACCACGCCCGAGGCGGCGAGGGCCGCCCGCAGGCCCCCGGGAATGTCGGCCTCCGACTCCGGCGGCGGGGATCGCATCATGGGTCTCCTCACCGGCAGGAGCGGATCCGCGCAGACGACCTGAGGTTGCCTGATCGGCCGCACAGAGCGCTGGGCGTGCAGCACCCTAGAGCGGAAGATTCGCTGCGAAAAGGGTCCCAGGCCGAATTCCACGCGAGACCGGCAACCTGAAATTGCCTGTCCACATCTCCGCCGCCGCGCCGGGCTTAACCGTTGGTTAACCATGATCGGCGACATCCGGGATCGCAGCATCCTTGGGTCACAGGACGGAAGGCCACCGCCCCGTCCACCGGCGATCCAGACTGCCGGATCCGTCCGCCCCCAACCGTCACCCGAACTCGTCGACGCTCGCGAAGGGATGCCAGGATGAAAGCCATCACGTTCGTCACCCAGAAGGGGGGCAGCGGCAAGAGCACGCTCTGCATCTCCCTGGCGGTCGCCGCCCAGGAGCGCGGCCTCTCGGTCTGCATCCTCGAGATGGACCGCCAGGCCACGATCAGCGACTGGCTCGACCATCGCACCGCCGAGGGCCCGGAAGTGGCGCAGATCGACGCGACGCAGATCGAGGGCGTGATGGCCCAGCTGCGCGACTCCGCCTACGACTACGTCTTCATCGACACCCCCGGCGTCGATTCCGCCGGCACCCTCTCGGCGATCCGCGCGGCCGATCTCTGCGTCATCCCGTGCCGCCCGACCCCGGCGGACCTGCGCGCCTTCAAGCCGACGCTCGCGGCGATCTACCGGCTGGAGAAGAAGTTCGCCTTCGTGCTGAACCAGACCCCGCCCCGCTCCTACCGCATCCGCGATGCCGCCGACGGCCTCGCCGTGCTCGGCATCCTGCCGGACGTGAACATCGTCGCCCGCACCGACCACCAGGACGCCATCGGCGTCGGCCAGGGCGTCACCGAGTTCAATCCGAAGGGCCAGGCCGCCTCCGAGGTGCGCAAGCTCTGGAGCTGGATCGAGAAGCGCATGCAGGTGAGCAAGCATGCCAAAGCCGCCTAAGCTGAGTCTCGCCTCCATCGTTGCCGCCTCGACCCCGCCGGGCAAGTCCCACCAGGGCCCCCAGCAGACCGCCGAAATCGTCCAGCTCGACACCGGCGCGCCCCCGCTGCGGCGCCCCACCGCCACCCTGAAGCAGCGCGCCCGTCAGATGTCGGTCTACCTGGAGCCGCCGGTCTACGATCAGCTGCGCGACATCGCCCATGCGGAGCGGGCCAAGATGCACGGCCTGATGCTCGAGGCCCTGGATCTGCTGTTCAAGCAGCGCGGCGCCCGCTCCATCGACCAGCTCAACGAGCCGGACGGGCGCTGAGCACGAAAGAAGAGCCCCAGCAAGAGCTTGCCGGGGCTTTCCGATGTTTCGAATCAGCCTCGTGCGGTGCGTGACGGCCCGCGGCCGCGATCGATCGGACCACGATTTTTCCCCAATCCCGCAAAGGCTTGGCGGACGATCCTCAGGCTGAGCCTCCGTCCGGGCCCGCGGTCCCGGCCCCGGCCCGGTCCCCCCGCCGGGACAGGCCTGCGTTCAGTCTTCCTTTACGGCATTCGGACAATCTTATCCGTCTCGGGAAGGGCGCAGGGCGCCGGTCCCGGGGGCTCGTCCGGTCCTGCTCTCGCCCGCCGGCGGTCCCTCTCGAATGTGTTTTGTGGATCGGGGCGGGGGCTGGGGCGGATCATCGCGATGGCGCGTACGACGAAGCCGGGACATCCGGGGCCGGCCCCGCTGCCGCTCTGGCGGCTGCTGGCGGTCTCGGCCGTGGCCCTCACCACGGCCAACTGCGCGCAGTCCCCGCAGAAGCTCGCGGGCGCCTCCGGAACCGGCTCCAGCCTCGATCCGAAATACGGCGTCAAGGCCAGCCCGCGCCTCTACAACGAGGGCGACGTGATCCCGAAGGGGGGCGGCCGCCGCTTCTCGGGCAAGCCCTACGTGGTGGCCGGGCGCACCTACGTCCCGCGCGAGGACGCCAAGGGCTATGTCCGCGAGGGCCTGGCCTCCTGGTACGGCTCGGCCTTCCACGGGCGCATGACCGCCAACGGCGAGGTGTTCGACCGCCACTCCATCGCCGCGGCGCACCCGACCCTGCCGCTGCCGAGCTACGCCCGCGTCACCAACCTGGCCAACGGCCACTCGATGATCGTCCGGGTGAACGATCGCGGCCCCTATCACGCCAACCGCCTGATGGACGTCTCCGAGGAGGTGGCCGAGGCGCTCGAATTCCGCCGCAGCGGCACCGCACGGGTCCGCGTCGAGTATGCCGGCAAGGCCTCCACCGCCGGCAGCGACGACCGCAAGCTCCTCGCCACCCTGCGCACCGACGGCCGGCCCGCCGCCGTCAACGGCCCCTCGCCGGTCATGCTGGCCGATCTCGGCCCGGACACGGCGCAGGTCTCCGCCGAGCGCCTCGCCCGGGCGAGCCGCCCCGCCCTGGCCTTCAAGGAGGCCGACGACCAGCCCGCGGCCGAGGCCGCCCCGGTCGCCGCGACCGAGGCGGCGCCGGCGCCGGCGCCCCGTCCGGCCAAGCCCGCCCCCATCCTGGTGGCGAGCGCCGCCACCGTCGCGGTCCCGGCCGCGCTGCAGCCGACGGCTCTGCGGGCCGAGGGGTTCCGGCCCGTGCGGCACAGCCCGTCCGAGCCGCACCAGACCCTGGCCGCCGCCCGGCCCGCGCCCCTCAGCCTGACCCCGCCGCCCCTGCGGCTCGCCGGGGCGCGGCCCGAGCCGCACGCGACCGCGAGCCGCCTCGCCGCCGCGTCGCCGGCCGGCAAGGGCCAGGGCCAGGGGCTGGGGCAGGGGCTCGCGACGGTCGCCCAGGCCGGCGGGGCGCCGGCCAGGAGCGATCCCCGCGCCGCCACCGCCCGCTTCGCCGCCGCGACCCCGGCGCCCGCATCCCGGACGGCTCCCGCCGGGCTGTCGGCCGCCGGACCGAGATCGGGCCACCAGCCCGGTGTCGCCCGGATGGCGGTCGCCAGGACTGGTTCGGAGGCCAGGACCGGTTCGGAGGCCAGGATGGCTTCGGAGGTCAAGGCGGCGCCCAAAGCCGTCGCGGTCGCCAAGGCCGTCGCGGTCGCCAAGGCCGGTCCGGTCGGCAAGCCGGCCGGCAAGGCCGCCGGTCTGGCCCAGGGGACGCCCCCGGCCAAGGCGACCCCCGCGGCGCGAACGGCTCTCGCCGCCAAGGCGCCGGCCCGGACCCGCGCCCAGTTCGCCGAGGCCCGCTGAGACGCCCGCCGAGGCGGCATGCGGCGCGTCCGCGGCCGTCGGGACCCATCGACGCGCGAGGGGACCCACACGTGATTTGGGTTCGATCTCGGCGCCAAATACCTGTAACGTCACGCTTGATCGTGGGGGCGATGCACGGGGCGGCGTGAGGCAGGGCGTGAGACAGGGTATGAGTGTGAGAGAGCTCCTCGCGGGTCGGAACGGAGCGGGCCGCGCGGCGGTGCCGGGGCTGGTCCTGGCCGCGGCGCTGAGCCTGTTCGCGGCGGGCTCCGCCCTGGCCCAGAGCTTCCAGACGGCGGCGCCCCACGCGATCCTGATCGATGCCGATTCCGGCTCGGTGCTGTTCGAGAAGGGGGCCGACGAGCTCTTCTCCCCGGCCAGCATGGCCAAGCTGATGACCACCGAGATCGTGTTCAACGAGATCCGGCAGGGCCGGCTGACCATGGACTCGGAGTTCCAGATCACCGAGGACGCCTGGCGCCGGGGCGGAGCGGGGGGCGGCGGCTCCTCGATGTTCGCGCAGCTCAACAGCCGCATCAAGCTGTCCGACCTGCTGCGCGGCCTCATCGTGCAGTCGGGCAACGACGCGGCCATCGCCATCGGCGAGGGCATCGCCGGCTCGGAGGAGAATTTCGGGCGGATGATGACGGCGCGGGCGCGGGAGATCGGCCTGACGCGCTCGACCTTCCGCAACGCGACCGGCTACTCGGCCCCCGACCAGAAGGTGACCGCCCGCGATCTCGCCAAGCTCGCCCTGCACCTGATCGAGACCTACCCGGACCTGTACAAGATCTTCGCCGAGCGCGAGTTCACCTGGAACAAGATCAAGCAGCAGAACCGCAACCCGCTGCTGACGCTCGATCTCGGCGCCGACGGGCTGAAGACTGGCTACCTCGAGGAATCCGGCTACGGCCTCACCGGCTCGGCGGTGCAGAACGGGCAGCGCCTGATCATGGTGGTGAGCGGGCTGAAGACCGCCCGAGACCGGGCGGCGGAATCGCGCAAGCTGATGGAGTGGGGCTTCCGCGCCTTCGAGCCGCGCCAGGTCTTCACCGCCGGTGAGACCGTGGCGGAGGCCTCCGTCTACGGCGGCGCGGCGGGCAGCGTGCCCCTCGTCGCCAAGAAGGCCGTGCGGGTGCTGCTGCCGCGGGGCTCCGGCGACAAGATCACCGCCCGGGTGGTCTATCAGGGCCCCCTGGTCGCCCCGGTCGAGCAGGGGCGCGAGATCGGCCGCCTGCGCATCACCCGCGGCGACACCCAGGCCCTCGACCAGCCGCTCTATGCCGGCGACACGGTGGAGGCCGGCACGCTCCCGCAGCGGGCCCTCGACGCGGCCTGGGAGGTCGGCACCGGCCTGTTCCGCAAGGCGTTCGAGAAGGCCGGCGCGAAATCGTGACGGCGCCCGGGACGGGGGGAGGGACCTTCATCACCTTCGAGGGCGGGGAGGGGGCCGGCAAGTCCACGCAGATCCGCCGCCTCGCCGCGCATCTGCGTGCCGAATCCGGCCGCCCCGTGCTGACGACGCGCGAGCCCGGCGGCTCGCCCAAGGCCGAGCGGATCCGCGAGGCGCTGCTCGCGGGCCTGGCCAAGCCCTACGGCCCCTTCGCCGAGGCCCTGCTGTTCTCCGCCGCCCGGATCGACCACCTCGACACCCTGATCCGCCCGGCGCTGGGGCGGGGCGAGATCGTGCTCTGCGACCGCTTTGCCGATTCGACCCGGGCCTACCAGGGCGCGGCCGGCGGCCTGGACCCGGATGTGCTGGTCGCCCTCGAGGGCGTCGTCGTCGGCCCGACCCGGCCCGACCTGACCCTGATCCTCGACTGCGAGCCGGAGCTCGGGCTCGCCCGCGCGCAAGCGCGCCGCGCCGCGGGTGCCGAGGGCGCGGTCGACCGCTTCGAGGCCGAGGCCCTGGCCTTCCATGCCCGCCTGCGCACGGCCTTCCGCGCCATCGCGGCGGCGGAGCCCGGACGCTGCGCCGTCGTCAACGCCGCCCTGCCCGCCGACGCCGTCGAGGCCGCGATCCGCGCCGTGGTGGCCGAGCGCCTGCCCGGGCTGCTGCCCGCGCGGGCCGGCCATGGCCGGAGCGACGACCGCCCCGGGACGGAGCACGGCGATGCGGCCTGAGCGCGCCCCCGAGGACGTCGAGCCCGGAGACCTGACGGAAGTCCCGCGCCCGCGCGAGCAGAGCGATCTCGTCGGCCATGCCGAGGCGGAGGCCGCCTTCGTCGCGGCGATCGCCTCGGGGCGCCTGCACCATGCCTGGCTCATCGGCGGCCCGCGCGGCATCGGCAAGGCGACGCTGGCCTACCGGGTCGCCCGCTGGCTCATCGCCCATCCGGCGGCGCAGGGGGCGCCCGCGAGTCTCGCCGTCGACCCGGACCATCCGGCGGCGCGCCAGGTCGCGGCCCTGTCACATCCCAACCTCGTGGCCCTGCGCCGGACCCGGGCCCCCCAGGCCAAGACCCTGGCGACCCGGATCTCGGTGGATGCGGCCCGCGGCGCCCTCGCGCTGTTCGGCTCCACCGCGGGCAATGCGGGCTACCGCATCTGCATCGTCGACAGCGCCGAGGACCTCAACGCCAACAGCGCCAATGCGCTCCTGAAGATGGTGGAGGAGCCCCCGCCCCGCTGCCTGTTCCTCATCGTCAGCCACGCGCCGGGCCGGCTCCTGCCGACCATCCGCTCGCGCTGCCGGGCCCTGACCCTGCGCCCCCTCGCGGAGGCCGAGGTGGCGCGGGTGATCGGCGGCTTCGCGCCGCCCTTCGTGCAGCCTGGCCCCGAGGCGCTCGCCCGGGCGGCGCAGCTCTCGGAGGGCTCGGTCGCCGAGGCCGTCGCCCTGCTCGATCCCGCCCGGGCCAGCCTCGTCGCGGAGGTCGAGACCCTGCTGGCCCGCCTCGACCACCCGGACTGGCGCCGCATCCTGGCCCTGGCCGAGAAGCTCAGCGGGCGGGACTCCGACGACCTCTTCGCGGCCAGCCTCGACACGGTGTTCCGCTTCGTCTCGGCCGAGCTCGACCGGCGCCGGCACGCGCCGCCCGCCCGCCTTGCGGCCCTGGTCGAGGTGTGTGACAAGATCGCCCGCGCCGCGCGGGAGGCCGCGACCTACAATCTCGACCGCCGGCCGCTGGTCCTGTCCCTGTTCGGCGACCTGGCGGGCGCGCTCCGCGACGCCGCCTGACGGGGCCTGGTCGTCTCCCGCCGTCCTGTGATCCCGGGACCCGATTCCGGGGCCTGATCCTGTGAACCCTGTATCCGGGGAACCCCTCGACGTGACCGCCACCGACCCGGCAACCGCGAAGACCTTCGGTCTCTCCACCGCGATCTCCTATCCCAACGGCGCGCCGCATATCGGCCATGCCTACGAGGTGATCGCCACGGACGCGATCGCCCGCTTCAAGCGCCTCGACGGCTACGAGGTGCTGTTCTCCACCGGCACCGACGAGCACGGCGTCAAGATCCAGCAGACGGCGGCCAAGGCCGGGATCACCCCGCGAGACCTCGTCGACGCCATGTCCGCGCGCTTCCGTGCCATGGCCGAGGCCCTGGATTGCAGCCACGACCGCTTCATCCGCACCACCGAGCCCGACCATTACGCGGCCGCCCAGGAGTTGTGGCGCCGGATGGAGGCCAACGGCGACCTCTACCTGTCGAAATATGCCGGCTGGTACTCGGTGCGCGACGAGGCCTACTACGCCGAGGACGAACTCGAGACCGGGCCCGACGGCGTCCCCGTGGCCAAGGCCACCGGCACGCCGGTGACCTGGATGGAGGAGGAGAACTTCCTGTTCCGGCTCTCGGCCTACCAGGATCGGCTCCTCGCCCTTTACGAGGCCGAGCCCGACTTCATCGGCCCCGAGACCCGGCGCAACGAGGTGGCGAGCTTCGTGCGCTCCGGCCTCAAGGACTTCTCGGTCAGCCGCACGAATTTCGACTGGGGCGTGCCGGTGCCCGGGCACCCCGACCACGTCATGTACGTCTGGGTCGACGCCTTGACGAACTACCTCACCGTCACGGGCTTTCCCGACCAGGCCGACGCGCGGACGAAGTTCTGGCCGATGGACCTGCACGTCATCGGCAAGGACATCGTCCGCTTCCACGCGGTGTACTGGCCGGCCTTCCTGATGTCGGCGGGGCTGCCGCTGCCCAAGCGCGTCTTCGGCCACGGCTTCCTGCTCTCCAAGGGCGAGAAGATGTCGAAGTCGCTGGGCAACGTCGTCGACCCGATGGACCTGATCGCGACCTACGGGGTCGACGCGGTGCGCCACTTCGTGCTGCGCGAGGTGCCCTTCGGCGGCGACGGCAATTACAGCCACGAGGCGATCATCTCCCGCTACACGGCGGACCTCTCCAACGGGCTGGGCAACCTCGCCCAGCGCTCCCTCTCGATGATCGCCAAGAACCTCGGCGGCACGGTTCCCGAGCCCGGCGTCCTCACGGAGGACGACCGCGCCCTGCTGGCCCTGGCCGACGCCTTGCCCGCCACCGTGCGGGCGGCCATGGACCGGCTCGCCCTCCACACGGCGCTGGCCGAGATCTGGGCCGTGATCACCGCCGCCGACCGCTACTTCGACGCGCAGAAGCCCTGGGTCCTGCGCAAATCCGATCCGGCCCGGATGGCGGCGGCGCTCTCCGTCGTGGCCGAGACCCTGCGGGCCATCGGCATCCTGGTGCAGCCCTTCATGCCGGGCTCCGGCGCCCGGCTCCTCGACCTCCTGGCCGTGCCGGCGGACCGGCGCCAGCTGGCCGATGTGGGGGAGGGCGGTCGCCTCGTGCCGGGGACGCCGCTCCCCGCCCCCGTCGGCCTGTTCCCGCGCTTCGTGGAGCCGGAGGCGTCTTCGGCGTGAACGACGGCGTCTCGTCCGACGGCATCTTGCCCACCCCACCGTTTTCCGAGCCTCGCCTCATGCTGGTCGACAGCCACTGCCACCTCGATTTTCCGAATTTTTCGGAGGATCTGCCCAACGTCCTCGCCCGCGCCCGCGCGGCCGGGGTGACCCGGATGGTCACGATCTCCACGCGGATCGCCAAGGCCCGGACCTACGAAGCCCTGTCGGAGGCCAACCCCGAGATCTGGCACACCATCGGCACCCACCCGGACGGGGCGGGCGATGAGCCCGACGTGCCGACCGAGGCCATCGTGGCGCGCACGCACCATCCCCGCTGCATCGGCATCGGCGAGGCGGGCCTCGACTTCCACTACGACAACGCCGCCCCCGAGGCGGTGCAGGAGCGGGTCTTCCGCCGCCACATCGCGGCCGCCCGCGAGACCGGCCTGCCGCTGGTGATCCATTCCCGCGACGCCGATGCGGAGATGGAGGCGATCCTCGTCGACGAGATGGGGCGCGGCACCTTCACGGCCGTCCTGCACTGCTTCTCGTCGGGGGCGCGCCTGGCCGAGGTCGGCGTCGAGCTCGGCTTCTGCGTGTCCTTCTCCGGCATCGTCACCTTTCGGCGCTCCCACGACCTGCGGGCGATCGCCCGGTCGGTGCCGCGCGACCGCCTCCTGGTGGAGACCGACGCGCCCTTCCTGGCGCCCGAGCCCCATCGCGGCCGCACCAACGAGCCGGCCTACACGGCGGACACCGCCCGCGCCCTCGCCCAGACCCTCGAGATGGAGTTTTCGGACTTCGCCGCGCTGACGACGGCCAATTTCCACCGCCTGTTCCACAAGGCCGCGGCCTGAGCCGGGCAGGGGGCTCGGATCGGGCGTGACAGGCCCCCGCCCCCTCCGATACCAACGGGGGCGGAGGTGCCGATGGGCGCATTGCGATTGACGATCCTCGGCTGCGGCTCGTCCGGGGGCGTGCCCCGCGTGGGCTACGGCTGGGGCGCCTGCGACCCGCAGGAGGCGCGGAACCGGCGCCGGCGCTGCTCGCTCCTGGTGGAGCGGCAGGACGGCGACCCGGCAGGAGCCGCCACCACCCTCCTCGTCGACACCTCGCCGGACCTGCGCGAGCAGCTGCTCGGCGCGGCGGTCCAGCGCCTCGATGCGGTGCTGTTCACCCATGCCCATGCCGACCACACCCACGGCATCGACGACGTGCGGCCCCTGGTCATCCACATGCGCCGGCGCATCCCGGTCTTCGCCGACGCCCGCACGCGCCGCCTGCTGGAGGCGCGGTTCGGCTACTGCTTCGAGACGCCCCCCGGCAGCGAGTATCCGCCGATCCTCGACATGCACGACCTGGCGGACGGGGAATCGACGGTGGTGGAGGGGCCGGGCGGGGCGATCACGGCCCTGCCCTTCGGCCTGGAGCACGGCAACGAGGCGGCCCTCGGCTTCCGCTTCGGCCCGGCGGCCTACGCGCCCGACGTCAGCCTGATGCCGGCGGCGTCGCAGGCGCGGCTGCACGGCCTCGACCTGCTGATCATCGATGCCCTGCGGGACACCCCGCACCCGACGCATTACTCGGTCTCGGATGCCCTGGCGCTGATCGAGACGGTGCGGCCGCGCCGGGCCATCCTGACCAACCTGCACACGGATCTCGACTACGCCACGCTGAGCGCCAAGCTGCCGCCGAACGTCGTGCCGGCCCATGACGGGCTGAGCGTCACGCTGGATCTCTAGCGTTCGTCCGGGATCGGGGGAAACCGGCTCTCCCGAGAAGACGAACGGCGAGACGAGGAATCGCCAGTCCGTCTCGGCCAGGATGAACCGGACGGACTCCCGGGAGGAGGGCAGTCCACCGCCTCCCCCGATCCCCTCCTCGGCTCAGTTCTGGGTGCCGGCGTCCTGCGGCAGGCCCGCATTGGCCAGGAGCTGCGCCGTGGCGGCGCGGGCCAGGCGGTCGTAGCCCGCATCGGTCATGTGCAGGCCGTCGGGACCGATCATCTGGGTCGGGGACAGGAGCCCCTGGGCGGCCCAGGCGCGCATCATCGCGTTGCGGCGGATCACCGGCACGTTGAGCTCGGTGGCGATGGCGTGCAGGGCGGCGCCGTAGGCCTCGGCCCCGGCGGTGGTCGAGAGCTTCTTGCACCATTGCTGGTCCATCAGGACCACGTCGGCACCGGTGGCCCGCATGGCGAGGATGCCGGCGCGGGTGAGTTCGGCGAAGCGCGCGACGCTGACGCCGCTCATCGGGTCGTTGCTGCCGGTCTGCCAGATCACGAGGTCCGGCTTGTCGGCGAGCACGTCGCGCTCCAGCCGCCGGGCCATGGCCTCGGAATCGTCGCCGCCCTTGCCGCGGTTCAGCACCGTGACGGCGGAATGCTCCGCGCCCATCGCCCCGAGCCGCGCCGTGAGGTCGCGCTGGAGCTGGGCCGGGTAGGTGGTGGCCGGCGAGGAGGCGCCGGAGCCCTCGGTCGAGGACGAGCCGAAGGCCACGATGCGGACGGCCTGGCCCTGGGCGATCAGGCCGGCGAGACGGGGCAGGCGGGCCAGCGCCCGGCGCGGGATCGCCGTCCGGACGATCGGTCGGGCCGTCTCCATCGCCGCGGCCTGGGGCGGCTGCACCAGGGCGGTGCGCTGCGGCTCGGCCTGCGCGCGCGCCGGCGCGCCGGTGGCGAGCGAAACGGATCCGACGGCCAGCAGGACCAGGCTCAGGGCAGCGGAGGGGCGTGCAAGGATCGGCATCGCATTCGCTTCGGAGAGGATCGATTCGGACGGGCATCCGCTCGGCTGGTGCCCGGTATCATGTATTATGAGGAGGAATTGTGACATCCGCCAGCGGTTTAGCACCCCTGGCGGTCGCTGCGCGCCCAAGAACTGGCAACGACGTGAATCGCCCGTGTGGAGATTGCATGAATACGCGGTGTCGGGAATGGGTGAACCCTTCGTCGCGGGAGGCCCCTGCCCCGGTTCGACGGGTTCTGGTTCCATAATATATCTTATGCGAACGGCGTTCATGGGGTCTGGGACGGGGTCTTGGGGCGGCGCAGCGAAATTGGCGGCTCGCCTGTCACCGCTAACTGGCGGCGATCAGAAAAAAATGTTGCTTTTCCAGGGCTTACCTCATGCTAGCTGGGGAGCCGTCACGTATCTCATCCACCTCGCCAATTATCTGCGCCCGATTTGTAAGTGACTGATTTCGCAAATATTTGTGAGCGGGAGTGGGGAACTGCCTCCTAGGATCAATCGCTAAACTGGCGAGGTGGAGAACCGGGTGGGGAACCTAAGCGCCCTCCTCCGTGGGAGCCTCGTCCTCCCGCACTTCTTCCTGCAAGCGACGGAATGCCGTCAGCGAAGCAAGATCGCCGGACAAAACCTGATCCAGCATCCGCTCGTGAGCCGCAGTGCTAAATGGATCGGCGACAAAAAAAGCCACTGGATCGATAATGAGCGCTCTGAAATCGGTTTCGTGTGAGGCTATCCAGCTAGCAGCCTCTTCAATCTCGGTTTCATCCATCTGTTTCGCTAGTTTCATCACTGCTGCATAGATCGCAGTTGAAAACAAATGGCTATTCTGAACGTCGCTACAAGGCTTTCCAGTTGCGATAAGATCGTAATCAACCTTGTATTTTAGGTATATGTCTCTTCTGACTTTGGCGGGTATGTTTCCCCTGCGTCGCCAGCTTGCAATTGTACTTTTCCCAACATGGAGTAAACCCGCAAGCTCATCATCAGATGTTGCCCACAATACTGATTTTAGCTTGTCGATAAACGCTGAGACAGCTTGAGCAGACATACCGCTTGACCTGCAATCAGAATGCAACCATACCTGATTGCATTCTGATTGCGCTAGGATCGCCCTCTTGCCCGCTCCGTCACCGGAACTGCTTTGGACCGTTAGGGCTGCGCTTGTACAACAAGGCAGCTCCCTAGCGAAATGGTGCGAGGAGAATGGTGTCTCTCGGCAGTGGACTACCGCTGTCCTTCAGGGACGCCGTGACGGTCCAGCTGCTCGCGAGTTACGAGCCCGATTGCTGAATTTAGCCTCTGTAACAGCGGCGTAAGTTCATGCATCGTTGGATCGGTACAGTGGAATTAAGCCGCATTGCTGGGATAAGCCGCAGGGGTGCAGCAAAAAGCCTAAGCCTTGCTTTCACACAAAGATCTCCATTCTGGCGTGGAGCTGCACTTCAAGTTCGGCAATGTCGGGCTGCGCTTGGAGGCGGGGTCGGGGGTACATCTTTTGAGGTGCTTTCGACCAGCCTTCCGGTCGAACTCCAGCTACGCATTGAAACTCTGCATTCCCCTGTTGAAGGCCCATTGAAGGCTTCCATGAAAGCCATTCAAGCGGCCGAGTGGTGGGCCCATTTCCTCCGGCCCGCTCTGACGCACCCGAAGGGCTCACGTGAGCGACGCTCCGCGATCGAGGCGCTAGCTGGTGTGGAGGTTTGCGGTCCGCACGGCGTGTGGATCACGCCGAGCCTACGCGACATCGAGCGCAAGGTCAGCAAGGCGACGGTCGGCGGCTTAAAGGCGTTGATGCGCAAGCGCCGCGAGACAAAGCCGGAAAGCCGGCTGATCCTGACGAAGCGTTGGGACGCTGCTACCGCCGGCCTAGATGATGCCTTGCGCGCCGAGATCGCCCGCAAGGTCCGCCAGCGCATCCGCGACCTATGGGGCGGTGGCGCGGCCTACAGCGTCGTCCAGCGCCTCGCCGGCGAATACCTCGCAGACCTCACCCTCAAAGCCGGGATCGGCGCCACCTTCGCCGAGATCATGCCGGCGTGCGAACTGCCCAAGGGCGTCGTCGAGGCTGGCCGCAACGCCCGGCGCGTCCATCAGTACCGCACGGACATCAAGGCTTGGGACGATCAGCGCCCGCGCGTCCGCCTCACCTCGGCCGGGCTCGCCCCGATGGAACTCGTCTTCGGCGATGTCCATCATTTCGACGTGTATGTCGCGAGGCCCGACGGCACGCTGGCGACACCCAAGGGCATCGCATGGCTCGATGCCGGCACTCGGCGCATGCGCATCGACCTTGTGCTGTGCGAGCCCGGCACCGCGATCCGCAACAGCGACGTCATCGACAGCTTTATCCATATGACCCAGGACCTGCACTGGGGCATGCCGGGTAAGCTCTACCTCGACAACGGCTCCGAGTACGGCTTTGCCGAGTTCCTGCCGGATGCCTTGAAGCTCGCCGGCTTGGACTGCGAGGACTTCGGTCGGGGCAGGGCGCTGATCCGGGCGACCGCCTACAACGCGGCAGCCAAGGGCATTATCGAAGGCTCATTTCGCGTCATCGAGCAGACGATCCTCTCGGCGGTGCCCGGCTACATCGGCGGCGACCGCATGAACTCCCGGCGGGCCAACCTCGGTAAAGCGCCCTCCCCGTTCGACGGCACCTTCGACGACTTCTCCCACGACTTCCTCGGGCTTCTCGCCTTCTACAACACGAAGCGGCAGACCGGCGATCTGGCCGGCCGCTCGCCCGAGCAAGCCTACGCGCAGGCGGTCGCCGCCGGCTGGCAGCGCACCGACATAGACGAACTGGCGCTGATGACGGCCTTCTCGGAGGAGGCCACCCGCAAGGTCCAAGACGGCAAGATCAGGGTCGGTAGGGAGTGGTTCTACTGCGACGAGCTGGCTCGCCACACCGGCGACAGGGTCAGCATCCGCCTGCCGAAGTACCTGTGCTGGCCAGCCGTGCCGGTGTTCACGATGAAGGGCGAGCTGATCGGCATCGCCCTCCCCGACCCAGTTTATTCCCGCCTCGATCCAGCCGGGGCTGCGGAGGCCGCCCGGCGCAAGGGCGTGGCCCGCGACGCGATCCGATCCGAGGCGGCCAATCTCAATCGGATCGACGTGAAAACGGAGATGATCACCTCCGGCCGCCGTCAGTCCGCGCCGCCGGTGCCGGCGAGCAAGGGCACGATCGAGCTAGGCGGGAACCGCGCCGAAATCGGCCGGCGCATCATGGAGAGCCCCACCGAGCGGCGCGACCGCGACCGTGAGGAGAAGCAGGCCAAGCTCAAGGCCACCCTGGAACGCAGCGCACGCTTCAGAGGCTTGTGATGAACGACCTTACGCCCATGCTCGATCCCAAGTATGCTCACCTCCCCCTTGCCAGCCAGCGCATGATCCTGGCGCATAGATTGGAGCGCGAGGAGGAAGAGCGCGAAGAGCGCAGGTGTCAGGAGCGTATCGACCAGAAGCGTGCGGAGATCGCCGCACAGCGCGCGGCCGAAGCCGCCCAGAAAGAGGCGTTCGAGGCCCGCCGTCAGGCGCATGTCAGCCGGGACACCCCGTTCGTCATGACCTCGGCGGCCCATGTTGTGCTCGACACTATCGACCGCTGCGTACGGTTCGGACACAACGGGCTCATCACCGGGGCGCCCGGCGTCGGTAAGACGCGTGCGCTGGAGGAGGCGGTCCGCCGCTCTGGCACGATGGAAGGGCCGCCCGTCGGCCTTGTGACCGTCACCGGCGTGATGGGCAATTCGACCATGGCGGTGCTGGAGGAAGTCGCCCCTCACGTCGGTTTGCACACTGTTTACAGCGTCACCGCGACGATGAAGCTCCTTTGCACCAAGGCCAGCGAATTTCCCGTCCTGCTGTTCGATGAGGCGCAGAACCTTGCCGACCGCGTGGCACGCGACCTGTTGGCGATCAGCGAGCAGGCCCACGTCCAGATGCTGTTCCTCGGCAACGACGAGGTACTGAAATTCGTCAACTCGCAGAAGGCAGCCATCCGGCAGATCGCCCGGCGCCTGCCGATCCGGGAAGAGATCGACTGCATCCTCGACGCGGATGCGGACCTACTCGCTGGCCAGTATGCCGTCGAGGAGCCGGAAGCGCTCCGGCTGTGCCGCACCCTCGCCGAGACCCACCACGCGGACGGCATCGGCAAGGTGCTGCCTATCGCCCGCGCCGTCGCCGAGGCGGCCGGCAGCCGGACGGTCAACGTGGATCATCTGCGTGAGGCGCTGTCGCTCTTCCCGCACTTCTCGCGTGACCTGGCGAAGGCCAAGGCAGCCCCTCAGGTCGAGCGTCAAAGCAGCTTCAAGCGCCTCCCGAAGCGGCGCTGAACCCCCCTCCCCTTGCGTTGCGTACCCCTACCTAGCCTTGCGCCGGCCGGTCTCCCTCTCCTCAGAAAGGCCGTCTCAGATGAACGAGCACGTCAATCCAAAACATATGCCTATCATGGCGATCAACGAGGCGGGCGAGCGCCATCCGCTTCGGTTCGGTCCCAAAAAGCGCCACACCGCCTGCACGCTTCATACGAGCGACGGTCCAAGGGTCAGGAAGCCTGCGTGCTCGTGATGCGTCGCTCGGTGGGGGAAGCCAGCGGCATCGGCGACGCCTTGAACGACCTCGCCGGATTGTTCAACATGGCATTGCACATCCCGGCTCCTCGTATGCCTTTTCGACATCAAGCCGCCTCAGTGCCCCAAAATGGGTTTTCCCGGTTGAGCAGCGTTTGCGCTCCGTATATGGCTTGTAATGCGAGCGCAAAATTCGCCTCCGGGCGGCCGTTCGGTCATCCCCGCGTATGCGGGGTGTGGGAGGGGATTACGGCCCACCGCTCGCATTCATTGCTTTGGAAATCCTTTTAGGCGATGGAAAGGTTTCTTTCCAGGTTGCCGAGTAATACGGAGAGTGCGGCCAGGCTGAGTGGCATTCTACTGTCTACTTCTAGCAGAGCGGGACATGAATCCGCTGTTCGTCCCTGGCCCACCTTGACCAAAATGTTTTACTATTGCGCACAATAGGCAAAGTGGAAAAGGCTCTTGCCGATGTCTTAGAACTGATTGTCCGCCACCCATTCCCTGACATATGAAAAGCTGACGCGGTTACCGGACGGCAATTCCCTTTTCGGTCGTCGATTTATGCTGAGTAGCCTCGACAGTCAGAAAAACGATCGGATACCCGACAACGCAGCAAATAGGACGAATGTCTTGTTTGGGCGGTAAGCAGTCCCTCAACGGGCACGCGAGTGTGTGCAAAACTCGCACCTTTTACACAAACCCAATATGGGGGCTGGTGTCAGATTTCTGTTGCAGTCCAGCAAATCTTTGCAATAAACTCATGCACAAATGCTGCTCGTATCGCAGCCGTCAAGAGTTGTGACCTCGTTATGCAGAGAGGGCAGCAATGATTATCAGCCGGTTTGGTGTGGCCATAATCTCAGTTATTGTTGCCTCATCGGCGATGGCAGAGCAAATACAGTCTGCTCAAATACCGTACCTAGTTAAATATAGTGATGGGACAGCAGAGAAATTTGTAGCTGTTTATGCAGGATTGATGGACGTCTCTAAAAATGAATCGGGTCGTCCATCAACTTGGAATCATCCCATCGATGATCGTACATGTCACTGGAACATAAATTCTTATATCAAGCGCGATCTCTGTCTAGTTTCTCGCACAGGGCAGAGATTTTGCGAAGGTAAGGATTCAACGGTATGGAATGTTTCCACGCAAAATCAAGGAAGTAGCTTCAAAATCGAAAATCTCGCGAGTGAAAACTGCGGACAAGCTCAAGGTCGCTTTGAAAGCGATGTTGCAAATGCCAGAAATACTGTAAACGCAAATTTTTCTAAAATACTCAGCGCGGACGGACAAGTCGTAAATTCCATACTGCGCCAAAGAGGCGGCAGTAGCATCGAACGGACTCGGGAGCAATAAGTATTCATTTTCACAATAACATCTTGCGTGAATAATCCGTCAAATCAGATTATATTTTTTGCTGGTCCCCCCTCTTGACAACTTTACACTTGGCGAGATCAGTGCGGGAGTGGTTCAGAAATGACCGCATAGGGTTGGGACCCGCCTGTCCGCTCTACGAACGAATCAGGACGGCTTCGGTCATGACTTGATGTCGGTAATACCACCGTTTCCTTGCGGAACAGGCCCCGACGTAATCCAGCTTCATGTTAGCGTCGGCGTGGTACGAGGCTCCCTCGTGTAAGGGGAGCCGATGCTTCGTTCGCTCACCGTGCTCCTACGGCAGCGAAGTGGCCGGAGAAACATCGTCGACATGGCAATTCGACGAAGCGATGGAGAGCCGCTGAAGCCACAAGCATGGGGATGATCAACAGGACAGGTGCACTCACCGTTAGCGGTATGGACATAACGTTCTCTAGTTCTGCCGCAACACGAAGGGCTGAATTGATGCAAAGGGCATGCACTAGGTAGATCGCATAGGACCATTCACCGAGGAGATGCATCGGTCGATTGGCGAATAGGCGGTCGCCTAAGTGCGATCCTGTGGCTAGAACTGCAATAATCAAAGGACAGGCGACAAGCACGACGGGCACATCCCAACCGAAGGCCAAGGCGGTCATGCTAGCGGTACCAGTCGCAACAAGAAGACCATTGGCGCCTTCCATGGGTTGTCCGATGCGGTGACGGACAGAGCGATAAGTGAGGAGACCAAGTGAGAACCCGGCAACACAGCGCAGGAGCGGTAGCATCGACCCTTCGGCGACAACATCGAGCGGACCGCTGACGCCTCGGCCGGACCCAGCGACGGCTAGGAGGACGAGAACTGCAAGAAAAGTAAGAACCATTGACATAAGTCGCCAGCGCACGAGCGCATGCGCAAGCATAGGAAAAAAGAAATAGACGAAGAGCTCAGTGCTGATCGACCAAGGGACACCGAGAACTCTGACTGTTTCGAACCCCCAAGCATTCGCTAGGGTGAGGTTTGCTATCCAATCTCCAAGTGTCGGTTGGCTTGCAAATGGATCGCCCACGCGGACTGTGTTTTTAACGTAGTATACGAGAGTCAGAACAAAATAGAGCGGGTAGAGCCGGGCCACGCGCTTGACGATGAATCCTGCATAGTCTACGAGCGAGATGCTGGCTGAAAAGAGATTATGATAGTTGTAGGCAATAATGAAGCCACTAAGGACAAAGAACACATCGACCGCGATGTAGCCTCGCTCAAAAAAAGCGAGGGTCTCGAAGCCGAAGCGCGTCTGAATAGCTTCTCCAAGATGGTAGAGAACGACGCTGATGGCTGCCAAACCTCGGGCGCCCGTCAACGATCGAAGCTCCGCTCTCGCCATTCCTGCCCCAATGCTTCCCAACCGGCACCTTCGATGGCAGCGCATGCGAGATCCGGGTAGAGCCTCTGTGTCATCGCTGGTGGACAAGGGCAAGCGCCCGCTAAGCGGCTGCGATCGGCGCTTCGAATGGATTTACACCTATGCCGTCGACAGGCGGTTGCGACCAGCAAGTTGCTTTGTACCTTGTAGTGCAGGTTTTGAAACCTGTGAAAGCAAGCCTGCCTAAGGGCTGGCGATCAGGGATGTACAGATAACCACGGTTTTCCGGTCTGATCGATTAGGTTGGCTAATCTAGACGGACCTGTGACGTTTCATTCAGTTCAACGAGGCATCGTCGTTTGCTCAACGGCACAGCTATGATCCAGAAGCATTTCAGCGTGGGCTTTGGTGGCCCTGTAGGCAAGCATGACGAACCCTTTGCCCAGTCCGGTGTGTGCGTCGGGGATGATTGCAAAGCTCGTTGCGCGTAGATCGGGTAAGCGACCAGGGAGCTGCATCAAGGCGGCGAATGGATTGAAACTATCGACCTCGTCCGCGTTGATGCGCCGGGCCAAGAAGCTTCTCCCCTCAAGGAGGCCGGGAAACCCTATCCAGGTCTCTCGCAGGCGATGGGAATGGCGCTGCAGGGAGGCGCGGACGCTCGACCTAATGCAATCCAGATGAATGTGAAGTTGGTCCTGAGTTCGCCCGTTCTCTGCGTTCACCGCTAAGCCCACTTGCTCAACCGGCAATCGTCCCCCCATGGCCGAGACCACATAGGACCGGGCGGCGAGCGCCGCCTTCCAATAGGCATTGCCGGCCACCTGCTGGAGCTCAGGTGCTTCTAGGCCGACCACCGCTGTGGTTGGCATGACAACGGTGTGAGTTGGTTGTCCGGGCGCGCGCAGCACGGCCGTTCCGGGACGGTCCTTGTCGCCGAGGTCGACAGTTAAGCAGGGAAAGGCGCGGCCTGTGGTCTTCTTCGTGAGAAGGCAGCCCTGAAGTGCCACCCAAAGGACGTCACGGTAAGGATCGGGGCTAGCTTGAGCTGGCGAAGCTGCCACCACAACGGCCAGCAGGAGCGCTTGAAACGGGAACGCAGACCTCACGTCAGTTGACCCTCCCCATTGCTCGGAACTCGGCACAATACACATCGGCCATTCGGGCATATTAAAGGACCTTAGATGCGCCGATCAGTCCGCAGAGATCCTTGGGCAGCACCGAGCCGCAGATCGTCGGCCAGCCCGAACCTTAAAATGACAAGCAGCCCAGTCTGACTTTTCGATCTGTCCTCGAAAGTAAAAGCTGCCGAATAGGGTTTGTCCGCACGGGCATGCCCACACGGACACCATGAGGCTGCCGAGGTAGGTGGCCGTATGAGTTCTAGAATGCTAACGGACGCCCGGCCCAACGGACCCATTGCTTGCGGACAGTTCTCAAGTCGCGTCTGTAGCTTGGGTGGCCAAAGCGCGCTCATTCGCCCGGCAGAATACGCCGAGTAAGCACACGAGCTATCAAACAGGCTTGGATGTTGGTATCGTATCCGGATGATTAACTTCGGCCGAACGTTCTCACGTTTCCTCGGTGTACCGGTACGACCCAGCATAGCGGAGATGGCGGAACTCCGTGTCCGTATCGATCAGAAGGAAGCTTTTAACAAGGCTTATTACCTTGCGCTTGGCAATCAGCTTGAGGATTGTTCTAAAAGCGATTCACTTGGTATCGTGCTGGTTGCTCTTGCGAAGGCGCATCATACAAGTGCCGAATCGTATGGCAATAAAGCTTCGCGCCGCCCGATACCTTAGTCTTCAGCGCCATGCAGAGGAGATAAGGCCCTGCTGTGCCAAACAACTAAATTGGCACAGCAGTAGGTTACAGCCTGACGCACTTAGGCGTGGAAGAGCCCGTGGTCCTGGAAATGGAAGTTATCAGCTGCCAGCATGGTAACTGACACGTTTTTGAGCAAGATGGTGTCAGCGGCGGTGAGAGTCAGTAACGTATCCGCTCCCATTGCCTTGAGGTGGCCCTGCAATTCAGCGAAGTCCGAGACCTCAGCCGTGTCCAGGGACAGCACGTCGTGTCCGGCAGCCGATCCGGCATGGAACCCCGTAACCGTGTCTTTCCCGAAACCAGCAGCAAATACGAACGTATCTCCCCCATAGCTCTTGAACGTATCGGAGACTCCGCTCGTCGAGACCAACGTTTGCCCAGCCTGATAAGCGGTTTGGGTATGCGTCCCGTTGGCGTTGGTGACATTCTGCGAGAGGAGCTTGTGTCCGGCGTCGTAGAGCATGTCTTGCACCGTGTTCGCGGTGAGCAACGAGCCTTTATACGTCGAGTTCACAACATGCGACGCCCCGTCCGCATTAATGGTGGCCCGCGAAACCTCCCGTCCAAGCGTGTCGTAGCTGTGTACCTCGCCTGAGCCGTCGCTGTTGAAGATCTCACTCATCGCTAGCGTGTGAGCCTCATCCCCATAGTGGCGGATCGTACTTACAACCTTCCCTGCAGCATCATAGGCCTGGACTTGGTCAGTGTACGCCTTACCAGTAATAGAGTTGTCAATAATGACGCGTGAGCCATCGGCCTTAACTGTTGTCGATTTGATAACATGGGCATCTAACGGATCATAGATTGTACCACTGCGCTGGATCAAATGCCCATCATTATCATAGCTACGAACGGTTCCACTAATCATTTGACCTGATGTATTATATACATTGACTTCAAGTATCTGGTTATCTGAGTTGTAGCTTTCGCTTTCGACTAAATAGCCTGTGCTCGAGTCAATGTTCCTGACCAGCTTACCGCCTGCGCTATCAATGTCCACAGTCTGAGTCACGCCGGGGGCGGGAGCGTAGGTGTTGAGCAGGACGCTGTTGCCTTCCACTGTCGCGGTCACTTGGTGGCTGTCGCTGATGGTGAGGCGCGACGTGACCCTGCCGTTGAGACCTGAAAGATCCACGGTAGCGGTGCTGTTGGCAATTACGTTGACCTGCTGGGTGTGAGTGCCATCAGTGAAGGTGATGAGTGCGCTCTCGTCGCTGGCCAGTCCTTTCACCGTAAAGCTGACAGCCTTGGCTTCAGCGGAGTTGATGAGGCCGTCGGCGGTGGGGAACACGCTCAGGAGGGGCACCGTATTGACCGGCGGTCCGTCTCCCCCCGTCTGCCCTCCACCGGAATTCCCGTCAGAGTTGCCATTGCCGCCCTGCGCCTTCGTTTGCACCGCGGCCAAGGCCTCGACATCGCTAGCTGCCGCTAGCTTAGCGTTCCAACCGGCGGTGGTCGCCCCGATCGTGTCCGCCGTTTCGGCCGGCAGGCCGGCGCCGGTGGCCACGGTCTTGATCGCCGCTGCACCGGTGAGGTCGATAGTTGTGTGACTAGTGACGTAGGCCGCGAGCGCCTTCTCGGCGCTCGCCTCGGCAGCCGCGGGCGTCGCTCCTAGGGCCTGGAGACCGGCGGTGATCTGCGCCAAGCTGTTGGCGACCACCGCCCCCATCTTGAGAGCAGTGAGTGCGTCGGCATTACCGACCACACTCGCGGCGACTGGATCGGTGCTCATGAGATCAAACGAGGCGGCCAGCCCGAAGGCGATCTTCGCCGCCGAAACCGGATCGGCGACCCCTTGGGCGGCGAGCGCAACGACAACGGTCGTCAGGGGGGTAATTACCGTCGATCCGGCGGGGGCCTTGAGTGATCCAACGAAGGGCAAGCCCGTAGACGTGTCTATTCCGCCCTGAGTGATCAGGGTTACAAAGTCGGCTGTCAGAATGAAGTTACCCTGGCCATCGGTGACCGTAGAGGCCTCGCCCTGGTCAAGCGTGCCGTTACCATTGGTATCGGCGAAGACGGTAGCTCCGGAGAGGTAACCGTCGATCGCCTTGCCTTTCAGAAGTTGCGGCGCGGGCTTTGTGTAGGTGCCGGAAGCGTCGGTGATGGTCTCGATGCTGGCGGCGAAGATGGCGGCCTGCTGGGCGGCGGTCAGGGTAACGCCGTTGACGATCACCGTATCCTGGCCCGTACCGCCCTGGATCGAGGCGGCCACAGTAGCGCTATTGGTGGCGAAGGCCGTGCCGGCTGTGTTCGAGCTCGTGATCACTCCACCGCCGCTAAAGCCGAGGATGCTTTTGCCCGTCAGATCGAGGGTGGCGGCATCCGTCGTCAGCACGGTGTTGTTGTTCAGGTAGAGGGTGGTGAAGTCCTTCAGCGACGCGGTATCGACCTTGACCACGGTCGCGCCGCCGTTGGTGGTCCCGCCGCCGTTGGCGAACAGGGTTTCGATGTGGCTGAGGCTGACTTTGGTCAGGTCGTAGACCGTATCGGGTGAGGCTGGCGGAACATAGGTGCTCTTCCCCGTCACCGGATCGAACTGATACGTGCCGGCGTGACCAGCGAAGTCGTAGCTCAGATTGAGCGTGTCGCGGCCGCCCCCGCCGTCGAGGGTGCTGCCGGCCATCAGCTGGGCTGGCGTCGCCGCGGTGAAGCTGTCGACCTCGTTACCGCCGGTGATCGCCACGACGCTCTTGGCCAGCGTCACCGAGATGCCGCCGGTGGAGGGCAGGGTGTTGGCTGGCGGGTTCAGGGGGCCGCCGTCACTTAGCGTCACCTTCAGATCGGCACCGTCCCGCAGGATCAGGGCCGCATCGGAGGAGGAGGTGTTGGTGAGTTGCACCCCCTGGAAGCCGGTGAACTGCTGCAGGGCCAACAGGTTGAAGGCGCCTCCGCCTGACAGGGACAGCACGGCGTGTCCGCCGCCATCGAGACGATCTCCGGCGTTCAACGTCGTCGCCGTGGCCGTCACGAGCGGGCTCGCGCCGGTCAGCGCGACCACATCGGCGCTGGTCGTGAGGTCGGTGGCACTGGTCGGGTTGCCCGTCGGGGCGCTCGGCTTTGTGTAGGTGCCGGAGGCGTCGGTGATGGTCTCGATGCTGGCGGCGAAGATGGCGGCCTGCTGGGCGGCGGTCAGGGTAACGCCGTTGACGAT
>NZ_JCBANU010000002.1:0-283419 GCF_059816145.1 Methylobacterium sp. 001424705 | reverse complement strand
CCGGCATCACCGGCTGGGCCCAGATCAACGGTTCGCGCGGGCCCACCCCCACCCTGGCCGACATGCAGCGCCGCGCCACCCTCGACCTCTGGTACATCGAGAACCAGAGCCTGCGCCTCGACCTCCAGATCCTCCTGCGCACCGTCCTGGCCGAAATCACCCGCCGCACCAACGCCTTCTGAGGCTCACTTCCTCTGTCCGTAGTCTAGCGCGATAAATCTTCGTGCTCGCCCGATACCGATCCCTCGCATCATCCAACGAGCGTGCCGGCCCGTCCCGGAGGTAGGACAGAGCGAAGATCCAGGGATCCGATCTGGCGACCTACGAGGTGAGCGGATTGAAGTGATGAAAGATGCGATGTCGGTCCATCTCCAGGATTCCATGATCCCGCCGGATCGACCAGACGATCAACCCTTGATTCAAGAATTCGCACGCGACGCGTAAGGCCTCCTCTTCGCCTCGTATGGCGAGATAGGCATGCGACACAATATCCTCCTTGGATAAGCCTGCTTTGACCGATTCGCTCTAATGGACGGTCCAGGACATCGCCTACTCTTAAAACAAGCCCAATTCTCCAGCTGAACGTTCAAGCGGGGGGATCGGCGAAACGTCGACGGTGGCGTTGCTTCAGCAGCCAGTCGGCATCACGCAGCACCGGCACGCGCGCAATGAAGGCGCCAATCGCCGGTGGGTCCCGGACAGCGTTCTTTTCCATGAACCCGTCCGAATCTGCCGTCGAAGAGCAATGCATTTGAAGACTGCTCGCTTAGCTGCCCCGCACGCGGGCTTCCATTGTCTCTTTCATCCCAACAAATCTTCGCAAAGAGTGGCATCTTCGATGCCCACGAATGGGAACGGATTCACTTGGAAGGACTTGTTCGCTGGATGCGCAACGGGCGCGTCGACGGAAGATGGAACTCATGACGAAACTTGCGATCGCTCTGGCCGCCAGCACTCTGCTTGGCGCCATCGGACTGACGTCTGCGTCGGCCGCTCCCGTGATGCCAGCGCCTGCCCTTGCCGTCGCCGGTGATCAAGTGGTCGACCAAGTCGCTTATCGCCGGCACCACCGCGGCATGCGCTATCACCGTCATCACCGCCGCATGCACCGCATGCCGCGATCGCGGATGATGAGCGATCCGAATTCCCGCAATCCGTCGCAGCCCGGCTATCAGCAGCAGAAGGGCAACACCTCAGGCGGCCCGCGCTACTGATCATCGGCGTCGGTCACAGCAGTCCGGTTGATCGTAGGGCCGTCGTGCAGAGCACGTCGGCCCTTTTCGCATTCCCCAGCCCTGGCGCTTTTCTGCTTCTCCCCAGGCGAGACGCATCCTCGCGCTGATTCTCCGATGGCCGCTCTGCTATGCTGAGCCCATGTCACAGCGCATCGCCCGCTCCGTTGCCAAGTCCGGTTCCGCTCCCTCGGATTACGCGACCAGTGCGGCCGTCCTTGAGACGGCTGGCGCCACCCCGATGATGGCGCAGTATATCGAGATCAAGGCCGCTAACACCGATTGCCTCCTGTTTTATCGGATGGGCGATTTCTACGAACTGTTCTTCGAGGATGCGGAGATCGCATCCCGCGCCTTAGGGATCGTGCTCACCAAACGGGGGAAGCACGGCGGGACCGACATCCCCATGTGTGGCGTGCCGGTGGATCGCGCCGACGACTACCTCAGTCGCCTCATCGCGCTCGGCCATCGTGTTGCGGTCTGTGCGCAGACGGAAGATCCTGCCGAAGCGAAGAAGCGGGGTCCTAAATCCGTCGTCCGGCGCGAAGTGGTCCGACTTGTTACGCCCGGGACCATCACCGAGGATCGCCTCCTCGATCCCGCTCGTGCGAATATCCTGCTCGCGATCGCCCGTCGCAAAGCGGGGGAAACGGCCTCCGTCTACGGTCTTGCAGCCGTGGACATCTCGACGGGGCGCTTCTCCCTGAGCGAGGTGGCGTCCGGCGAACTCGACTCCGCGATCGCCCGGCACGATCCGCGCGAGATCGTGTTGTCGGAAACCATTCACGCCGATCCGGCGCTCGCCCGGTTGTGGCGCGAATGCTCGGCCCCCGTAACGCCGTTGGCTCAGGCTGAACTCGAACTCTCCGCGGCCGAGCGGCGGCTCAAGGCGCAATTCGGGGTTTCGACTTTGGAGGGTTTCGGCCAGTTCGGGCGGGCCGAGATCGCCGCCGCGGGGGCGGCACTGCTTTACATCGAGCGTACACAGGTCGGTGCACGTCCGACCCTGTCACCACCCACTCGAGAGAGTTCCGCCGCGACCCTCTCCATCGATGCCTCCACCCGTGCCAATCTCGAACTGACCCGAACCCTATCCGGTGAGCGTAAGGGAAGCCTGCTGGACGCCATCGACCGGACTGTCTCCGCGGGTGGGGCCCGCCTCCTTGCGGAGCACCTCGCCGGCCCCCTGACAGATCTCGAAGCGATCCGGCACCGCCACGCAACTGTGGAGTTCCTGGTCGATGATGCGCCTACCCGCGCCGCCTTCCGCGACAGCCTCGCAAGAGCGCCGGATCTCGCCCGAGCCCTCTCGCGTCTTGCCCTAGGACGGGGCGGCCCACGTGACCTCGCGGCTCTCCGTGATGGTCTCGACGCGGCGCAGGATCTCGCCGATCGATGTGGGAGCCTTGTGCGCCTGCCGGAGGATCTCTTGGCGGTCGCGACCTGCCTTGCTGCCGTGGACCGCGCCCTGGTGTCGGAACTTCGTGCGGCGCTGGCCGACGACCTCCCCCTGAAGCGTCAAGATGGGGGGTTCGTACGCCACGGCTACGATTCGGAGATCGACGAAAGCCGATTGCTCGGCCAGGATTCACGAAAGGTCATCGCTGCCCTGCAGGCGCGTTACGCCGAGGAGACTGGCTGTCGTACCCTTCGGATCAAACACAACAACATGCTCGGCTACTACATCGAGGTGCCGCAGGGGGTGGGCGAGGCCTGCCTCAAAGGTGTAATGCGCGAGACCTTCATCCATCGCCAGACCATGGTCGATGCGATGCGCTTCACAAGTGTCGAACTCGGCCAGCTCGAAAGCCGTATCTCGGGTGCATCCGACCGGGCCCTGGCCTTGGAAAACGCCGTGTTCGATGCCCTCGCCGGACGAGTCCTGACGCAAGCAACCGCTATTGCTGAAGTAGCCGAGGCCCTCGCGCGGCTCGATGTGGCCGCGTCGCACGCCGAACTCGCGGTCGAACGCGATTGGCGCCGCCCTTTGGTCGATGAAAGCTACGCCTTCGTGGTGGAAGGAGGACGCCATCCCGTGGTGGAGGCGGCGCTCCACCGCTCCGGGGCTCCCTTCATCGCCAACGATTGCGATCTGTCGGGGGAGGGGCGCGGGCGCATCCGCCTGGTGACGGGTCCCAATATGGGCGGCAAGTCGACTTTCCTGCGTCAGAACGCGCTGATTGCCGTCCTGGCGCAGATCGGCGCGTTCGTGCCGGCGGCGCGCGTTCGCCTCGGCGTCGTCGATCGGCTGTTCTCCCGCGTTGGTGCCGCTGACGACCTCGCCCGAGGGCAATCGACCTTCATGGTCGAGATGGTCGAGACCGCTGCGATCCTAAATCAGGCGACCCGTCGCTCCCTCGTAATCTTGGACGAGATCGGTCGCGGCACCGCGACCTTCGATGGCCTCTCCATCGCCTGGGCCTGCCTTGAGCACCTGCACGAGCAGAATGGCGGCCGCGCCCTGTTCGCGACCCACTTCCACGAGCTTACCGCCCTTGGACAGCGCCTTTCCCACCTCGACAACGCGACTCTCCGGGTGGCCGAGCACAAGGGCGAAGTCGTCTTCCTGCATGAAGTGGTGCCTGGCGTGGCCGAGCGCTCCTACGGGTTGCAGGTGGCACGGCTGGCAGGCCTTCCGGCCGGCGTGATCGCCCGTGCGGGTTCGATCCTGAAGCATCTCGAGAAAGCCGAGCGCGACCGACCCTCAAGGCCCCGCATTAACGACTTGCCGCTCTTTGCCAATCTGGCGCCGCCGCCAATGCCGGAGGCGGTCTCCGAAGCGCCCGACGACACCCTGCGCCTCGCCCTCGAAGCCATCGATCCGGACGCGCTAACGCCACGCGAGGCCCTGGAGGCCCTGTACAGGCTCAAAGCTGTGGTCAGCCAGGGCCATTGAGGACGTCTCGGATGGTCTCAAGTGCCGACGACTGGGCCCACGGGCGGGGCCTGATCGTTGACGCCTTGGACCCGATGGGACGTCGACAGGGTCACCCCCGCAGGGTGAGGCGGCCTCCATTCATACTGAACTCGTTCAAGCGCTTCAGAAAGGACATGCCGAGGAGGCTGGTGGACAGGCGCCCGCGAGGCATGACCATGCCGTTGACCCCTTGAACGGTGATGGTGCCGATCCGTATTTCGGGAATACGCACCGGCGCCGCCAGGATGGTACCGTTGGCAGTCTGGACCGGTACGCGGAAATCGTGTTCGCCGACCTGCAAGCCCGCGCGCTCTGCATCCTCGTAAGTGAAGGCGCAGGCTGTTGCACCGGTATCGACCAACATGCGCAGACGCTTCCCGTCGATCACCGCATCGGTCGAGAAGTGTCCTTGCGCATCCGAGAAGAGCGTCAGGGTGCTCGGGCCGCCTCGCACCGATGCGCCCATGGCGCGCTCGCCCAGCGGCGTGGCAATGATGGCAGTCTCCGGGGCCGGCGGACGTTGGAATCGCTCTGCTAGCCCGACGGCCCAGATTGCGGCGGCTGCCGTCACTCCGAGCGCCCATACGATCGGTCGCGTCATAGCACCCATTCCTTCCTCGATGCGGAAGAATAGATCCGCCAGGGTGAACGAGCCGTCGGTTTGGGGTGGGAATCTTCTCGTGATTCGCTGTGGCCAAGGCTTATGGTTTCAGAGTCGCTGACGGGATCGATTGATGAGATCGCGCTGCGGCACCGCAATTGCTGACCCTGGAGGTCGGCAACCTCGGATAGAAAGGTGTCCTACCCAACGTTAGCAAGTTGCTCGGCGCAGGCCGCCTGCTGGGCCGCGAAGTTCAAACACGCCTACTCTACTGTCGCGGCGATGGCGGGGCTTGATTGGGGTGAACGCGTCGCTTGGGCTGATGCTGCCGAACTGCACACCGATGAAGCCTGGAGCCAAACCTTCGAAACGTGGAATCGGGGCGCGGCCGAGACCTTCCCCGCGACGGAGCGCGTCGCTGCCCGCACGACGGTGCCCGGGTACTATCGTTCTCCCCGGGCGGGATTGTCAGCGTGAGGAAGCCTGCTGGCTCCGTCTGCGGTCAAGCGAACCACACCCCTCTAAGGCTCGGGTGCACGGCTTGACGCAGGTGGCGCAGACTGAAGGGGACGCGGCCAGCCATACGCATTACCCTCTCATTGATTTCATCGATATCAATTATTGAAATCATCTGTTTGAATGATGGTGCGGTGCAAATACATTGCGATCACCGGACGAGGCATGGACCTCCGGTGAAAAGAAGGACACCTGTCATGACCAGCCGTCTCTTGATACTCGCGACCCTCGCAACGGCCAGCCTTGCCAATACTGCGATGGCGGACGACCGTACATTCCTTATGCCGCCGCTGTATCGCGAGCAGGCCCGCGCAACGGCCACCGTGCGTCCCGCTTCCGAGTTGACGACGACGCCTTCCCTGACCCCACGCGTGCCTGCCACCCGGCGGGTCATTGCCGAGACCGCTGACGTGTCCGTTCGTTAAGACGACCGCCCCGTGCGTCAGGGCAGTATCTCTCCGATCCGCGCTCCAGTGGGACGTTTCCCATTGGAGCGTTTTCGTCAATGCCTCGTGGCCGAAAGCGAAAGATCTCTTAAATCATCCGATCTAAATTATCCGATCTTTAGATTCGATCAGTAAGATAGCGCGCTCGTGTCTCGGGCCGGGCTCGCCTAGTTGCACGCCGAGATATCGTCAGCCAGGCTTCGGTCCACGATGCGGATCCGGGTCGGATGGATCGCCTTGGGGCGATCAGCTCGCGCTGAAATGACTGCGTCCGGACGCCGCCTCGGTTGCGCCGCGCGTTACTTGCGGGTATAGGCCGCGCCAGCGCCCGCCAGACACCCTTGGAGGCACGGGCGCTTCGGGGATCGGGGCATGGCCGTCCGTTTCGGGCGGCCTTTCGCGTTTTCCCGAGATTTTCATTTTCAAAAGGATCACGCCATGAGCGCAGTCAAGACGCTTGAGGCCGTGGCACGCGACCGGGTCGGCAAGGGGGCCGCCCGGGCCGTTCGTCGCCAGGGTCAAGTTCCCGCCGTCATCTATGGTGGCGGTCAGGCTCCGCAGTCCATCGCCGTCGACCTGGTCCGCGTCCGCACGCTGATCTACGCTGGTGGATTCAAGACCACCCTGTTCGAGATCAATGCGGGCGGCAAGAAGACTCGCGCAATCCCGCGCGACTTCCACCTGGATCCGGTGTCCGGCGTGCCGATCCACGTCGATTTTCTGCGCGTCGTTGCCGGCCAGTCGATCACGGTCGAGGTCCCGGTCCACTTCCTGAACGAGGACGCGGCCCCCGGCATCAAGCAGAAGGGCGGCACGCTCAACGTCGTGCTTCACACGCTTGCGCTCGAGGTTGCGCCCGACGCGATCCCGGATGCCATCGAGATCGATCTAACCGGCCGTGATATCGGCGATGCCATCCACATCACCGACGTGAAGCTGCCGTCCGGCGCCACCTTCACCGGTGAGCCCGACGCCACCGTCGCCAACATCGTGCCGCCGACCGTGCTTGGCGCCGAGGTCGAGGCCGAAGAGGCCGCGATCGCCGAGGCGCAGTCCGCCGAGGCCGCCGAGGAGAAGGCCGAAGAAGAGGCCACCGAGGAGGCCGGCGAGGACGAGAAGAAGGAGGATTGAGCCTGGGGCGCAAGCCCTGTCTCACCCCATCCCTGCGGGTGCCCCGGCCATCAGGCCGGGGCATCTCCGTTTCCGGGGACGCCCGCGGCGTTCCGATGCGAAAACCTGTCTGGATCGATTCGCGCAATGCGCCTGATCGTCGGCCTCGGCAATCCCGGCCCACGCTACGCCATGAACCGCCACAATATCGGCTTCCTCGCCGTGGACGAGATCGCGCGCGTGCACCGCGCCGGACCGTGGCGCCACAAGTTCCAGGGGGAGATCGCCGAAGTGGCCCTCGGGTCCGAGCGGGCGATCCTGCTGAAACCGCAGACCTTCATGAACGAATCCGGCCGTGCCGTGCAGGAAGCGCAGCGCTTCTACAAGATCGCCCTCTCCGACGTCATCGTCTTGCACGACGAACTGGATCTCGCCCAGGCCAAGCTGAGGGTGAAGACGGGGGGGGGCAATGCCGGCCACAATGGGCTGCGCTCGATCACGGCGCAATGCGGCAACGATTACCGCCGGGTCCGCCTCGGTATCGGACATCCAGGGGACAAGGCTCTGGTGCACGCCTACGTGCTGAACAACTTCGGCAAGGCGGAGGAGGCCTGGGTCGACGACCTCTGCCGGGCCATCGCCGACCATGCGCCCCTGCTGGCCGGTGGCGAGGATGCGAGCTTTCAGAACAAGGTCCACCTCGCCATGGCGGGGCGCGGCTGGGACGACGTCAAACAGGTTAACGCGCGCGATTGACCGCAGCGGTGACATCGGATTTCACGCGGGCAGCTTTTCAGCGGACCCGCGAACGTACAGGTGACCCATGGGCTTCAAATGCGGCATCGTCGGCCTGCCGAACGTCGGCAAGTCGACCCTTTTCAATGCGCTGACGCAGACGGCGGCGGCGCAGGCGGCGAACTATCCCTTCTGCACGATCGAGCCGAATGTCGGCGAGGTGGCGGTGCCGGATCCGCGTCTCGACGATCTCGCCAGGATCGCAGCCTCGAAGGAAATCATTCCGACCCGGCTCACGTTCGTGGATATCGCCGGCCTCGTGCGCGGCGCCTCGAAGGGCGAAGGCCTGGGGAACCAGTTCCTCGCCAACATCCGCGAGGTCGACGCCATCGCGCATGTGGTCCGCTGCTTCACCGACGGCGACGTGACGCATGTCGAGGGCAAGGTCGACCCAGCGGCCGACATCGAGACGATCGAGACCGAGCTGATGCTCGCCGATCTCGACAGCCTCGAGAAGCGCGTCATCGCCCTCGAGAAGAAGGCCAAGGGCGCCGACAAGGAGGCCAAGGAGACCCTCGATCTCGTCCAGCGTGCCCTGCCGCTGCTGCGCGAAGGCAAGCCCGCGCGCCTCGTGCAGCGTAAGCCCGAGGAGGAGCACCTGTTCCAGAGCCTCGGCTTAATGACGGCGAAACCCGTCCTCTACGTCTGCAACGTCGATGAAGGCGATGCCGACAAGGGCAACGCCTACTCGGATGCCGTGATGGCCCGCGCCAAGGCGGAAGACGCCAAGGCGGTCGTTGTCTCCGCCAAGATCGAGAGCGAGATCGCCGTGATGCCGCTCGGCGACCAGGGCGATTTCCTAGAGGCTGTCGGTCTCGCCGAGCCCGGCCTGAACCGTGTCATCCGCGCCGGCTACGAGCTTCTCGGCCTCATCACCTACTTCACGGTGGGGCCCAAGGAAGCGCGCGCCTGGACCATCGAAAAAGGCACCCGGGCTCCCGCCGCCGCCGGCGTGATCCATACGGACTTCGAGAAGGGGTTCATCCGCGCCGAGACCATCGCCTTCCACGATTATACGAGCCTGAAGGGTGAGGCCGGCGCCAAGGAGGCCGGCAAGTTCCGCCTCGAAGGCAAGGAATACGTGGTGCAGGACGGCGACGTGCTGCATTTTCGCTTCGCCAACTGATCTGACACGGGCGAGGGCGGCCTCGCTCCCGCATCGGCGGGCCGTCCCTCGGCCCGTCGAGTTCCAGCGCCTGAAAGGATCCGCATGACCGGCATCACCTTCGAGGACTTCACGCCCGGTACGGTGATCGAGGGTGGTCCGCTGACGGTGACGCAAGCCGAGATCATTGCCTTCGCTCAGGAATTCGACCCGCAACCGTTCCACCTCGACCCGGAGGCCGCCAAGGAAACCTTCGTCGGTCAGCTGATCGGCTCCGGCTGGCAGACCGCCGGCTTCGGGATGCGTCTCCTGCAGAAGCATGTCTTCCGCGGCGCTACCTCGATGGGCTCGCCCGGGATCAACGAGCTGCGCTGGCTCCGGCCGGTGCTGCCGGGCGATCGCCTGAGCATCTCGGTCCGGGTCGACACCTGCCGGGCCTCGAACTCGAAGCCGGAGCGCGGCTTCGTCGGTTTCGCGATGACCGTCCTGAACGGGGATGGCGAGCGCGTGATGACACAGATCTTCACGGTGATGTTTCCGCGGCGCGGCGTGGCCCCCTTGCCGCCGCGGGCCGTATCGCCTGCGGACGCCGTGCCGTCCGCAGAGCCCGACGATGCCGAACAGCTCCACTTCCTCGAAGCGACACCCATCGGTGCCGTGCGGGATCTCGGCGGCCACCACTTCACGCCGGAGGCGGTCATGGCCTTCGCGCAAGCCTACGACCCGCAGGCGTTCCACCTCGACCCGGAGGCCGCCCAGCACACCCATTTCGGCGCGCTCTGCGCCTCCGGTTGGCATACCGCTGCCGCTTGGATGAACCGGCTCCACATCACCCGCAGCCGCGACATCGCCCATACGGCGAAGACCGGTCCGGTCCCGCAACTCGGTCCCTCACCGGGCTTTCGCGACATGCGCTGGCTGGCGCCGGTCTATGCCGGCGACACGATCCGATACAGCTGTACCCTGATCGACAAGCGCGAGACCGCGTCGCGCCCCGGCTGGGGCCTCGCCTCCCACCAGAACACTGGCGTGAACCAGCGCGGCGAGAAAGTCTTCGCCTTCACTGGCTCTGTGTTCTGGCAATGGGCATCCGACGCCTGAGGCGTCAGGCGGCCTTGCGCCGTTCCGGGTAAAGGCCGAGAAGCCCCTCGGCATCGGCCGCGGCGACGCCGCGCTCCGTGATGAGACCGGTGACGAGGCGGGCCGGCGTCACGTCGAAGGCGGGGTTCGCCACAGGGCTTCCCGGCGAGACGACTTCGACGGTGGCGAAGCCGCCATCGGCCAGACGCCCGGTGAGATGCGTGACCTCGCGTCCGTCGCGCTCCTCGATGGGGATCTCGCGCACGCCGTCGTCCAGGGTCCAATCGATCGTCGAGAAGGGCAGGGCGGCGTAGAATGGCACCCGGTTGTCGCTGGCGGCCAGCGCCTTCAGGTAGGTGCCGATCTTGTTGCAGACGTCACCCGAGGCCGTGGTACGATCCGAGCCGACGATGCAGACGTCGACGGCACCGTGCTGCATGAGGTGACCGCCGGCATTGTCGGCGATGACGGTGTGCGGGACGCCGTGGGCGTTGAGTTCGAACGCCGTCAGGGCCGCGCCCTGGTTCCGAGGGCGAGTCTCGTCCACGAAAACGTGGACCGGCACGCCGGCATCGTGCGCCACGTAGATGGGTGCCAGGGCCGTTCCCCAATCCACCGTCGCGAGCCAGCCGGCGTTGCAGTGGGTCAGCACGTTGATGGTGCGATTCTTTTGACGGTGCAGGTCGCTCAGGATCTGTGCACCATGGACGCCGATGGCGTGGCAGTTCTCCACGTCCTCCTCGGCGATACGGCCGGCCTCCGCGTAGGCGAAGGCTGCGCGCTCGACCGCCGGCACCGTGCGAAGCTTGGCGGCGACACGGTCGAGGGCCCAGCGCAGGTTAATCGCGGTTGGCCGCGTGGCGGCGAGGATCGCCGCGGCCCGGTCGAGCCCGGCTTCGGAGGCATCCGCGCGCAGGCCGAGGGCGAGCCCATAGGCGGCCGTGACACCGATGAGTGGGGCGCCGCGCACGACCATGGTGCGGATCGCCACCGCGGCCTCGTCCAGGGTGGACAGCGTCTTCAGCTCGAAGGCGAAGGGCAGGCGGGTCTGGTCGATCACTGCCACGGAGGCGCCGTCCTCGGCGGGGAAGATGGTGCGGTAGGGCTTGCCGTCGATCTTCATGGGGGAATCCGTGTGCTGGCGGTGCCGAGGCTGAGAGGCCTCGTCGTCGGACGGCGTTTACGTCAGAATGCGGTCGGGAGGCCAGCTTGCGGCCCGATCTGTCGAGACCGCAAAATTCTCAGAACCGCAGCGGCCGCACCCGCTTCACCTGTGGGATCGCGGCGATGCTAGCCAGAACGTCCTTCGAGACCGGCGCATCGACGGCGCAGAAACAGATGGCATTGCCGCCCATCCCATCGCGTCCGAGGGCGAACGTCGCCACGTTGACGCCGGCTGCGCCGAGCGCGCTGCCGAAGCGTCCGATGAAGCCCGGCTGGTCGTGATTGCGCACGTACAGCATGTGCTCTGCGAAGGCAGAATCGATCGGAATGGAGCGGATCTCGATCATGCGCGGCTTGCCGTCGTGGAAGACCGTGCCGGCGGCATCGCGGGGCATGTCCTCGGCCTCGACGGTGATGCGGATCACCGATCCGAAATCGGGTGCCCCGCCGGCGCGGGTGACCTCCTCGACCCGGATGCCGCGCTCGCGCGCCACCGCCGGGGCGGAGATCATGTTGATGCCCGACAGGACGGGGCGGAGCACGCCGGTGACGGCAGCCGCCGTGAGTGCGCGCGTGTTCATCGCCGCCACCGCGCCTTCATACGTCACCCGGATGCCGTGGATCGGCGCGTCGGTAAGCTGGCCCAGGAACGAGCCGAGGTTCTCGGCCAGCTCCACGAAGGGTCTCAGGCGCGGCGCCTCGTCGGCCGAGATCGACGGCGTGTTGACGGCGTTCACGACGGCGCCCTGCAGGAGGTAGTCCGCCATCTGCTCCGCGATCTGCAGGGCGACGTTCTCCTGCGCCTCCTTCGTCACGGCGCCGAGATGGGGCGTGCAGACCACGTTCGGATGCCCGAAGAGCGGGTTCTCGTAAGCCGGCTCGGTCGCGAACACGTCGAAGGCGGCGCCCCCGACCCGGCCGGACTCGAGGGCAGCGCGCAGTGCGACCTCGTCGACCAGGCCACCGCGGGCACAGTTGATGATGCGGACGCCCGGCTTCGTCCGCGCCAGGGCGTCGGCCGAGAGGATGTTCCGGGTCCGCTCGGTCAGGGGGACGTGCAGGCTGATCAGGTCGGCGCGCGCGAGAAGCGCGTTGAGTTCGCGCTTCTCGACGCCGATCTCGGCGGCGCGCTCCGGCGTGAGGTAGGGATCGTAGGCGATCACCTTGAGCTTGAGACCGATCGCCCGGTCGGCGACGACGGCGCCGATGTTGCCGCAGCCGATGATCCCCAGGGTCTTGCCCGTCAGCTCCGTGCCCATGAAGCGGGCCTTCTCCCAGCGGCCGGCCTGGGTCGAGGCGTCGGCCTGCGGGATCTGCCGGGCGAGGGCGAACATCATCGCGATGGCGTGCTCGGCGGTGGTGATCGCGTTGCCGAAGGGGGTGTTCATCACGATGACGCCGCGGGCGCTGGCCGCCGCCACGTCGACGTTGTCGACCCCGATTCCGGCGCGACCGACCACCTTCAGACGGTCGGCTCGCACCAGCAGCTTGGCCGTGACCCTGGTGGTGGAGCGGATCGCGAGACCGTCATAGGCACCGATCAGGGCGGCGCAGGCGTCGCGATCCCGGCCGAGCTCGGGCCGGAAGTCGACGTCGAGGCCGCGGTCGCGCAGGCGCTGCACGGCGGCTTCGGAGAGGGCGTCGGAGATGAGCACCTTGGGCGCGGGCATGGCGGTGTCCGGCTCGGGCGGGGGAGGACCGACGCGCGACGGGGCCGGACAGCGGCTCCGTCGCGCGCGCGGTATACGACGCAGGTGACGTCGAGGTCGCGCGGGCGTCAGGCGGCCCGGGCGAGCTTCGCCTTCTCGGACGCGAAGGCCCAGTCGAGCCACGGGGTCAGGGCCTCGAGGTCCGCGGACTCGACCGTGCCGCCGCACCAGATCCTGAGGCCGGCGGGAGCATCCCGGTAGGCGCCGATGTCGAAGGCGATGCCCTCGCGGTCCAGGGTGTCGGCGATGCCCTTGGCGACCGCACCGACGACGGCGTCGCCCATGGCGAGGATGTCCGGGTCGGTGAGGACGAGGCAGATCCCGGTGTTGCTGTAGGTGCCGGGATCGGCGGCGAGGTGGCCGATCCAGGGCGTCCGCGCCACCCAGTCGTGGATGACCCGGGCGTTGGCATCGGCCCGGGCGTGCAGCGCCGGCAGGCCGCCGATGCGCGCGGCCCATTTCAGGGTGTCGAGGTAATCCTCGACCGCCAGCATCGAGGGCGTGTTGATGGTGTCGCCCTTGAAGATGCCCTCGATCAGCTTGCCGTCCTTGGCCAGGCGGAAGACCTTCGGGACTGGCCAGGCCGGGACGTTCGATTCGATGCGGGCGACGGCGCGGGGCGAGAGCACGATCATGCCGTGCGCGGCCTCGCCGCCCATGACCTTCTGCCAGGAGAAGGTGACGACATCGAGCTTGGCCCAGTCCAGTGGCATCGCGAAGGCCGCCGAGGTCGCGTCGCAGATGGTGACGCCCTCGCGGTCGGCGGCGATCCAGTCGCCGTTCGGCACGCGGACGCCGGCGGCGGTGCCGTTCCAGGTGAAGATGACGTCGTTGCGTCGGGTGTCGACGGCCGACAGGTCGGGCAGGACGCCGTAATCGCCGACATGCACCCGCGGCGCGATCTTCAGTTCCTTCAGGGCGTCGGTGACCCATTCGAGGCCGAAGGCCTCCCAGGCGACGACCTCGACGGTCTTCGGGCCCAGCATCGACCACATCGCCATCTCGACGGCGCCGGTGTCGGAGGCCGGCACGATGCCGATCCGGTAATCGGCCGGCACCTGCAGGACGCTGCGGGTGAGGTCGATGGCCTCCTTGAGCTTGGCCTTGCCGATGGCCGAGCGGTGCGAGCGGCCCAGCGGCGCGTCGGCCAGGGCCTCGAGGCTCCAGCCCGGACGCTTGGTGCAGGGGCCGGAGGAGAAATTCGGCACGCGGGGGCGCGTGGCGGGTCGGTTGGTCACGTGCGTCATCCTTCCAGATGAGAGCTCCTCGTTGGGGAGGAGTGGCCCGCCGACGCCAATGGACCCGCGTCGCACGGGACGCAAGCGGTCGCCGGGCCGCCGGGGATCGGACCGCACACCGGCGGCGGACCTTCCGACCGTTTCACGCATGCGCTCGGTTCAAGGTCGTCCCGCGATGCGGAGGATGCCCAAAGAATTTCCTGGCGGGATTCAGGCGATCTCTGCGCCAAACGCTGCGATCCAGTCTCGGATCGACTGAGCGATGATACCCGTGTCAGCCTGCCTACCTCGGCAGCCTGATTGTCCCGGCCCAAGCCGATGTTCGGGGTGGCCCTCACCCGGCGACGCCGCGCCGAGGGACATGACCACATTCCGAAAGCGTTACTTGCGTCTGCCGCGCGGGACCACCGGGCCGGCACCGTCCGCGCGCCGAGGCGGGACGGCCGTCCCGGGGCGTCGTCGCCGGACGTGCCCGATCCTCTGCCCGGATGCGCCAAGACCCCCGCGCCCGCCGATGGGTCGCAAACCCGGGCGAAGCGTCGGTCGTGGGCCGGAGACCGCAATGCGCGGCATGCAGGCTCAGATGCGTCCCGCGACCGCGCGTCACCGGTGTTTCACAAATCCTCGCTAGAGGACATCTGTATAGAGATTCCTCTATAGCCAAATCGATTTGCGTTTATTTTTCGTTCAAATCAATAAAGCGAGATCAATCCGCGGCGATCTCGTCCAGAAACTGAATAAACCCGATCCTGGAAAGAGACGACGATGCTCATTCGCATGTCCGGCGTGTCCGCGCTCGTGCTGGCCGCTTCCTTCAGTCCTGCCCAGGCGCAGAGTCTGACCACGTTGCCCCAGAGGGATGGGGCCCAGGTGCTGGGCGGCTTCTTGAGCCTGCCGCGGGCGACCTATCTCGAAAGCCTGCAGCGCACGATCGAATTCAATCGCGGATCCGGCCCGGCGCGGTTCGACCAAGCGGTGTTCGACGCCGGCAATTATGAACTGGGCTTCTTCGGCACGAAGGCCGCCGCCTTCCTCCAGGCGGTGCCGAGCGGCAGCCCGACCCCGATCGGCAATGCGCTCGACTTCATCTCGAAGACCGCCAACGGCCGCGTCGGCGGGGACAGCGGCGCGCTCAAGCTGTATTTCGGCGCGATCAACACCTACGGCACCGTCTTCGGCCTGACGCAGCCGGGGGTCCCAAATTCCCAGGGCAATCCGCGGCCGTTCCAGGTCAGCAGCGAGGTCAAGCTCGACCCGCGCTACGGCCTGGTGCAGAGCAGCAATTCCGCGGCCTTTCCCAGCGGACACTCGACCGCCGGCAATACCAACGGTCTCCTCTACGCGGTGATGGTGCCGGAACTCTATCAGCGGTCCCTGGCGAAAGCGGCGGACTTCGGGAACAGCCGCCTGGTGCTCGGCGTGCACTATGCCCTCGACATCATCGGCGGCCGGATCCTCGCCCTCGAGGAAACCACGAAGCTGCTGAACAACACGTCCGGCTACCTGCAGCCCGGCGAGGATTTCGCCGCCACCGTGACCCAGTCCGCCCAGGCGCTGCACAGCTACATCCGGTCGCGATGCGGCGTCGGGGTCGGGGAATGCGCCGCGCAGGGCCCGAACGCGTACGGCGACAAGGCACGCAACAAGGCGCTCTACGAAAGCACGCTGACCTACGGCCTGAGTCCCGTCGGCCCCACCGACCTCGCCCCCGTCGTCCCGCAGGGCGCGGAGGTCCTCCTGGCCACCCGGTTCCCCTATCTCACCGCCCCGCAGCGCCGCGACGTGCTCGCGACGACCGAGATCGCCTCGGGCCAGCCCCTCGACGACGGCAGCGGCTGGGCCCGGCTGAACCTGTTCGCGGCGGCCGACGGATACGGTGCCTTCAACGGCCCGGTCCGGGTCGTCATGGATGCGGCCAAGGGCGGATTCGCGCAATACGACACCTGGGCCAATGATATCGGCGGTTCCGGCTCACTCACCAAGGACGGCACCGGCACCCTCGTGCTGAGCGGCACCAACAGCTATGCGGGCGGGACCACCGTCCTCGGCGGCACCCTCGTCGGCCAGGCCCGGGCATTCGGTTCGGGGACGATCACCGACAACGCCGTCGTCATCCTCGATCAGGCCGCGGATGCCACCATGGCCAACGCCATCGACGGCACGGGCCGCCTGACCAAGATCAATGCCGGTCGCTTGACCCTGACCGGAGGCGGCACCCTGTCCGGCCCCGTCTCGGTGCTGCAGGGCGGCCTCGCGATCGACGGATCGTTCGCGAACGCGCCCGTCACGGTGGGCGCCGGTGCGAGCCTCGGCGGCACGGGGACGCTCGGGAGCCTGACGGCGCAATCGGGGAGCACCGTCGCGCCCGGCCGTTCCATCGGAACGCTGTCCGTCGCCGGAAGCGTCGCCTTCGCAGCCGGCTCCACCTACCAGGTCGAGGCCAGCGCCGCCGGACAGGCGGACCGGATCGCGGCCGGCGGTCCGGCGACACTCTCGGGCGGCACCGTTCAGGTCCTGGCCGCCACCGGGGCCTACACCCCGCGCACCACCTACACGATCCTCACCGCCGGCGGCGGCGTCTCGGGCCGGTTCGACGGCGTCACCGCCAACTTGGCCTTCCTGACCCCGAGCCTGCGCTACGGCGCGTCCGACGTCGACCTGACCCTCACCCGCAACGACGTGCCGTTCGCCGCGAGCGCCACCTCCCGCAACGGCATCGCGGTCGCCGACGCCATCCAGGCATCCGGGACCGGCCGGATCTACGACGCCGCCGTGGGGTTCACCGCCCCGGAGGCGGCGGGCGGCTTCCGGGCGCTGGCCGGCGGCCTCCACGCCAGCACCGTCTCCACCGCCTACGAGACCGCGTTCTTCGTGCGCGAGGCGGTCCTCGACCGCCTGCGCTGGGGTGGCCTCGGCACCGGCCTGAATTACGGACGTCTCCCGGCCGCCTACACGGCGGATCTTCCGGGCCGTCCGCCCGCCGTGGCCATCCTGCCGATGCGCATGCTCGACCCGCAGGTGTTCGGGCTCTGGGGCCAGGCCTTCGGGGCCTTCGGCAGCGCCCGGGGCGGCGGAAACGCCTACGATGTCGACCGGCAGATCGCCGGCTTCGCCACCGGCGCGGACCTGCAGCTGCCGGGCGGGCTGCGCCTCGGCGTGGTCGGCGGCTACACCGAGGCCTACCTGGACAGCGCGGGAGGGGCCGGTGTCACCCGAAGCGCGGAGAGCGCCGCGCTGAAGGGCGGGTTCGGCGGCGTCTACGGCGGCTACGCGGTCGGTCCGCTGTCCCTGCGGCTGGGCGCGATCTACGCCGACACCGACACGCGCAGCCGGCGCGCGGTGCCCTACGGGCTGTCCAGCACGCTGGCCGGCCACGGCGGCGGCTCCACGGTCCAGGGCTTCGGTGAGATCGGCTGGACGATCCCCCTGGGGTCGTCGATGGCGGCCACCCCGGTGTCGACGGAGCGTGGGACCGGCGCGGGGCTCCCGGCGGCGGCGACCTCCATCGAGCCGTTCGTCGGCGCGGCCTATGTCGGCATCCGGCGGGAGGCCTTGGCCGAGACGGGCGGCGCGGCCGCCCTGGCGAGCGCGGCGGGGGAGTACGGCCTCGGCGCCACGACGGTGGGCCTGCGCGGGCAGGCGAGCCTGGACCTGGGGCTCGGCCTGCCGGTGACGGTGCGGGGTCTGGCGGGCTACCGGCGGGCATTCGGGGACGTGGTGCCCTTGGCGCTGCTGACCTTCGCCGGCGGACCGGCCTTCCTGAGCGCGGGCGTGCCGATCGACCGGGACGCCTTCGTGGCCGAGTTCGGCCTGGACGTCGCGGTGGCGCCAAATGCCAGCCTCGGCGTGGCCTATACTGGCCAGACCGGCAGCCGGGCGCAGGACCAGGCCGTGAAGGGGAACTTCGTCTGGCGCTTCTGAGCCCCCAGGGCCCGACGCGGCTCGATCCCCGTCGGGCTGCGGACCGACCCATCATACGAACTCCGTTTGATCCCTTCGGGATGGCGGAGTTCGGCTTCGCTCAAGCGCCGCGCGGGCTGAGCGATACGGACCCCGCTTGAATCAAGCGGAGCCCGTATCAGCCCTCCGGGCGGCGGAGCAGGTCCGGCCGGCGCTCCCGGGTCAGGCGCAGGGCCTCGGCCCGGCGCCATCGCGCGATGGCGCCGTGGTTGCCGCCGGTGAGCACGTCCGGGATCGCGCGGCCTTCCCAGTCCCGGGGGCGGGTGTAGTGCGGGTACTCGAGATGGCCCGTCTCGAAGCTCTCCTCCTCGCCGGAGGCGAGCTTGCCCATCACGCCGGGCAGGAGGCGCACGCAGGCGTCGAGCACCACAAGGGCGGCGATCTCGCCGCCGGAGAGGATGTAGTCGCCGATGGAGACCTCCTCGAGGCCACGCCCGGCGATCACGCGCTCGTCCACGCCCTCGAAGCGGCCGCAGACGACGAGCACGCCGGGCCCCGCGCTCAAGGACCGGACGCGCGCCTGCGTGAGAGGCCGGCCCCGTGGGCTCATGAGGAGCCGGGGCCGGGGATCGTCGGGCGTGCCCGCGGCGTCGATGGCGGCGGCTAGGACGTCGCAGCGCAGCACCATGCCGGCGCCGCCCCCGGCGGGGGTGTCGTCCACCGCCCGGTGCCGGCCAAGGCCATGCTCGCGGATATCGCGGGCCTCCAGGCTCCAGGTGCCTCGCGCCAGCGCATCCCCGGACAGGGACACCCCGAGCGGCCCCGGAAACATCTCCGGATAGAGGGTGAGGACGGTGGCGTTCCAGGGACTGGCGGTCATGGTGCTTACTGGCGCGCGGAGGCGCGCTGGGTCAACGTGGCACCGATCCGGCGGCGGCGGGTTAAGCCTGCATGGCCGCTTCCCCCTCGCTCCGTCCCCGGCTCCTCGTTGCCCTCGTCCGGACCGCCACCCTGGCGCTGGCCCTGACGGGGTTCGGCCTGTTGCGGCCCGTCCGGGCGGCTGAGCCCTTGGCCCCGGCGGGTACGCCCGCCGCGGCCTTCCCGAAGCCCGACCGGCCGGTGGCCGAGATCGTCGCCCCGCTCTGGGCCTCGGAGGCGCAGCGCGACTCCGTCGACGAGGTCGGGCAGGTGATGCGGCTCATGGGCATCGCGGCCGGCCAGAGCGTCGCCGATATCGGCGCGGGCAGCGGCTACTACACGGTGCGGATGGCCGAGCGGGTCGGTCCCCAGGGACACGTCTATGCCGAGGACGTGACGCCGCGCTACCTGGCGGGCCTGGAGGGGCGCATCGCCAAGAGCGCGCTCACCAACGTCACGGTGGTGCGTGGCGAGCCGCACGATCCACGCCTGCCGCCGGCCTCCCTCGACGCCGCCGTGCTGGTCCACATGTACCACGAGATCGCCCAGCCCTTCGGCCTGCTCCACAACCTCGCGCCGATGATGAAGCCGGGCGGCCGGATCGGGATCGTCGACGCCGACGACGTGCCCTCGCGGCACGGCACGCCGCCGGCGTTGCTCGCCTGCGAATTGACGGCTGCCGGATACCGTCAGACCGGCTTCTCGGTGCTGGAGGGCGGCGTCGGCTACCTCGCGATCTTCGCGGCGCCCGCCGCCGCCGACCGGCCGAATCCGGGTTCCATCCGCCCCTGCCGGGACGAGACCACCCGGGGCGCCAAGGATGGGGCGTCCAAGCGCGCGCGGTGAGCGGGTGGGCGACTCCGCCTTCAGGCGCTGGTGTCGAGGACCAGGGCCGAGGACGCGCTGCTGGTGCGGTTCGTTCCGTTGGCGCCGTAGGCGGACCCGGTGGCCTGGACGCTCTGCAGTTGCTTGATGAAGCTGCTCAGGAGGTCGCTGACCGAGGCGCGCGTGGCGGAGCCGTTCGTCGTGCCGTCATCCGAACCGGACGCCGCGCCGTCCGGCGGCGGACCGGGGGGCGGGCCGCCCGCCTCGCGCGCACCGTCGGCCTGCGACGCGCGCGTGCTCTGCCCGCCGCTGGCGAAGAGGGATTTCAGCGCGCCCGCCTGATCGTCCGTGAGGGTGCCGGCGCTGACCTGATCCGCGATCAGTCCGTCGATCCGGTCCGTCAGGGAGGCCGGATCGCGTGCCGCCGCCGCTCCCCCGGCGGCCTTGCCGTTCGACGACGCGGACAGGCCCGTGTCGATCGCCGTGAGGGCCGAGGTGAGGGCAGTGGCGTCCGTGCCGCTCAGGGCGCCGGCGGACAGTTCGCTGGAGATGGTCGATGCCATCTGCTCCTTCATCGCCCCGTGAGGGCGCGGTGGCGGCCGCGGGGCGAAAACCGGGGAGGCCGCGGAGGCGATTGTGCTCATGGGGGGCGCACGGGGGTTCGGGGCACCGGGAAAGCCCGGCCGTCGATACGTGGGAAATCTACCCACGCGACGCTTAACAGCCGGTTATCCGGGTTTCACGATTCGGCGGGGCGGTGACGGGGCGGGAGCGTCAGGCGGCCGCCGTCAGCCGCGGCGTCACCTCGGTGCCCAGCAGGGCGATGGAGCGCTGCATGGCCTCCGGCTCCTGCATCGCCGAGCTCATCTGGAAAGTGAGGCGGGACAGGCCGCCGAGGGCGGCGTCGGCGGTCCGCACCTTCGCGGCGACCGTCTCCGGGGCACCGATGAGGTAGGATCCGCCGGGCGCGCACATGGCGGCGAACTGCTCCTCGAGGCCGGAACTCGGCCAGCCGCGTTCGGCTCCGATCTTGCCGAACATCGCGGCCCAGCCCGGATAGAACGCCTCCCGGGCCGCGCGGTCGGTGTCGGCGACGAAGCCGATGGCGTGGACGCCGACCTTCAGGGTCTCGGGGGCGTGCCCGGCCCGGCGGCCGGCCTCGCGGTAGAGCTCCACCAGGGGCCGGAAGCGCTCGAAGCGGCCACCGATGATCGCCACCATCAGGGGCAGGCCGAGGGTGCCGGCGCGGGCGAAGGAGGCCGGCGTCCCGCCCACGCCGACCCAGATCGGGAGGCGCTCCTGGTACGGGCGCGGGTAGACGCCCTGTCCGGTGAGCGGGGGGCGGAAGCGGCCCCGCCAGGTGACGTGGGTCTGCGCGCGCAGGGCGAGCAGCAGCTCGAGCTTCTCCGCGAACAGGGCGTCGTAGTCCTCGGCCGCGAAGCCGAAGAGCGGGTAGGCCTCGCCGAAGGAGCCCCGTCCGACCACCATCTCGGCGCGGCCCCGGGCGATCAGGTCGAGGGTGGCGAAGTCCTGGAAGACCCGCACCGGATCGGCCGCGCTCAGCACGGTCACGGCGCTGGTCAGGCGGATGCGACGGGTGCGGGCGGCCGCGGCCGCCAGGATGACGGCGGGGGCGGCGTCGAGGAACTCCGCCCGGTGATGTTCGCCGATGCCGAACACGTCGAGGCCGGAGCGGTCGGCGGCTTCGACCTCGTCGAGCAGGCGTTCCATGCGCTCGGCCGCCGAGAGGGTCCGGCCCGTCTTCGGATCGGGGAGGGTGACGGCGAAGCTGTCGATGCCGATGTCCATGGTGGGGTCTCTCGCGGGCGGGGGCGACGTGACGCGGGGGCGACGGGCAGCGAAGGGTTTCCGCCGATCAGCGCCGCAGGCCCAGGACCGAGCGGGTCTGGTCCCGGCGCAGCCAGGCCAGGGTCGCGGTCAGGACGAGGAGCACGGCGGCCGGGGCGGCGGGCGTGGGCAGGACGACCAAGTGGGCGATCACGGCGCCCACCATGGTGGCGGCGAGCCAGAGGGCGGCGAGGCCCGCGAAGCCCGGGATCAGCAAGGCCACGGCACCGGCGACTTCCACGAGGCCGGTGACGATCCGGAACCACTGGCCGACGCCGATGAGGTCGTAGACCTGCACCATCATCGGCGCGCCGGCGAGCTTGGCGCCGCCCGCCGCGAGGAAGACGAGGGCGAGGAGACCCTGCAGCGCCCAGGCCGAGACGGTGCGGGCGCGCGTGGGAGCGGGAGAGGCGGTGAGGGCGAGGGACATGGGGGATCATCCGGGTCTGCGATCGCCGGGGCCGGAGCGGCTCGGCTGTGAGTCCCGATCTAGGTGGTGGCCCTCTCTCAGCGAAGCCTCTATCATTCGATGCGTCCCATCACCCAGGCAGATGGATGCTCGACCCGCTCACCCTCGATCAGCTCCGCACCTTCGTGGCCGCCGTGGACACCGGCAGCTTCTCGGCCGCCGGACGCAAGCTCGGACGCGCGCAGTCCCTGGTGAGCCAGTCCCTGGCCAACCTGGAAGCCCAGTCGGGGGTGAAGCTGTTCGACCGCACCAGCCGGTACCCGGTGCTGACGGAGGCCGGGCGCGTGCTCCTGGCCCATGCGCGCGCCACGGTGGCGGCTGCCGAGACCTTCAAGGCGCAGGCCCGCGACCTCGCCGGCGGCCTGGAGCCGGAGGTGAGCATCGTCCTCGACGTGCTGTTTCCGATCCAGGTGGTGACGCAGGCGGTCGCGGCCTTCCAGCCGGCCTTCCCCGAGACGCCCCTGCGCATTCAGGTCGAGACCCTGGGGGCGGTGATCGCGCCGGTCCTCGACGGACGCTGCGCCTTCGCGGTGGCGGGGGCGACGCCCCTGTTGCCTCCCGAACTTGCCCGCGAGCCCCTGCGGCAGATCGAACTCGTGATGGTCGCGGCGCCCGCTCACCCGCTCGCCCGCCGGACCGGCCCGATCGCCACCGCCGACCTCGCCGAACAGGTCCAGCTCGTTCTGACCGACCGCAGCGACCTGACCAAGGGGCGGGAATTCGGCGTGTTCTCGCCGCGCACTTGGCGGCTCGCCGACCTCGGATCGAAGCACGCCTTCCTGCGCTCCGGCCTCGGCTGGGGCGGCATGCCCCTGGACGTGGTGGCCGAGGATCTCGCCAATGGTCAGCTCGTGCGCCTCGACGTCGCCGCCCTGCCGAAGGGCGGTCTGTTCCTGCCGATGTGGGCCGTCTACCCGATGGAGCGTCCGCCGGGCCCGGCCGGCCGCTGGCTCATCGGCCAGCTCCGCGACGTCTCCCCGGGCGCCTGATCCGGGGAAGGCAGGTGGGCCTCGGCCGCGCTCGCGCCGAGCTGGATCGGGGATGATCCGCGGCTCCGAGCGGTCTCGGATCGATCCGCACCACCGGGCTTCTCGAAATGACGGGTTTTCTTTCATCCAGAAGACGAAATCCTCCGCAATCTCCATTAAACTTTAATCGGCGTGCTGGATCTTGGCCGGAAAATTCGGGGTGCTCCCATGTCGTTTTTATCCAGGGTCAAGATTTTACCGAAGCTGGGAGCCATCGTAGCGCTCATCGCCCTGATGGTCGGCGTCTGTGTCTGGTTCGCTCAGGGGCGTATGACGGAGATCGACGATGCCTATAGTCTGTTCATCTCACGGGATGCCAAGGGTGCGGCGACCGCCCGCCGGGTGAACCGGCTCGTTTTCGAGATGAATTACTGGGTCTACCGGGTCATCGCGGAAACCGACGACGCCCAGATGAAGGCGGCCAATGACGGATTCGAGGCCACGCTCGCGCCGATGCGCCAGGCCCTCGCCGACCTGCGTCTGCAGGCCCCGTCCTTCGGCACCCGCGTCGAGGCGCAGACCGCGCGCGTCGAGCGGTTCGTGCAAGACGTGTCCGAGGTCCGCCGGCTGGGGACGGCGAACCGGAACGCGGAGGCCATCGTTCTGGTGCACCGCGCCATCGACCCGACCTTCGCCCTCATGGTCCAGGAAGGCAGCCAGCTCGGCGAGGACATCGCCGCGTCAATGGAGAAGGGCTCGGCCGATTTGACCGCCCAGACCAATGCCACCCGCCACAGCCTGATCCTGTTCAGCACCCTCGGCATGCTCGCCGGCCTCCTGACCGCCGCCTTCGTGGGCATCCTGGGGATCACCCGGCCGCTGGCCAGCCTGGTCGGCGTTCTCGAGCGCATGGCGCAGGGCTCCTTTGAGGCGACGATCCCGGAGGCGCGCCGCGGCGACGAGGTCGGCGCGGTCGCCCGCGCGGTTGAGGGCATCAAGACGATGGTGGCGCAGAAGGCGGCCGAGCAGGCCGAGATCCGGCGCATCGCCGACGCGGCCGCGGTGACGGAACGCAGGCGCACGATGATCGAGCTTGCGGACGGCTTCGAGCGCGCCGTGGGCGGCATCGTCGGTCTCGTCTCGTCCTCGGCGACGGAGTTGCAGGCGACGGCCCAGCAGATGACCGCGACGGCCCAGCAGACGGCGGCCCAGTCCAGCCAGGTCGCGGCGGCGGCCGAGGAGGCCGCGTCGAACGTCGGCACCGTGGCGGCCGCCGCCGAGGAACTCGGCTCCTCGGTCCAGGAGATCGGCCGGCAGGTTCAGGGCTCGGCGGGGCTCGCGCAGGCGGCCGTCGGCGAGGCGGATCAGACGGGCCAGCTCGTCCAGGCCCTCCGGACCACCTCGGCCCGGATCGGCGACATGGTCGGGCTGATCTCGAACATCGCCGGGCAGACCAACCTGCTGGCGCTGAACGCCACCATCGAGGCGGCGCGGGCGGGCGAAGCGGGGCGGGGTTTCGCGGTGGTGGCCACGGAGGTCAAGGAGCTGGCCGGGCAGACCGCCCGGGCGACGGAGGAGATCGCGCGCCAGATCGGCGAGATCCAGGGCGTCACCGACCAGGCGGTCTCCGCGATCGGGGGCATCACCGGCCGGATCCGCGAGATCGACGGAATGGCGAGCGGCATCGCCGCGGCGGTCGAGCAGCAGGGGGCCGCCACCCAGGAGATCGTGCGCAACGTCGCCCAGGCGGCCCAGGGCACGAGCGAGGTCACCGGCAACATCTCGGGCGTGGCCAGGGCCTCGGAGGAGACCGGTGCGGCGGCCACGCAGGTGCTCGCCTCGGCCTCCGAGCTGTCGCGCCAGTCCGAGCACCTCGGCGCCGAGGTGAGCCGGTTCCTCTCGGGCGTCCGCGCCGCCTGAGACCCCGTCCGATGGATGGCCTCGGGTGGCTCGGTCGGATCAGGGCCCCTCTTCCGTGCGGGCGGAGGCCGGGGTGAGGGGCATGCCCCATCCGACGCGGTTCCACACTCCACCCGTCCCTCTCCGTCCTGGAGAGGGGACCCGCGCGTGACAGGTGTCGTCGGACTCGACCGGAGCGGGCATGCGGCAGCCCAGGCGGGGCCTGATTCGGCCGGGGTCATGCCCTTCCTGCGGGTCGGATCGCCGCGCCATGTGACCCGAAAAGGTGCCCCACCGGGCCCCCCAGGCCGCGGAACCGCCCGGCGGCTCCCGGCCTCGGCGTCCCGAAGTGGTTTGCTGAGACAAATGGGCTCCGGCGTCACCGCGTCGGTTTCCGGCTTGGGGACCGACAAGCTCTGCTTAGGACTTTCCGTGGCATCTGAGTCTCGAATGCACAACCGGAGGTTTCGGAGTCGCCGATGCGGATGCTGCCGGATCTCACGAGCCGCCTGAGCGCGGCGCGAGCCTGGATCGGACTCGGCGTCCTGGCGCCTCTCGGCCTCCTCGTGGTGTCCGGCCTGATGCTGGTCGATCTGCGCAACGATGCCTGGGACAAGGCCGCGCAGACGTCCCGCAACCTGCTTCAGGTCATCGAACGCGACATCGCGCGCAACGTCGAGATCGTCGACCTCTCCCTGCGCGGCGCCGTCGACAATCTCGCGGCGCCGGGCTTCTCGGCCGTGAGTCCGGCCCTGCGCCAGCTGATCCTCTTCGACCGGGCCGTCACGGCACGGGACATGGGGGTCTTCCTCGTGGTCGACGAGAACGGCGACACCGTCTACGACGCGAACGCGGTCCCGGCCCGGCCCCTGAACAACGCCGACCGCAGCTATTTCCGCGCCCATCGCGACCGGCCCGACCTCGGCCTGTTCATCAGCGAGCCCATGACCTCGCGGATGCTCGGCGTCCCCATCATCGTGCTCAGTCGCCGGATCAACAAGCCGGACGGCAGCTTCGGCGGCGTGGTCCAGGCCTCCCTGAAGCTCACCTATTTCAGCCGCCTGTTCGCCAATCTCGCCCTCGGCGCCAAGGGCGCGATCAACCTCTACGCCCGCGACGGGCGGCGCATCATGCGGCACCCCTTCTTCGAAGGCGCGATCGGGGACAGCGTCGCGGCCTCGCCGTCCTTTCAGCGCTTCGTGCGGGAGGGCAGCGGCAGCTTCCTCGGCAGCGCCGTCCGCAGCAGCGAGCCGCGCCACCACACCTTCACGCGGATCGGCGACCTCCCCCTGATCCTCGCCGTGACCCTGGCGCCCGACGAGATCGATGCCGAGTGGCGCGCCAAGGCGCTGGTGATCGGCAGCATCGTGTCGATCCTGTGCGGGCTCTGCGCCGGCCTTTCGCTGCTCTTCGGGCGCGAGCTCCGGCACAGGGGACGGATGCAGGTGGAACTGGCGCGCCTCTCCCTCACCGATCCGCTGACCGGCCTGCCGAACCGGCGCCGCTTCGAGGAGGCCCTGGCGGATGTCGAACGGTCGGGTCGCTCCGGCGGCGCGCCGTTCTCCCTGCTGGTCATCGACGCCGATCACTTCAAGGCCGTGAACGACCGCCACGGACACGCCGTCGGGGACGAGGTCCTGCAGGGATTGGCGCGCTGCCTCCTGGCGAGTGCGCGCCACCCGGGCGATCTCGTCTGCCGGGTGGGCGGCGAGGAGTTCGTGATGCTGCTCGCCGGAACGGACGGGGCGGGCGCCCAGCGGGTGGCCGACGCCGTCCATGCCGAAGTCCGCCGCCTCGGGCTTCCCGCCGCCGGCATCCCGGCGGGCGCCCTGACGGTGAGCATCGGCCTGGCCAGCACCGCGTCGGTCCGCGCAGGGGCGAGAGGGGCCAGAGAGCTCTACCGCGTCGCCGACGCGGCGCTCTACGCCGCGAAGGGGAGTGGTCGCAACCGGACCTGCATCGGTCCGCCGCGGAGCGCGTGCGCACCGGGCGAGGGGGCACCGGGCGCGCAGGCCGACGCCGCCTGAGAGCCGGGTGCGTCGCGCGGCCGGGTGCGGAGATCGCAGGCGGAGGACTCTTTCCCGTCCGGGGAAGAGGGATTTCGGCAATCGGCGGCGTCGGCGCGATCGCGCGGCCGCCTTCCCCTCAGGCGGGCTCGTCCGGGGGGCGCGGCTGGGCCGGGGCGAACAGGTCCTCCGGCGGATCGACCACGACGCGGCCGCCGGCGATGTCGAGCTCGGGCACGAAGATTTTGGTGAAGGGCAGGAGGGCGGTGGCACCGCCCAGGGCCGGCTTGATCTCCAGGAGATCGCCGCCGCCGTAGTTCGGCACGTCCGCGACGGTGCCCAGGACCGTGCCCTGCGTGTCGACCACCGCGAGGCCGACGAGGTCGGCGGTGAAGAATTCGTCCGCGTCCGACACGGTGCCGAGACGCTCGCGCGGCAGGTACAGGGCGAGGCGGTTGAGGCCTTCCGCGCCGGTGCGGTCGCCGACGCCCTTCACCCGCACGACCAGCAGGTCGGGGGAGGCGCCGCCGGCCTGCCGGACGTCCGTGAGTTCGACGCGGCGGCCGTCGGCGCCGATCAGCGGCCCGTAGGACGCGATCGCCTGCGGGTCGCCGGTGTAGGATTTCAGCCGGACCTCGCCGTTGAGCCCGTGCGCCCGCCCGAACTCGCCCATCTGGACGAGGCTCGGGTCGGTGGGCGGCAGGGGCGCGTCGGTCTCGGGCCGCGGCCGGTGGGCCGAGGTGGCCGCCGCGCTGCCGATGCGGCCGGGCCGCGCACGGCGCCCGCCGTCACCGTGGGTCGATGTGCCTCCGGGACGACGGGCCATGCGGGGGACCTCAGGCCGCGGCGTCTTCGGCCGGGGCGGCGGCCTTCTCGGCACGCTTGGCGGCGCGCTCCTTGGCCTTCTCGCCCGGCTCGGCCTTCTGCGGGTTGTTGCGCGCGGGGCGCTTGGCGAGGCCGGCGGCGTCGAGGAAGCGCAGGACGCGATCGGTCGGCTGGGCGCCCTTGGCGAGCCAGGCCTGGATCTTGTCGGCCTCGAGCACGATGCGGGCCGGATCGTCCTTGGCCTTCATCGGGTCGTAGACGCCAACCTTGTCGATGAAGCGGCCGTCGCGGGGGGCGCGGGCGTCGGCGACGACGATGCGGTAGTACGGGCGCTTCTTGGCGCCGCCACGGGTGAGACGGATCTTGAGGGACATGGTTTGACTCCAAAGGTCAGTGTGTCGTGTGAGGGCGAGGCGCGCGTAGCGAATGGCGAGTTCGTGGGCGCGAACCCGACTCGCTATGCGCTACGCCCCCGTCGCTACTTCTTCTTCCCGAAGGGGAATCCGCCGAGACCCGGCAGGCCGCCGGGGCCCTTGGGACCCCCGAGCCCGGGCAGGCCCGGCATCTTGCCCCCGAGGCCCGGAGGCATCGGGGGGAGCTTGCCGCCGAGCTGCTTCTGCATGTCGGCGATCATTTCCGGCGTCGGCTCCGGCATGCCGGGGGGCAGGCCGGGCATGCCGCCCGGCATTCCACCACCCCCCATGCCGAACATCGAGCCGAGGGCCTGGCCGATGCCGCGCTTGCCCGAGCCCATCGCCTTCATCATGTCGGCCATGGTCCGGTGCATCTTGAGGAGCTTGTTGAGCTCCTCCACCTTCGTCCCCGAGCCCGCCGCGATGCGCTTCTTGCGGGAATTCTTGAGGATGTCGGGATTCTTCCGCTCCTGGGCGGTCATCGACGAGATGATGGCCCGCTGGCGCTTGAACATCTTCTCGTCGAGGTTGGCGTTCTCGACCTGCTTCTTCATCTGGCCCATGCCGGGAAGCATGCCCATCAGGCCGCCGATGCCGCCCATCTTCTCCATCTGGGCGAGCTGCATCGACAGGTCGTCGAGGTCGAACTTGCCCTTGCGCATCTTCTCCGCGGTGCGGAGCGCCTGCTCGTGGTCGATGGTCTCGGCCGCCTTCTCGACGAGGGAGACGATGTCGCCCATGCCGAGGATGCGGTTGGCGACGCGGGAGGGGTGGAACTCCTCCAGGGCATCGACCTTCTCACCGGTGCCGACGAGCTTGATCGGCTTGCCGGTGACGGCGCGCATCGACAGGGCCGCGCCGCCGCGGGAATCGCCGTCCATGCGGGTCAGCACGATGCCGGTGACGCCGAGACGCTCGTCGAAGGCGCGGGCGGTGTTGACCGCGTCCTGGCCGGTGAGGGCGTCGGCGACGAGGAGCACCTCGTGCGGGTTGGTGGCGGCCTTGACCTCGGCCGCCTCCGCCATCAGCGCCTCGTCGAGGGTGATGCGGCCGGCGGTGTCGAGCATGACCACGTCGAAGCCGCCGAGGCGGGCCGCGTCCATGGCGCGCCGGGCGATCTGAACCGCCGACTGGCCGGCGACGATCGGCAGGCTCTCGACTTCGACCTGCTTGGCCAGGATCGCGAGCTGCTCCATGGCGGCCGGGCGGCGGGTGTCGAGGGAGGCCAGCAGCACCCGGCGCTTGTCGCGGGCGACCAGCCGGCGGGCGATCTTGGCGGTGGTGGTGGTCTTGCCCGAGCCCTGCAGGCCGACCATCAGGATGGCGACGGGGGCCGGGGCGTTGAGATCGATGATGCCGGCTTCCGAGCCCAGCATCGCCACGAGTTCGTCGTTGACGATCTTGACGACCATCTGGCCGGGGGTGACCGACTTGAGGACGACGGCGCCGACGGCCTTCTCGCGTACCTTCTCGGTGAAGCCGCGCACCACCTCGAGGGCGACGTCGGCCTCCAGCAGGGCGCGCCGGACCTCGCGCAGGGCGGCGGTGACGTCGGCCTCGGTGAGGGCGCCGCGGCGCGTGAGGCCGGAGAGGATTCCGGAGAGGCGATCGGACAGGCCTTCGAACATGCGTCAGGCTCCCTGGACCGGCATCGTCGTCGGACCGGTCACTGGTTGACGCCCGCGCTCTCGGCCCGGCGCGCCTGGAGCGCGTCCTCGAAGCCGCGGATCGCCTGGGCGAACTTGTCCCGGCAGCCCGGGTCGCAGAAGCCCACCACCGCGCCGTTGTAGAGGGTGAGCGAATCGGCCGCGATCGGCTTGCCCGACCACGGGCAGGTGTCGTTCACCGCATCCTCGATGCGCAGGGTCGTGTTCGCGGCAGCGTTGGGCATCGGGACTCGCGACGACGGTGTGGCCGGGGCCGACGCCCTGTCCCCAACGCGAAACCCGCCCGAGGGCGCATCGCGCTGTCGGGCGTTGACCTCCGGCCTCGCAGGGCCGGTCGGCGTTCGTGGTGACGATCAGACCGTCGAATGAATAGGGAGGCGGTTAGTCCGACGGCGGGCCCAAGTCAAGTTTTGCGGGTGCCGCGCCATTCCTTCGTTGACCTCTGTCGGATCGAAGGAAGGGATCGCTTCCTTTCAGTCGCGTGCGAAAATGCGGCGAAGCGTCGATTCGCCAGGAGGCCTCGGGCGTTCCGTTCAGATCCGTGACGCCGCCCCGGACGACGCTTCGGCCATGGGGCATCTGCATGTCGCATCCTGGCACGAAGCTTATGCCGGGCTGTTGCCCGAGACCCTGCTGGCGGACCTCTCCGTCGCGGCGCGGGTCGCACGATGGCAAACGATCCTCGACGCTCCTGCGGCGCGGGGGGTGGTCGCCGTCCTTGTAGCCGAGGAGGGCGGCGGTCTCGTCGGCCCCGCGTCCTGTGGCAGCCAGCGGGACGCCACGCTGCGGACGGCCGGATTTGATGGCGAGATCAGCGCGCTCTATCTACGGCAGGCTCATCAGCGCCGAATATTGGGCCGTCGCCTGATGCGGCGGATGGGGGCGGCCCTGATGGATCGCGGCTTGTCCACCGCGAGCGTCTGGGTGCTGCGCGAGAACGTCGGCGCGCGCGTTCTACGAGCGGCTGGGTGGGGAGATCGTGGGGGAAGCGATCGACCCGAGCGGCGACGTGGCCCTGGCAGAGGTGGCGTATGGCTGGCGCGATCTGTCCAGGCTGGCAAAAGCCACGAGCTCGGTGTCGGCGGATCACTCCCTCACGACGCATGTCGCCAACCCGCGTATTGCGACGCCAACCTGAACCAACCTTGCTGAGACGCCATGGGCGAGCCGCACGATTCCAGGACGCAATTGATCGCAAATGAACGCGCGAAGCTGACGGCCACCTACGTGAATGGCGTGGCCATCGCCGTTCTCGCGGTTGGTGGTTTGGCACCACTCTTTTCCCAGCGCGGCGCAGGGGCGGCGGCACCGGACAGGCCCTGGCTGACGCCAGTGCTGTCGCTGCTTTGCATCTGCGTCAGCGGAGCCCTACATTGGGCGGCAAGAGGTTTTCTGCGGGAACTCCGGTAATGGACGCCCACACCCTGACCCTGCTGCTGTTCCCACTCGGCGCCCTGGCGCTCGGTCTCGGAACCCTGTGGTTCGCCCGCCGGGCGCATTGAATCGCGCCCGCCGACCTGTCCGATCAGCGCCCCGCCGGCGGAAGCCCCGGCAGCGCCGCGAGCGTCGCATCCGAGAACGCCATCGCCTTGAACAGGCTGCCCATGCCGCGCCGGGACGGATCGGTCAGGCGGGTCGCCGCCGCCGTGATGGCCTCGCGCTGCGCCTCGCTCGCGGTCCGGCCCAGCCCCTCGGCGCGCTCGCGCAGGCCCAGCGCCAGAAGGAAGTCGCGCTGGTCCACGGGGCCGTGCAGGATCGCCCCTTCGCCGGTGGAGGCCCGGCCGAGGGCGCTGAAATCCACGTGGGTGGTCAGGTCGGCCTCGCCGGGGGCGGCCAGGGGCGGAACGAAGGCGTGGCCGCGCACGGCCTGGAGCGAATCGCCGAAGCCCGGCCGGACGTGGCCGTAATCCACCAGGAGGACGGCGCCCCGGTGGGCGACCACTCGGCGGGCGAGGCCGCGCACGGCGTCCAGGGCGGCGCTCGGCAGGGTCATCAGGACGCCGGTGGGGCCGCTCGCGGCGATGCGCGTGTCGGGCTCCGCCGCCAGGCCGAAGGCGAGGGCGCTGCCGTCCGGCGAGAGGCCGACGAGGCGCTCGAACCAGCCGCGCTCGGCCCGCTGGAACTGGCGGACGGGGAGGGCGTCGAAGAACTCGTTGGCGACGACGAGGCTCGGGCCGTGCGGAACGGTGTCGAGGGATTCGTGCCAGGTCGGGGCCGCCCTCGACAGGCGGGATTTCTGCTCGCCCCGGAGCACCGGGCTCGTCTCCACGAGGTGCAGGGCCGGGCGCAGGGCCGGCGCGGCGCGGGACAGCGCCCGCAGGGCGTCCTGCATCAGGGTACCGCGACCGGGGCCGAGCTCCACCAGGGCGAGGTCGGGGGGAGCGCCCATCGCCTCCCAGGTCGCCGCGATCCAGATCCCGATCAGCTCGCCGAACATCTGGCTGATCTCGGGGGCGGTGACGAAATCGCCCCGCGCCCCGAGGGGGTCGCGGGTGCGGTAGTAGCCATGCACCGGATGTCCGAGGCAGAGGGTCATGTAGCGGTCGAGTCCGATCGGACCCGAGGCCAGGATCTCGTCGCGGATCGCGGCGAAGAGCGGGCTCGTCACGCCGGATCGACCTTCGCGAGCGACGCCGCCCCGTCCTCGATCGCCACGCGCGGGCGGGTGGTGCCGCGCAGGGCCAGGACGATGGCGGCGAGGCCGACGAGCGCCATCGGCACGCAGAGCACCATGCCCATGGTGATGCCGCCGGTGGACCAGGTCTCGGTGCCGAACAGGTAGCCGAGCTGGCGGTCGGGCTCGCGGAAGAACTCGCAGAACGTGCGCGCGACGGCGTAGCCGAGGACGAAGATGCCGCCCATGAGGCCGGGCCTGCGGAAGCCGCGGGCCCGCACCGCGATCATCATCACAACGAACAGGAGAGCGCCCTCAGTGGCCGCCTCGTAGAGCTGGCTCGGGTGTCGGGGCAGGGGGCCGCCGGTGGGAAACACGATGGCGTAGGGAAAGTCCGGGGCGATGCGGCCCCAGAGCTCGCCGTTCACGAAGTTGGCGATCCGCCCGAAGAACAGCCCGATCGGCACCACGACGGCGGCGAGGTCGAGGAGGGTGAGGGCCTGAAGCTTCCGGGAGCGGGCGAACAGCACCATGGCCAGCACGGCGCCGAGGAAGCCGCCGTGGAACGACATGCCGCCGTTGCGGATGGCCAGGATCTCGATGGGGTCGGCGATGTAGAGCGGCAGGTTGTAGAACAGCACGTAGCCGATGCGGCCGCCCAGCACGACGCCCAGCGCCACCCAGACGATGAGGTCGTCGATGTCGTTCAGGCTCGGGCGGCGCACCACGCCCCAGTAGCGGTCCGCCGCCACCAGCCGGCGGGCATAGTACCAGCCGCCCAGCAGGCCGACGATGTAGGCGAGGGCGTACCACTTGATGGTGATCGGCCCGATCGCCACCGCCACCGGATCGATGGCGGGGAAGGGCAGGGCGAAGAGCGGCGGCATCGAGGCGGTGTCCCGGTTGAGCCGGGGCATTGGGCCCGAGCCCGCCCGGGGGTCAACCCCGCCACGGACATGGCCGGCCCCGCCGCCCGCCCTGTAATTAAGCCTCCCCGATCACCTCCCGGCGGTCCGCCGCCGGCCGCCGCGATCAGGCGGCCCGGACGGTGGCGAGGAAGCTCGCCACTTCCGTGCGCAGCTGCTCGGACTGCCGCGAGAGGTCCGCGGAGGCGCGCTGCACCTGGTCCGCCGTCGCGCCGGCCTCGGCGGCCGAGCGGGCCACCGCCTCGATGTCCTGGCTCATGGCACCGGTGCCCGAGGAGGCCTGGCCCATGTTGCGGACGATCTCCTGGGTCGTCACGCCCTGCTCCTCCACCGCGGCGGCGATGCTGCTGGTGACGAAGCTCATGCCCTCGATCCGCGTGACGATGCTGCGGATCGCCCCGGTGGCGCCGGTGGTGGCCGAGCGGATGGCATCGACCTGCTCGGCGATCTCCGTGGTGGCGCGGCTGGTCTGCTCGGCGAGGTTCTTCACCTCCGCGGCGACGACGGCGAAGCCGCGGCCTGCCTCGCCGGCCCGCGCCGCCTCGATGGTGGCGTTCAGGGCCAGCAGGTTGGTCTGGCTGGCGATCTGCGAGACGAGGCCGACCACGTCGCCGATCCGGGTCGCGGCCTCGGACAGGGTCTGCATGGTGGCGGCGGTGCGGCCGGCCTCTTCCACGGCCTGGGCCGACATGGTCGCGGCCTGTTCGACCTGGCGGCCGATCTCGCCGACCGTGGCGCCGAGCTCCTCGGCCGCCACCGCCACGGCGTTGACGTTGCCCGCGGTCTCCTGCGCGGTGGCCGCCACGGAAGTCGAGCGCCGGGCCGTGCCGGCCACCGCCTCGGTCATGCCGGTGGCGGCGCCCTGCAGGTCGCCGGAGGCCTGCGAAACCGTGCCGACGATGCCGCCCACGGAGCGCTCGAAGCGGTCCGCGAGGTCGCGGAGCAGGGTCCGCCGCTCGGTCTCCTCCCGCAGGCGCGCCGCCTCGGTGGTCTTCAGCTGCTGCGCGGCCTCCTCCAGGGAGATGTCGCGGATGGTGACGACGGCCCGGGCGATGTCGCCGATCTCGTCGGCACGCCGGCTGCCCGGCACCTCGGCCAGGGATTCGCGCCGGGCCAGCGCCTGCAGGGCCCGGGTCAGCGCGCCGAGGGGACCCACGATGGTGCGGGCGAAGAGGAGGCCGAGGATCGCCGTGGCGGCGAGGACAGCGAGGGCCGTGACCGCCAGGGCCCGGGTGAGGGTGCCCACCGCCGTGAGGGTCTCCTCCTCGGCCTGCTCGGCCAGGATCGTCCAGGGGGCTCCGAGCACCGAGACCTTGGCGGTCGCCACCATCCGACGGTCGCTGCCGTTGGCGTAGGTGAAGGGGTGCTCGCTGGCGAGCTCCGCTTTGTCGAGGCCGAGGTCGGTCGCGGGCTTGCCGGCCGTGACGGCCGGGGACAGGGGCGGGTTGGACCGCAGGGCGCCGTCGGCGCCCACCGCCAGGATCTGGCCGGTCTCGCCGAGGCCGGCGCGGTCCGAGAGGGTGCGATCGAACAGGGCGGGAGTCAGGCGCAGGAGGACGAAGCCGATGCGCGCGGCCTCCTGGCCGGTGCCCATGGCGACGTTGGCGCGGCGGGCGATGGCCCGGCCGATGAAGGCCGACGGGACGGCCTCCGCCGGATAGGCGGCGTAGTCCTCGTACAGCGTCGCGTCGGAATCGGCGCTCTTCAGGCGCGCCACCAGGCGGGCGAGGCCGGTCGAGGCCAGCGCGGGCTCGGACAGGGCCTGGCCGAAATCGGCGCCCTTGGTGGTGGTGTAGACGACGCGCCCGTCCTCCGACACGAAGACGAGATCGGCGTAGCCCGGGCGCTCGAGGAGCTTGCGGGCGACCTCCTGCACCTTGGCGTGGCGGCGCCCGTACATCGTGCCCGAAGCCTCCGCCCCGAGGCGCGCCTCGAGGTTCGCGCCACCCGTATAGGTCCGGACGAGCCCGGCGAAGTCGGGCTTGGCGGGGTCGAGAGCTTCGGCCAGATCACCGAAGTTGCCGCCGACCTGCGGATTGCCCGCCACCGTGACGAGGTCTCCGCCGATCCGTTCGGCAATCAGCTCTATCCCCGCCTTCCGGGCCGAGGCGGCGAACTGGAGGCGCTCCCGGGCCGCGTCGACCAGGCCGGAGCGGGCGCTGTACCAGCTCAGCCCGCCCATCACCGTGGCGCTGACGAGGGCCAGACCGACGGTGATCGCGGGCAGACGAAAGTTGAGGCTGGTCAAACGTGCCATGGGATACGCCCGAAGAGGAAGTGCGGACGTCGTTGCTACGGAGAAATGTTGAATTAAAACTTTCGTTCGGGACAATCTGGCAGCGTATCCAGAATTCCAGTCCGTGCGCGACAACCGCCCGGCGCCTGTCAAGTCTTGTGGCTGCGCGGACGAAGGGACGTGCGGGCGATCGACACCTCGTTCACCACTGCCCCTGATCCGGCGATGCCGCCAGCCTGCTTCAGGCCGCAGCGCCGGCCATGCCCTGGCCGTCGTCCAGGAACATCCGGTAGGCCGGGTTGTCGGTCTCGTCGACGCACGGGTAGTGCAGGGCCTCGATCGCCGCATCGAAGCGGGCGCGCTCGGCCGGCGGTACGTCGATGCCGGCGAGGACCCGGCCGTAATCGGCGCCATGGTTGCGGTAGTGGAACAGCGTGATGGCGAAGCCGTCGCCCAGGGCGTCGAGGAACTTCATCAGCGCCCCCGGCCGCTCGGGAAACTGGAAGCGGTAGAGCCGCTCGTCGGCGAGGCCCGTGGCGCGTCCGCCCACCATGTAGCGGATGTGGACCTTGGCCATCTCGTTGTCGCTCATGTCGACGGTGCGGTAGCCGGCGGCCTTCAGCGAATCGATGAGGGCGTGCTTCTCCCGCAGGCCGCCGGCGAGGTTGATGCCCACGAAGATCTGCGCGTCGGCGCCGGCGGCGTAGCGGTAGTTGAATTCGGTGATCGCCCGGGGGCCGAGGGTCTGGATGAAGGCGCGATAGGCGCCGGGCCGCTCGGGGATGGTGACGCCGAGCAGGACCTCGCGCTGCTCGCCGAGCTCGGCGCGCTCGGCGATGTGGCGCAGGCGGTCGAAGTTGAGGTTCGCCCCGCTGGAGATCGCCACCAGGGTGCCGGTGCCGCCCTCCTGCCGGGCGGCGTAGGCCTTGGCGCCGGCCAAGGCCAGGGCGCCGGAGGGCTCCGAGATGGCGCGGGTGTCGTCGAAGATGTCCTTCACCGCCGCGCACATGGCGTCGGTGTCGACGGTGATGACCTCGTCGAGGTACTCGCGGCAGAGCCGGAAGGTCTCGGCGCCGGCCTCGCGCACGGCGACGCCGTCCGCGAACAGGCCGACCGTGGGCAGCACCACGCGTTTCCCGGCGGCCAGCGCCGCGGCCATGCAGGCGGCATCGTCCGGCTCGACGCCGATGACCTTGGTCTCGGGCCGCAGGTATTTCACGAAGGTGGCGACGCCCGCCGCGAGGCCACCGCCCCCGACGGGCACGAAGATCGCCTCGATCGGCCCGGAATGCTGGGTCAGGATCTCCATCCCGATGGTGCCCTGGCCGGCGATCACGTCGGGATCGTCGAAGGGATGCAGGAAGGTCAGGCCGTCGCGCGCCTCCAGCTCCCGGGCATGGCCCAGGGCCTCGTCGAAGGCATCGCCGAACAGGATGACCTCGGCCCCGCGCGCCCGGCAGGCGTCGACCTTGATCGCCGGGGTGGTGCGCGGCATCACGATCACGGCGCGGACATTCAGGCGGGCGGCCGCCAGGGCCACGCCCTGCGCATGGTTGCCGGCCGAGGCGCAGACGACGCCCTTGGCCAGCAGCTCGGGGGCCAGGCCCGACATCTTGTTGTAGGCGCCCCGCAGCTTGAACGAGAAGACCGGCTGCAGGTCCTCGCGCTTCAGGAGCACCGGACGGGTCAGGCGCGCCGACATGCGCGGCATCGGGTCCAGCGGGCTCTCGATGGCGACGTCGTAGACGCGGGCGGTGAGGATCTTGCGGATGTAGTCGGTCAAGGAGACACGGGCTCCGGCGGTGGTGCGGCGCGAGGGGACTCGTCCCGCACATAGGCGCTCGGCGCATGAGAAGCGAGCGAGGCGCTGTCGCGGGTGGCTGAGCGGGAACGCTCGCCGTCAGGCGAGCCGCTCGATCAGGGCCGCAATCCAGACCAGGGCCGCGATCCCCTGGGCGGAGAAGGTCCCGGCCGAGGCGAGATCCTTGACGATGCCGATCTTCGGGTGCCGGGCCGGGTGGAGGTGGTCGCAGAGCTTCTCTACCGCGGTGTTCAGGAACTCGGCGGCGAGCATCAGGAGCAGGCTTACCACCAGGGCGACCCGGACCCAGAGGCCCGACCCGAGGAGGAGGGCCAGGGGAACCCCGAGGGCGAGGAGCACGAGTTCCAGGCGCACAGCCCGCTCGGTCCGGGCGCCGTGCACGAGGCCGCGCCAGGAATTCAGGAAGGCGAGGTAGAGGGCGTGCATGTCCGGGCGCTGTCTCAGGGCGCCGCTGGGGCGCCGCGGGCGATCCACTTCGCCACGATCGGGCCGGTCACCAGCACCACGAACAGCCGCAGCGTCTGCACCGCCAGCACGAAGGAGACGTCGACCTTCGAGCCGACCGCGATGATGGCCACCGAATCGAGCCCGCCCGGGCTGGTGGCGAGGTAGGCGGTGAGGAAGTCGATGGGCAGCAGGAAGGTCAGGCCGTAGGCCCAGCCGCCGCACAGGGCGATCACGCCGAGGGTGGCCACGACGATGCCCGGCATGGCGCTGAGCGTCTCGCGCAGGGTCTCGCGCCGGAAGCGCAGGCCGACATACCAGCCGATGGTGGCGTAGGCGAGGTCGAGGATCGGCAACGGCAGGGCCATGGAGACCAGGCCGGAGGCGTGCAGGGCGGCGCCGAGCAACATCGGCCCGGTCAAGGCGAAGGCCGGAAGGTGCAGGAGCTTGGCGAGGCCGGCGCCGCAGGCGGCGACCGCCAGGGTCGCCAGGAGGGCGAGCGGGGCCACCGTGACGGGATCGGAGGCCGGGACCACGTCGGAGACGTTGGTGAGCAGGCGCGCCATGACGGAGGCCGAGAGCACCACGGCGACCACGCGCACGTACTGCATGAAGGCGACGAGGCGCGGATCGGCGCCGTATTCCTCCGACATCGCCACCATGGCGGCGGCGCCGCCGGGCGACGAGCCCCAGGCGGCGGTCGACCCCGGCAGGATGCGCAGGCGGGTCAGGGCCCAGCCGACCGCCCCGCCGACCAGGACGGTGACGAGCACCACCGCGAGGATGAGGAAGCCGTCATCCACCACGGTGCCGACGATCTCGCCCGTCACCGTGTGGGCGACGAGGCAGCCGATCATCGCCTGGGCGGCCTGGAAGCCGAACTTCGGCACCGACAGGTTCGCGCCCCCGACCCCGAAGGCGATCGCCGCCACCATCGGCCCGAGCAGGAGGGCCGCCGGGAAATGCGCGCGGTCGAGGCCGTAGGCCAGCAGGCCGGAGGCGCCGAGGAGGGCCGCCCAACGGCCGATGAAGCGCAGTGAGAGCACGGTGATGCCGGGAATGGGCCGGGCAGGGAACGCCCGTCGCGCCGGGCGCTACACCGGATCGCTGACGCTGTCACGGCGCCCGGCGCGCGGACGGGGCATGCCGTCGTCCCGGCAGGCCGTGGTGCCCGCCGGCGCGTGGGCCCGGAAGAACGCCGCCAGGTGCGCGAGCCCGTCGGCCCGCGGATCGCTGGTGCGCCAGGCCAGGGCGACGGTGCGCCCCGGCCCGTCCACGTCGAAGCTGCGCGTCACCGTGAGGCCGCTGGGATCGGGACCGGAGGGCACCGCCAGGGCCGGGAGCAAGGTGTAGCCCGCCCCCGCCGCCACCATCGAGCGCAGGGTCTCCAGGCTGGTGGCGTGGCGCCCGGCGGCCGAGCCGGCCCCGCAGGCCGCCACGGTCTGGTCGCGCAGGCAGTTGCCCTCGTCGAGGAGGAGCAGGTCGGGGCCGGCGATGTCGGTGGCGCGCAGGGCGCCGCCCCGGGCGAGGGGATGCTCGGCCGGGCAGGCGAGCTGGAACGGTTCGACGAAGAGGGGCGACACCGTGAGCCCGGATGCCGGCACCGGCAAGGAGATCAGGGCGGCGTCGATGCGCCCGTTGTGCAGCCCTTCGAGGATCTCGGCCGTGCGCGCCTCGCTCAGGGCGAGGGCGAGGAGCGGGAAGTCCTGGCGCAGGGTCCGCAGGATCAGGGGAAACAGGTAGGGCCCGAGGGTCTGGATCGCCGCCAGGACGAGGCGGCCGGTGAGCGGCGCGCCGCGCCCCTCGCTCGCCAGCACGAGGAGGCGCTGGGCCTCCGCCATGACGATGCGGGCCTGCCGCACGATGGTCTGCCCGGCCGGCGTCAGCATCACCCGGCGGTTGCCGCGCTCGAACAGGGCGAGGCCGAGGAGGTCCTCCAGCTTGCGGACCTGGACGCTGAGGGTCGGCTGGCTGACGTTGCAGCGCTCGGCAGCCCGGCCGAAATGCATCTCCTCCGCCACGGCGACGACGTATTCGAGATCCCGCAGGGACAGGCCGGACATATTCATAGGCTGTGACTATCATCGCGTTCGCCACGATGCATTAGCCAAATCGCTCGCGGCGGGCCATAAGGCTGTCTCAGAACCATTCCAGGTTTTCAGCCAAGGTCTGGATGCGGCCACCGCCGCGTCGATCTGTTTCGAACGAGAGAGCACCGCATGAGCGATCAGCGCCCGATTCTCACCACCCGCCAAGGCCACCCGGTTCGCGACAACCAGAGCACCCGGACGGTGGGCGAGCGCGGCCCGGCGACCCTCGAGAACTACCAGTTCATCGAGAAGATCACCCATTTCGACCGGGAGCGGATTCCGGAGCGCGTGGTCCACGCCCGCGGCGCCGGCGCCCACGGCTACTTCGAGGCGTATGGCAAGATCGGCAACGAGCCCGCCTCCAAGTACACCCGCGCCCGCGTCCTGAACGAGACCGGCGTGAAGACCCCGATGTTCGTGCGCTTCTCCACCGTCGCCGGCGCCAAGGAGTCGCCCGAGACCGAGCGCGACCCACGCGGCTTCGCGGTGAAGTTCAAGACCGTCGACGGCAACTGGGACTTGGTGGGCAACAACCTCAAGGTCTTCTTCATCCGCGACGCGATCAAGTTCCCCGACATGATCCACGCGTTCAAGCCGGACCCGGTGACCAACCGCCAGGAGGCGTGGCGCTTCTTCGACTTCGTGGCGCAGCACCCCGAAGCCATCCACATGGTGACGCACCTGAAGTCGCCCTGGGGCATCCCCGCCAACTATCGCGAGATGGAGGGCTCGGGCGTCAACACCTACAAGCTGGTCAACGACCAGGGCGAAGCGGTGCTGTGTAAGTTCCACTGGGAGCCCAAGCAGGGCATCCGCAACCTGACCTCGGCCCAGGCTTCCGAGATCCAGGCCAAGGATGTCGGCCACGCCACCCGTGACCTCTACGAAAACATCAAGGCCGGCAACTTCCCCGAGTGGGAGTTCTGCGTGCAGATCATGCCCGACGGCCCGAACGACCACCTGTCGTTCGATCCCCTCGACGACACCAAGCTCTGGCCGGTGGAGGACTTCCCCCTGTTGCCGGTGGGCCGCATGGTGCTGGATCGCGTGCCGGACAACTTCTTCGCGGAAGTCGAGCAATCGGCCTTCGGCACGGGCGTCCTCGTGGACGGCATCGACTTCTCGGACGACAAGATGCTCCAGGGGCGCACGCTGTCCTACTCGGACACGCAGCGCTACCGCGTCGGCGCCAACTACCTGCAGCTGCCGATCAACGCCCCGCAGCCGGGCGTGAAGGTCTATTCGAACCAGCGCGACGGCCAGATGACCTACGGCGTCGACGGCACGGGTCCGAACCGCCACATCAACTACGAGCCTTCGACCCTGGCCGAGGGTCTGCGGGAGGCTCCCAAGCCCGCCAAGGACTACCACCAGCCGGTCCAGGGCAACCTCGGTCGCTACCAGACCTCGCGCACCGAGGACGACTACACCCAGGCCGGCGTGCGCTACCGCTCGTTCCAGGATTGGGAGCGCGACGACCTGATCGCCAACCTCGTCGGCGACATGAAGCAGTGCCCGGAGCCGATCCAGCTGCGGATGGTCTGGCACTTCCTCCATGCGGATGAGGATTACGGCCGCCGCGTCGCCGAGGGGGCCGGCATCGACCTGGAGAAGGCCCGTGCTCTGCCGCCGCTGCCAGGCCGCGCGGCTCCGGGCCAGCGCCTCCAGGCCGAGACCTATACCGACGGCAGCCAGGCCCACAGCATCGCCGCCGAGTAAACTGACCGTTCCAGAACGAAGGCCGATCGAGTCCCGCAGGGTCAAGCGACCCTGCGGGACTTTTTCGTTGGTCGGTCCCCGGTGCACGGCAGGTCCAGGGCGGATCGGAAGGAGCCCTCAACGGAGGGGTCGACGCGACGACATCCATCGGGACGCGAGGCGAATACATCGCGCGACGGTCGCGAACCTCGGGATTCGTCTTCTGGGAACGCTGAGCACTGACGCTTGTTGGACAGTCTATTCGGCGGCTCTTATTGTGATGAGCGAAGGTGTTTCCAGAAGTGAGCACGATATGTTTACAGATCGGGTCGCTAAATGCCAGGCATGAGGAAGTTTCAGGCTATTGCGGCGCGGGACTAGAGATCGGCATTGATCGCGAACCAGAAAAACTCCGTCGAAACGATCATCGAGCGCGATCGGGCGCGCGCGGTTCTGCGGGGCATGCCCGCGACGCTGATCGCGAACGTTCTGGTCTCGGTGTCCCTCGGCGGAATGATGTGGGACCTCGTGCCGCGTGGGCTCATCCTCGCCTTCGTCGGCCTCAACGGTCTGCTCAATCTCGCCCGCGCTCTGATCGCCGCCCGATGGCTGAAGCGGGACCACGCCACCCGGCACCCGGGCCGGATCCTGGCCTTTGCGTGGATCGGAGCCCTGTTCTCGGGCCTGTGCTGGGCCGTGGCCCTGATCGGCCTCGCCTGGAACGGACAGACCCAGTCCGTCGCGATCGCCCTGGCCTTCTGGAGCCTGAACGTCGGGGTCATCCAGAGCAAGGTGTCCCGCGCACCCGCCATCGCCTTCATGCTTCCGAGCCTCACGATCCTGACGGTCCTGTTCCTCGTCGAGGACGCGCCGAGCTCGCCGTTCATCGCCGCGAACCTGATCGTCCTCGCGGTGCTGATGATCCGCAACGCGACCGATCAGGAGATGCATTACCTGCGGTCGAGCCGCCTGAAGCTGGAAGCCACGGAGCTGGCCGCATCGCTGAAGGCCGCCAACATCGCGGCGGAACAGGCCCTGCGCCGGGTGGAATACGCGGCGACCCACGATCACCTGACCGGCCTGCTCAACCGGGCCGCCTACCAGACAGCCTTCGAGGCGTGGTTGAGGGACGGGGCGGCGCATGGGAAAGGATTTTCGGTTCTGCTGATCGATCTCGACCGCTTCAAGGTCATCAACGACACCTTCGGGCATGCCGTGGGCGACGAGGTCCTGGCGGAGGCGGGCGCACGCCTGAGGCGGATTCTCGGAGAGGATGCCGTGGTGGCCCGCCTCGGCGGCGACGAGTTCGCAGCCCTGATCCCCAACCGGTCCGGGAAGGAGGACGGGCCGAGGCTGGCGGGGGAGATCGTGGCGCAGCTCGCCGTCCTCGTCACGGGATCCGGCCGGACCCTGCAGGCCGGGGCCAGCGTCGGCATCGCCCGGTATCCGGGTGACGCCCACACCCTTGCCGACCTGCAGTGCCAGGCCGATCTCGCCCTTTATGCCGCCAAGACGGCGGGACGCGGCACCTGGCGCCCCTTTCACGCGAGCATGGGCGCGCAGCTGAAGGCCCGCCACGTCATCGAGCGGGATCTCCCCGAGGCGCTGGAGAGCGGAGCGGTCCAGGCCTGGTTCCAGCCGCAGCTCGACTGCGAAACCGGGCGCGTCATGGGCGTCGAGGCGCTCCTGCGCTGGAAGCATCCGGCGCTGGGCTGGATCTCTCCCCCGGACGCGATCGCCGCCGCCGCCGCCACCCGTCGATCGCAGGCCCTGACCCGGACCATCCTGCGGCAGGCCTGCCGCATGGCGCAGGTTCTCGACGCGAACGGGCACGAGTCCGTCGTGGTCTCGGTCAACGTCTCGCCCAACGAGTTCGGGGCCTATCCGATCGCCGACATGGTGGCGGCCGAACTGACCGGGCACGGCCTGTCCGCCGCCCGGATCGCCCTCGAGATCACCGAGGAGGCGGTCTACTCGAACGAGCGCGGCGGCAAGGACGTCGACGCCCTGATCGACATGGGGGTGGGCATCATCGTGGACGATTTCGGGGTGGCCTACTCGTCGGTCGGGTCGCTGCGCGACCTGCGCTTCGACGGCCTGAAGGTCGACCGGAGCTTCATCCAGGGAATCGTCGACAGTCCCCGGGACCGCGTGCTCCTGGAGGCCATCCTGGCCTTCGCCCGCACCCTCGGGGTGACGGTCCTGGCGGAGGGGGTGGAGACGAACGCGCAGTTCCAGCTGCTGCGCCAGCTCGGATGCCCGGCCGTACAGGGCTACCACTTCGCCCGGGCCATGCCGTCGACGCAGACCCTGGCCTGGATCACCGAGAACGATCTCACCGCGCGCATCGCCCGGCAGGGCTGGGCGGCCAGCGGTTGGACGATCGCGGCGCACCCCGCGGTCGCGCAGGCCTGATCGCCGAAACCGAAAAAAGGCCCGCTCGATCGCTCGAGCGGGCCTGATGGCGGGGGGCGGGGGCGCAATGCGCCGCCCGGGTCTCACCCCAAATCTTACTCGGCGGCGGTCTTCGCGGCGCTCTTGGCGGCCTTCTCGGCCTTGCGGGCGTCCTTGTTCGCCTTCGAGGCATCGGCCTTGGCGGCCTTCTCGGCGGGGCGGTCGGCGCGCTCGACGATGCGGGCGGACTTCCCGCGACGGTCGCGCAGGTAGTACAGCTTGGCGCGACGCACCTTGCCGCGACGGACGACGGCAATCGAATCGATCAGCGGCGAGTAGAGCGGAAACACGCGCTCGACGCCCTCGCCGTAGGAGATCTTGCGGACGGTGAAGCTCTCGTTGAGGCCGCCGCCGGAGCGGCCGATGCACACGCCCTCGTAGGCCTGCACGCGGGTGCGCTCGCCTTCCTTCACCTTGACGTTCACGGTCACCGTGTCGCCGGGCTGGAAATCGGGGATGGTCTTGCCGAGCGAAGCGATCTGCTCCTGCTCCAGCTGCTGGATGATGTTCATGGTCAAGTTCCTGCCGGTGCGCGCCCGAGGCCCCCGGATGGGACCGCGTGCGTCAGGATTTCGGCATCCTGTTTTGAGTTGAGGCGGGCCTTACACGAGGTGCGGCCCCTTGTCCAATGGCCGGTGGATGCCCCCCCCCGCGCGGGCGGCGTGGCGCGGACGCGGTTGAGAAAATCCCGCGCGCGGTCCACATGGAGGGTGCGGCGGGGACGTCCGCCGCCATTCCCGGCCGGCCTTGAACCGGCGCAGCGGACGAGGATCCTGTCCACCATGTTCATCCAGACCGAAGCCACCCCGAACCCCGCCACCCTGAAGTTCCTGCCCGGCCGGGTCGTCCTGCCCGAGGGCACCTTCGAGGCGCGCGATTCCGAGGCCGCCGCCCGCTCGCCCCTGGCGAGCCGGCTCTTCGACGTGCCCGGCGTCTCGGGCGTCTATCTCGGTCACGACTTCATCTCGGTCACCAAGGCCGAGGACGACAACCTCTGGCCGCAGGTGAAGCCGGCCGTTCTCGGCGCCATCATGGAGCACTTCCAGTCCGGCGCCCCGCCCCTGGCCGAGGGTCACGTCGCCGGCAGCGACGACGCCGAGGAGTTCTTCGACCCGGCCGACCTTGAGACCGTCGAGACGATCAAGGACCTGCTCGAGACCCGCGTGCGCCCCGCCGTGGCCAGCGATGGCGGCGACATCACCTTCCGGGGCTACAAGGAAGGCGTGGTCTACCTGGAGATGAAGGGCGCCTGCTCGGGCTGCCCGTCTTCCACCGCGACCCTGCGCAACGGCGTGCAGAACCTGTTCCGCCACTTCCTGCCGGAGATCCGCGAAGTCCAGGCGATCTGAGGCCCGACATTCCGGCGGGCCGACGCAAAGCCGCAACAGGTTCGCCCGAATTTCTCCACGATGGCCGCTCCGCCCTGACGGAGCGGCCGTTTTTGTCTTAAAGTCGTGGCCCCGGACGCCTTCGCGCGGTCCGGGGGTGTGGCACGATCGGGAGTGAGTTTGCGTATCCTCGCCATCGACACGGCGCTCGACGCCTGTTCCGTCTGCATCGCCTCGGATTCGACCGACGATCTCCTCGCGCACGAGTCGATGGTCCTCGGCCGCGGCCATGCGGAGGCGCTGCTGCCGATGATCGAGCGGGTCGTCGCGCGGGCCGAGGGCGGTTTCGAAGACCTGGACCGTGTCGCCGTGACGGTCGGGCCGGGCAGCTACACGGGCCTGCGGGTGGGGCTCTCTGCGGCCCGGGCCGTGGGGCTGGCCACCGGCATCCCCGTGGTCGGCGTCACCACCCTGTCGGCCCTGCTGGCGCCCCTGCTCGCCCAGAACGGCGAGGGCCTGATCGTGGCCGCGATCGATGCCCGGCACGGATCGGTCTACCTTCAGGCGATGAGCATGACGGACGGGATCGTCGTGCCGCCGAGCCACCTCCCGGTGACCGAGGCGGCGGCGATGCTCGACGGCGTCGTCACCCTCGTCGGCTCCGGCGCGCCCCTGGTCGCCCAGGCGGCGAAGGCCCGGGGCCTCGACGTGGCGGTCGCTGGCACCGGCGCGGCCGAGATCGCCTGGGTCGCCTCGCTCGGCATGCTGGCGGACCCCGCCCAGGCGCTGGCGCGTCCCCTCTACCTCCGCGGTCCCGACGCCCAGCCGCAAGACCACGCGAGGCTCGCCCGCCGATGACCCGTTCGCTGACGCCGTTCTGGCCCTTCGAGATCTGGTCCGCCTGGTGGGAAGCCTGGGGCACGGCGCCCTACGTCACGCTGCTGCGGGATTCCGGCCAGGCGCGGGCCCTGGCGCGCATCCACGCCACCGCCTTCGCGCGGCCCTGGGACGCGCACGAGTTCGAGCGCATGCTGTGCGAGCGCTCGACCGAGGCGCATGCCCTGTGGAAGAACGGCGCGATCCAGGGCTTCGTCCTGTCGCGCCGGGCGGCCGACGAGGCCGAGATCCTCACCGTCGTGCTGGCGCCCGCCGCCCGCGGCGGCGGCCTCTCGCACAAGCTCGTCGCCGCCCATCTCGAGCACCTCGTCCAGTCCGGCGTCCGGACGGTCCACCTCGAGGTCGACGAGGGCAACGCGCCGGCCCTGAAGCTCTACGCGCGCCACGGCTTCCGGCAGGTGGGCGAGCGGACGGGCTACTACACCCGGGCCGACGGAACCCGCGCGACCGCCCTGACCATGACGGCGGTGCTGGCGTGACGCCACCCGGCGCACGCTAGCCAGCCGATGTCCCGCCTCGGCGCGTATTGCCGCCTGGCGCTCTGCGCCGTGGTCTTCCTCGTCATCGTGGGGCCTCACCTCCTCAGCCTGCGCTTCGGACGCGGCCGGATCGCGGCCTGGATGCCGGTGCTGTTCCACCAGGTGTTCGTCGCCCTGTTCGGCCTGCGGGTGACCCAGAGCGGCTCGCCGCCGGCGGCGGATGAACCGGCGCTCGTGCTGGCGAACCACGTCTCCTGGCTCGACATCATCGTCCTGGGCTCCCTGCGGCCGCTGTCCTTCGTGGCGAAGTCCGAGATCGCCGGCTGGCCCGTCATCGGGACCCTGGCGCGGCTGCAGCGCACGGTGTTCATCGACCGGGCGCGCCGGGCCGACACCGCCGCCGTCAACGCCACGGTGGCGCTGCGCCTCGGCCGCGGCGACCTCATCGTGCTCTTCGCGGAGGGCACCACCGGGGACGGCACCCGGCTGCTGCCGTTCCGCTCCTCGCTGGTCGGCGCCGCCCGCGCGGCGGTCGCCGGGGAGGGCCCCGCCCGCATCCGGCTCCAGCCGCTCGCCATCACCTATCCCCGCCGCAACGGCCTGCCGCTCGTCCGCCATCAGCGCCCGGAGGTGGCCTGGTACGGGGACATGGAGCTGGCGCCCCATCTCGCCGCCTTCTTCGACGGCGGCCCCATCGACGTCCACGTGGTCTGGGGCGCGCCGATCGCCGTCGAGGCCGGCACGGATCGCAAGCGCGCCACCGCCCTGGCGGAGGCCTCGGTGCGCGCCGCACTCCAGCGCGGCGTCACCGGCCGGCCACCCCTGGGGCCGGTCTGGTCGGGTCCCCGGATACGCCCCTGCATCAAGGATGGCGCATCGCAGGGGCGAGGGATCGCGACGCCGCAGACGAACCGTGCTATGCGCGGCGCGGAAGTGCTGTCACCGGAATCGGACCGTTGAAGAAAGCCTACGTCAAATCCTACGGCTGCCAGATGAACGCCTACGACGCCGCCCGGATGGCGGACGTGCTGGGTGCCGAAGGCTATGCGGCGACCGACGCGGTGGAGGAGGCGGACGTCGTCATCCTGAACACCTGCCACATCCGCGAAAAGGCCGCCGACAAGGTCTATTCCGAGCTCGGCCGGCTGCGGGTGCTCAAGGGTGAGCGGGCCCAGGCCGGGCACAAGACCCGGATCGTCGTCGCCGGCTGCGTTGCCCAGGCGGAAGGGGCCGAGATCCTGGCCCGCGCCCCCACCGTCGACGTGGTGGTCGGCCCGCAGAACTATCACCGCCTGCCGGACCTGCTGGCGCGCTCGGCCACGAAGCGCGTGGTCGACACCGAGTTTCCGGTCGAGGACAAGTTCGACCACCTGCCGGCCCGCCGCACCCACGGGGTCACGGCCTTCCTCACCGTGCAGGAGGGCTGCGACAAGTTCTGCGCCTTCTGCGTCGTGCCCTATACCCGCGGCGCCGAGGTCTCGCGTTCCGTGGACGCGATCCTGGCCGAGGCCGAGAAGCTGGTGCGCGGCGGCGTCCGCGAGATCACCCTCATCGGTCAGAACGTGAACGCCTATCATGGCCTGGGCCAGGACGGCGGGAGCGCGACCCTGCCGGCGCTGATGCGCGCCCTGGAGCGCCTCCCGGGCCTCCTGCGCCTGCGCTACACCACCAGCCATCCCAACGACATGGACGACGACCTCATCGCCGCCCACGGCACCCTGCCGGCCCTGATGCCCTACCTGCACCTGCCGGTGCAGTCGGGCTCCGACCGGGTGCTCAAGGCGATGAACCGCAAGCATACCGGCGACGCCTATCGCCGAATCATCGAGCGCGTGCGCGCGGCCCGGCCCGACATCGCCCTGTCCTCCGACTTCATTGTCGGCTTCCCCGGTGAGACGGACGCCGAGTTCGAGGACACGATGCGGCTGGTGCGCGAGATCGGCTTCGCCAGCGCCTTCTCCTTCAAGTACAGCCCGCGCCCCGGTACCCCGGCGGCCGACAGCGCCGATGCCGTGCCGGAAGCCGTGAAGTCCGAGCGCCTCGCCGCGCTCCAGACCCTCCTCGACGCGCAGCGCCACGCCTTCAACGCAGCCGCGGTGGGGCACGTGGTCGAGGTGCTGGTGGAGAAGGCCGGACGCCATCCCGGCCAAGTCGCCGGCAAGACGCCCCATCTCCTGCCGGTCCAGTTCGACGCGCCGGCCTCCACCATCGGCACCGTCGTTCCTGTGCGGGTGATCCGCGCCGGCTCGAACAGCCTCTTCGGCGAGGCCCTCGGCGGCACGGCGGCGGCGGCTTGAGGGCGCGTTCCGGCCCCGTCGGTCGATACGCCGCGCCGATCCGCCCCTGTCCGGCGCGCCCCGGGCGACCATCTCGGAATCATCTGCGCTGCGATGCGGCCTCGGACGGTTGGCGCGGACCCCCTGTAATGAATGAAGGACGACGGCGTGCCGGGATCTGAAGGGTCGAGTGGACGCGGTGGCGCGTTGCGCGGGCGCGGCCCGGCGGCGCGGATCGAGGGCCTGGTCGAGACCGAGGAGGTCTCCCTGACCTTCGACGACAATCGACTCGCGAGCCTGGTCTTCGGCCAGTACGACCAGAACGTCGCGCATATCGAACGGCGCCTGGCCGTGACCGCCACCGCGCTCGGCAACCACCTCGTGGTCAAGGGCGGCGTCGAGGCGGCCGAGAAGGCCCGCAAGGTGTTTGAGCGGCTTTATGCCCGGGTGAAGGCGAGCGGCCTGCCCCTGACCCTCGGCGACGTGGACGGGGCGATCCACGAGACGACGCAGCAGGGCAACCTGTTCCCGGCGGCGGAGGTCAGCGCCGAGCCCGACCGGGCCGTGTTCGACCAGCTCGCCACCCGCAAGCGCGGCGCGGTGCGTGCCCGCAACGCGGCGCAGGACGCCTACATCAAGGCCCTGCGCAGCCACGAGCTCGTCTTCGCCGAAGGGCCGGCCGGCACCGGCAAGACCTGGCTCGCCGTTGGCTACGCCGTGTCGCTGCTGGAACAGGGGCACGTGGAGCGCCTGATCCTGTCGCGCCCCGCCGTGGAGGCCGGCGAGCGTCTCGGCTTTCTCCCCGGCGACATGCGCGAGAAGGTCGACCCCTACCTGCGGCCGATCTACGACGCCCTCTACGACTTCATGGAGGCCCGCCACGTCGACCGCGGCCTGCAGACCGGCGTCATCGAGATCGCGCCCCTCGCCTTCATGCGCGGCCGCACCCTGACCAACGCCGTGGTGCTCCTCGACGAGGCGCAGAACACCACGTCCATGCAGATGAAGATGTTCCTCACCCGCCTCGGTGAGAATTCCCGCATGATCATCACCGGTGATCCCAGCCAGATCGACCTGCCGCCGGGCCAGAAATCCGGCCTCGTCGAGGCGGTGCGCGTCCTCGACGGCGTCGAGGGCATCGGCCGCATCACCTTCCGGGACGTCGACGTGGTGCGCCACGACCTCGTGCGCCGCATCGTCACCGCCTACGAGGCCGCGGCCCACGGGGAGGGCGACGCCGACCGCCAGACGGTCTCGCGCCGGAGGCCGCTGTCGTGAGCGCCGGCCGCGCCGGCGAGGCGGAGATCGACGTCGCGATCGAGGACCCGCGCTGGGAGAGCGTCGCGCCCGACCTCGAAGCCTTCGTGATTCGGGCCGTCGAGGCCGGCCTCGCCGTGGCCCCCGCGCCGCCCGAGGGGCCGGTCGAGATCAGCATCCTGCTGGCCACCGACGCGGTGGTTCAGGACCTGAATCGAACCTGGCGCGGCAAGGACAAGCCCACCAACGTGCTGTCCTTCCCGGCGCCGGCGCAACCCGCCCATGCGGGCATGCCGGTGCCCCTGGGCGACGTGGTTCTTGCGTATGACACGATGCTGCGCGAAAGTGCGGAGCAGTCGAAGCCGCTCAGCGATCATCTGGCCCATCTCCTCGTCCATGGCACCCTTCACCTCCTTGGTCAGGACCACGAGACCGGCGAGGCGGATGCCGACGCGATGGAAGCCCTCGAGGTCGCGGCCCTCCGTACCCTCGGCGTGCCCGATCCCTATGCGCCCGACCCCTCTTCGGCAGAACCGCCTGCCGAGCGAGCGGCCCCGTGAGCGGCGATCCCGCCTGACACTCCAGATCAGAGAGACATGACAAACGATCGAAGTCGCGGCGCGGCCCAGGCCGCGCCCAGTTCCGGCGACGGTGAGAGCCAGGCCCGCGAGCCCTGGTACGACCGCCTCCTGCACGTCTTCCACCTTCGTCCACGCGATTCGCTGCGCGACGACATCGAGGACGCGCTGGCCGAGCCCGACACCGGCGAGAACGCGTTCTCGCCCCTCGAACGCGCCATGCTCAAGAACGTCCTCGGCCTGCACAAGGTGCGGGTCGACGACGTGATGATCCCCCGGGCCGACATCGTCGCGGTGTCGATGGAGACCAGCCTCGGCGATCTCCTGAAGCTGTTCCGCACGGCCGGGCATTCGCGCCTGCCGGTCTACGGCGAGACCCTCGACGACCCCCGCGGCATGGTCCACATCCGCGACTTCGTCGACCACATCGCGGCCCGGGCTGAGGCCGGCAGCCGTCGCACGCCGCCCGCGGCCCCGGCGACCGAGGGCGAGGCCGCCCCCGTGCTGCCGCCCCGGGCGCGGCGGGGCGCGCGGGCCCTGCGCACCCTCAACCTCGCCAATGTCGACCTCTCGGCCACCCTGGCCGCCACCCGCATCCAGCGCCCCGTGCTGTTCGTGCCGCCCTCGATGCCGGCCATCGACCTTCTGGTGCGGATGCAGGCGACCCGCACCCACATGGCCCTCGTCATCGACGAGTACGGCGGCACCGACGGCCTGATCTCGATCGAGGATCTGATCGAGGTGGTGGTGGGCGACATCGAGGACGAGCACGACGTCGCCGAGGGACACCTCGTCCAGCGCGTCGACGGGGAGGGCGACGTCTTCGTGGCCGATGCCCGGGCCGGCCTCGCCGAGGTCTCGGCCGCGAGCGGTGTCGACCTCGTAGCGGCGGTGGGCGAGATGGCCGAGGAGATCGACACCATCGGCGGCCTGATCGTGACCCTCGCGGGGCGGGTGCCGTCGCGCGGCGAGCTCATCAGCGGGCCGGGCGATCTCGAATTTGAGGTGCTCGACGCCGATCCGCGCCGGGTGAAGCGCCTGCGCCTGCAGCGCGGCGACGCCCGCATCACCGCGGTGGTGCCCCTGGCGCTGCCCGCCCCGAAGCCCGCGCCCGAATCGCCGGCCGCGTGACGGAGTCGGCATGACCTCGATCCTCGCGGACCGCGCCGGGCGCGGTCCGGCGACGGGACCGCTCGCCGCCCTGGCCCAGTGGGTGATGCTGACCGCCGGCTGGCGCCGCCTCGCCGTCGCGATGGCCTCCGGCGCGCTGGGCGCCCTCGCCATGCCGCCCTTCGGGCTGTTCCCCGCTCTCGTGGTCTCCCTGAGCGTCGCCGTCTGGCTCGTCGACGGAGCTGCCACGGGGCGCCGGGCCACCCGCGGCGCGGTTCTCGCGAGCGCGGTGATCGGCTGGGCCTGGGGCTTCGGCTACCTCACCGCCGGCCTGTGGTGGCTCGGCTCCGCTTTCCTGGTGGAGGCCGAGGAATTCCTCTGGGCCCTGCCCCTCGGCGTCGTCGGCCTGCCGGCGGTGCTCGCCCTGTTCTACGCCTTCGGCTTCGCGCTGGCCCGCCTGCTCTGGTCGCGGGGGGCGCTGCGCCTCGTCAGCCTCGCGCTCGGCCTCTCCGCCTCCGAGTGGCTGCGCGGGCATCTCTTCACCGGCTTCCCCTGGAACACCCTGGGCATGGCGCTCGGCCAGAACCTCTGGCTGATGCAGGGCGCGGCCGTGGTCGGCCTCTACGGCCTGACCGTCCTGGCGATCCTCGTCGCGGCCGCGCCCGCGACCCTGGCGGTCGCCGAGACGTGGCGCGGCCGCTTCGTTCCCCTCGGCCTCGCCGCTCTCGCCCTCGCGGGGCTCGCGGGCTTCGGCGCCCGGCGGGTGCCGGCCGCCGCGGATCCGGTGGTCCAGGGCGTGCGCCTGCGCCTCGTCCAGCCGAACCTGAACCAGGACGCCAAGTTCCGGCCCGAGAACCGTCAGGACATCCTCGACCGCTACCTCGAGCTCAGCGACCGTGCCGCCGCGCCCGACCGCACCGGCATCGCCGACGTCACCCACGTGATCTGGCCGGAATCCGCCTTCCCGTTCCTGATCCAGCGCGACCCCGAGGCCCTGGCCCGGATCGCCGCCGCGTTCCCGCCGGGCAAGCAGCTCATCACCGGCGCGGCCCGGGCCGAGGTGCCGGTGGGCGACGAGCGGCCGCGCTTCTTCAACAGCATCCTGACGCTCTCCGCCGGACCGAAATTCGGCGACATCTACGACAAGGTCCACCTGGTCCCCTTCGGCGAGTACCTGCCGGGCCCCCTCGACGCGACCCTGCGCGCCCTGCACATCCGGCAGTTCGTCTCGATTCCGGGGGGCTTCACGGCGGGCGACCGGGCGACCCAGCGGATCATGACCGTGCCGGGCCTGCCGCCGGTGGCGGCGACGATCTGCTACGAGGCGATCTTTCCGGGGGCGATCGTGCCCGGCGCGACGCCGAACGGTCCGCCGCCGGTGCCGGGGCTGATCCTCAACCTCACCAACGACGCCTGGTTCGGCGACACGCCGGGGCCGCGCCAGCACCTCGCCCAGGCGCGTCTGCGCGCCGTGGAGGAAGGGCTCCCCCTGGTCCGCGACGCCAATACCGGCATCTCGGCCGTGTTCGACGCCCATGGCCGGATCACAGCCAGCCTGCCGCTGGGCGTCGAGGGCGTCCTCGACGCCGATCTTCCGGCGCGCCTGCCGGGCCGGACCCTCTATGCCCGCCTCGGCGACCTGCCCTTCGGACTGGTCTGGGTCGGATGCTTCCTGACCCTCCTGGCGGCACGGCGGCGAAGCGCGTGAAGACCACCCTACGGATCACGGCCCGCCCGATCCTGCTCGGTCTCGGCATCATGCTGGTCGCCTTCAACATGCGTCCGGCCCTGACGACCGTCGGCCCGCTCCTCGAGCGCATCCGCGCCGAGACGGCCCTGAGTGCGGCCGGGGCGGCGCTGCTCACCACGCTCCCGGTGCTCTGCATCGGCCTCGCCTGCACCCTCGGCCCCTGGGTGATGCGGCGCCTCGGCTCCGATCGCGGCGTGCTCCTCGCCGTGGCGGTAATTGCCCTCGGCTCCGGCCTGCGCGGCCTCGGGGGGCTGGGACCGCTCTTCGTTGGCGCCTGCCTCGCCGCCCTTGGGATCGGTCTCTCGGGCGTGCTGCTGCCGGGCCTGGTCAAGCGCGACTTCCCGGGCCTGACGGGCGTCGTCACCGGTCTCTACACCATGGTGCTCTGCCTCGGCGCCGCGGCGGGCGCAGGCCTGTCGGTGCCCCTCGCCGACGGGCTCGGCGGCTGGCCCGCCGCGCTCGCCCTCTGGGCCGTGCCTGCCCTAGCGGCCACCCTCGCCTGGGCCCCCTTCGCCCGGGCACCTGAGACCGCCCCCGGCGCGGCGCGGCGGATCTCCCTATGGCGCGATCGTCTCGCGTGGCAGGTCACCGGCTTCATGGGCCTGCAATCGTCGCTGGCCTACATCATGTTCGGCTGGCTGCCCCTGGTGCTGCACGATCGGGGGCTCAGCGCGGTGGAAGCGGGCTTCGTGTCCTCGCTGATGAGCATCGGGCAGGCGCCGGCCGCGCTCCTGGTGCCGTCCTTCGCGGCCCGGGTCCGCGATCAGCGGGGCTTCGCGGCGGGCCTGCTCGCCCTCTGCGTGCTGGCCCTCGTCGCCCTGGTCTACGGCCCGCTCGCCTGGGCCCTGCCGATCGGGATGCTGCTCGGAGCCGGCCTCGGCGGCCTGTTCGGCCTCGGCCTCACGATCATCGTCCTGCGCGCCCGCGATCCGGCCACCGCCGGCAGCCTCGCGGCGATGTCCCAGAGCGTCGGATATACGGTGGCGTCCCTCGGGCCCTTGAGCTTCGGGCTGGCGCACGACTTGACGGGCACCTGGGCCGCCTCGACGGTCCTGTTCTGCACCATCGCGGCCGGCGCCTTCCTGTGCAGCCTGGGCGCGGGGCGCGACCGCTACGTGGGCAAGGCCTGACGGGCGGAGGGCCGACCGCCGTCGCCCCGCGGCGCCGGGAGCGATCACGCTCCCGTCCGGGCGCGCCCGGAGCGCGGCGCCCTCTGCGTCATGCAGGAGGGCGACGCGTGAGCGTGGTTCGTCAGAACACCCTTTCAGACGTGTCGCCGCGCGGGGTCGCGCCCGCGATGCCGGCCTTGGCGTCGGCCTGCTCGGCGGCGCGCTTGTCGAGGGCGCGCTCCACCACCTTGGCGATGCCCACCATGATGGTGTCGAGGACGTAGTCCTTCGGGGTGTAGACCGCCGTGACGCCCATGTTCTTGAGCACCAGTTCGTCGTCGGGCGAGATGATGCCGCCGACCACCAGCGGGATGTGGTCGAGGCCGGCCTCGCGCATCTTGGCCCGGACGTCCCGCACCAGCGGCACGTGGCTGCCCGAGAGGATGGACAGGCCGACCACGTGGGCGCCGGTCGACTTGGCCTTGGCGACGATTTCGGCCGGGGTCTGGCGGATGCCGTCGTAGGTCACGTCGAAGCCGACGTCGCGGGCGCGCAGCGCGATCTGCTCGGCGCCGTTGGAATGGCCGTCGAGGCCGGGCTTGCCGACCACCAGCTTCGGGGTCTCGCCGAGACGCTCGCCGAGATCGGCGATCAGGAGCTTGGCGTCCTGGGCCGCCCCCGAGGAGATGGTCTCCAGGGTGACGCCGGTGGGGGCGCGGTACTCGCCGAAGACCTGGCGCAGGCGCCCGCCCCACTCGCCGGTGGTGACGCCGGCCTTCGCCGCCGCGATCGAGACCGGCATGATGTTGGCGCCCGAGCGCGCCGCAGCCTCGAGCGCGTCGAGGGCGGTCTCCACCGCCTTGCCGTCGCGCTTGGACCGCCACTCGCGGATGCGCTGCTCGGCCTCCATCTCCACCGTCTCGGAGACGGTGAAGATCGCGCCCTCGCCGGCGGTGAGGGGCGAGGGTTCGCCGGCCTGGAACTTGTTCACGCCGACCACGACCTGATCGCCGGCCTCGATGGCCGAGATGCGCCGGGCGTTGGATTCCACCAGGGCGCGCTTGAGGGCGCCGGTCTCAACCGCCGCCACGGCGCCACCGATGCCGCCGATCTCTTCGAGAGCCTGACGGGTCTCGGCCTTCAGGGCCTCGACCTTGGCGTCGATGACCTTCGAGCCGTCGAAGATGTCGTCGTATTCCAGGAGGTCGGTCTCGAAGGCGAGGATCTGCTGCATGCGCATCGACCATTGCTGGTCCCAGGGGCGCGGCAGGCCGAGGGCCTCGTTCCAGGCCGGCAGCTGCACCGCGCGGGCGCGCGCCCGCTTCGACAGGGTCACGGCCAGCATCTCGATGAGGATGCGGTGGACGTTGTTCTCGGGCTGCTGCTCGGTCAGTCCGAGCGAGTTCACCTGAACGCCGTAGCGGAAGATCCGCTTCTTCGGATCGGTGATGCCGTAGCGCTCCTGGGCGATCTCATCCCAAAGCTCGGAGAACGCCCGCATCTTGCAGATCTCGGTGACGAACCGCATGCCCGCGTTCACGAAGAACGAGATCCGGCTGAACACGTCGGCGAAGCTGGCCTCGTCGAAATCGGGGTCGTCGCGCACGGTGTCGAGCACCGCGATGGCGATGGCGAGCGCGTAGGACAGTTCCTGCACCGGCGTCGCCCCGGCCTCCTGCAGATGGTAGGAGCAGACGTTCATCGGGTTCCACTTCGGCACTTCCTTGGTCGTGAACAGGATCACGTCCTTGGTCAGCCGGAGGGACGGCGCGGGCGGGAACACGTAGGTGCCCCGCGAGAGGTATTCCTTGATGATGTCGTTCTGGGTGGTGCCCTGAAGCCCTGCGAACGGCGCGCCCTGCTCCTCGGCCACCGCGAGATAGAGCGACAGCAGCCACGGCGCCGTGGCGTTGATCGTCATCGAGGTGTTCATCTGCTGCAGCGGAATCTGGTCGAACAGGGTCCGCATGTCGCCGAGATGCGCGATCGACACGCCGACCTTGCCGACTTCCCCCCGGGCGAGCTCGTGGTCGGGGTCGTAGCCGGTCTGGGTCGGCAGATCGAAGGCCACCGAGAGGCCGGTCTGTCCCTTGGCCAGGTTGCCGCGATAGAGCGCGTTCGACTCCTTGGCATTGGAATGACCCGCATAGGTGCGGATGATCCACGGCTTGTCGCGCTTGGTCTCGGCGACCGCTGCCTGTCCGCTCATCCCGGAACACTCCCTCAAGACTGAATTTGATGTGATCTCAAATTGCATTTGACTGCTGTCGATCACTTGCGGCGCACCCTAGCGAAGCGCGTTCGCCACGTCATCAGCACCAAAGACCATCCGCGGCAGCCCAGGTCCGCGCGGTCTCGTCGACGCCCTCGAACGCACGGAAACGTGCCGCCCATCGGGGGGACCGTGCGGTCCAACCCTGATGCCGCAGCCCGGCCTTCCGGGGACGGTCCCAGCGACCTGTGGACAACTTCGCAAAGCTGGGTGGGTCGGGTAGCCCCGTCGCACATCCGCGAATTGGACATTGGTACAAGCCGGCGTCGGGCCGTATCGCGGCGCTGCCGCGGGCGGCAGATCGTCGGGAGGTGGGCCACGGGCAGATAAGCCTGTGTACGAAGGGCGCTAAAGGCCCGGTGCGTCACGAGAATATTGAATACAGGATGCCGTCGGCTCAAGAAGTGGCCTCTTCTTGTGGGCGTGAAGGTTTCTTGGCCTCAGCCGAAAAGATTCTTGGCGGTTCGGGCTCTTGGACGGCTCTCGGTTCGCCGATATAGCGAGCAGCACAAGAAGTGACGGGGAGAGCCAAGATGGCCGCGAGCGCTGCGTCGAGCACGACGGAACTGAAGGACCTGTACGAGATGGGCGAAGTGCCGCCCCTCGGGCACGTGCCGGCGAAGATGTACGCCTGGGCGATCCGGCGCGAGCGGCACGGGCCGCCCGAGCAGTCGCACCAGCTCGAGGTTCTGCCCGTCTGGGAAATCGGCGACGACGAGGTGCTGGTCTACGTCATGGCCGCCGGCGTGAACTACAACGGCGTCTGGGCGGGCCTCGGCGAGCCGATCTCGCCCTTCGACGTGCACAAGGGCGAGTACCACATTGCCGGCTCGGACGCCTCCGGCATCGTCTGGAAGGTCGGCGCCAAGGTGAAGCGCTGGAAGGTCGGCGACGAGGTCATCGTCCACTGCAACCGCGACGACGGCGACGACGAGGAGTGCAACGGCGGCGACCCGATGTTCTCCCCCTCCCAGCGCATCTGGGGTTACGAGACCGGCGACGGCTCCTTCGCCCAGTTCTGCCGGGTGCAGTCGCGCCAGCTCATGGTGCGCCCCAAGCACCTGACCTGGGAGGAGGCGGCCTGCTACACGCTGACCCTCGCCACCGCCTACCGGATGCTGTTCGGTCACGCCCCGCATACCGTGCGCCCGGGCCAGAACGTCCTGGTCTGGGGCGCCTCGGGCGGTCTCGGCGTGTTCGCCGTGCAGCTCTGCGCCGCCTCTGGCGCCAACGCCATCGCGGTGATCTCCGACGATTCCAAGCGCGACTACGTCATGAGCCTGGGCGCCAAGGGCGTGATCAACCGCAAGGAATTCGACTGCTGGGGCCAGCTGCCGAAGGTGAACTCGCCTGAGTACAACACCTGGCTCAAGGAAGCCCGCAAGTTCGGCAAGGCGATCTGGGACATCACCGGCAAGGGCAACGACGTCGACATTGTGTTCGAGCATCCAGGCGAGTCGACCTTTCCGGTCTCGACCCTGGTGGCCAAGCGCGGCGGCATGATCGTGTTCTGTGCCGGCACCACGGGCTTCAACATCACCTTCGACGCCCGCTACGTCTGGATGCGCCAGAAGCGCATCCAGGGCTCGCACTTCGCCCACCTGAAGCAGGCCTCGGCCGCCAACCAGTTCGTCCTCGACCAGCGCATCGACCCGTGCATGAGCGAGGTCTTCCCCTGGGAGAAGATCCCCCAGGCCCACACCAAGATGTGGAAGAACCAGCACGCCCCGGGCAACATGGCCTGCCTCGTCAACGCCCCCCGCGCCGGCCTGCGCACGGTCGAGGACGTGATCGAGGCCGGAAAGCGCTAGGCGACTGAAGCCATCACGGCCTGCCCGTTTCGGCGGGCGGGCTCGGAGCGACCCTCACCTGCCCTTCTCGGAGGGCAGGTGTTTTGCGTATTCCTCACGCTCTTCCTTCTGCTTGATCAGGTCCGCGTAGGCTTGGCGCATCTCGGGCGACACTGTCACCGAACGCGCTTTCTCCTTCTTGCGCTTGGGCGCTTTCTTGAACTGGTTGGTGGTCTCGGTCATCGCCGCCCCTCGTGTCGTGCCGAACAGGGAGCATACGCGCGATGCGCGACGATCGCGAGACGCGCGGACCCCGTCTTTCAGGGGCGCCCCCTGGCTGTTAGATATCGCCCAAGCGCGACGCCCCGACCGTTCCTGGGAGAGGCCGCCGCGCATCGCGAGACCACGGCAACCGGCATCATGGAAAAATTCACCACCCTGGAGGGCGTCGCGGCGCCCATGCGGATCATCAACGTCGACACCGACCGGATCATCCCGAAGCAGTATCTCAAGACCATCAAGCGCACCGGCCTCGGCAAGGGCCTGTTCTCGGAAATGCGCTACCACGACGACGGCTCCGAGAACCCGGATTTCGTCCTGAACAAGCCGGCCTACCGCAACGCCAGGATCCTCGTGGTCGGCGACAATTTCGGCTGCGGCTCGTCGCGCGAGCACGCGCCCTGGGCTCTGACCGATTTCGGCATCCGCTGCGTCATCTCCACGAGCTTCGCCGACATCTTCTTCAACAACTGCGCCAAGAACGGCATCCTGGCGATCACAGTCTCGCCGGAAGACCTGGAGAAGCTGTTCGAGGATGCGGAGCGTGGCTCCAACGCGACCCTGTCGGTAGATCTCGAGGCCCAGACCATCAAGGGGCCCGACGGCGGCACCCTGCACTTCGACATCGATCCCGGCCGCAAGGAGAGCCTCCTGAACGGCCTCGACGAGATCGGCCTGACCCTGAAGCGGGCGCCCGCCATCGACGCCTACGAAGAGAAGCTCGCCGCGCGCGGCTTCGCCTGAATTCGGGCGAACCCGGCCCTCCGCTCGATCGCAGCGCGGTTGGGCTCGGGGTGGCCGGGTCCGGAGGGCGACCGCCCCGGAGCATTCCGCTCCGGCCTCAACCGTTCGTTAACCCTGGTATCGCCTGAATCGGCGATCACAGTTTCGACGAACGCATTGGCGGAGAACACGATGGCATTCGGCCGATCGGGTAAGACGGCGACCCTCTCCTGCGGAGCGGCCGCGGCCCTCCTGGCGATCTGCGCCCCGGCCCGGGCCGACTTCCAGGATTGCCTCGGCAGCCTGCAGGCGCAGGCCGCCGCGCAGGGCATCTCGGCCCAGACCTTCCGGGCGGCGACGGCCGGGATCACCTACGACGAGAAGGTGCTGGAACTCTCTCAGGCCCAGCCCGAGTTCAAGACGCCGATCTGGGACTACATGGCCGCCCTCGTGGACGAGGAGCGCGTCGACGACGGCAAGGCCGCCATGCGCCAGCACGCGCAGGCCCTGGCCAATGCGGAGGCACGCTACGGCGTCGACCGGCACACCATCGCGGCGGTCTGGGGCGTCGAGTCGAACTTCGGGAAGAACCTCGGCAAGATGCCGCTGGTGCAGTCCTTCGCCACCCTGATCTGCGCCAATCATCGCCGGAAGGAGTTCTTCAAGGGCGAGCTGATGGCGACCCTGAAGATCATCGAGCGCGGCGATATCGATCCCTCCCGGTTGAACGGCTCCTGGGCCGGCGCCTTCGGGCAGACCCAGTTCATGCCCACAACCTATCAGCGCCTCGCCGTCGACGGGGACGGCGACGGGCGCCGCGACCTCGTCGATTCGGTGCCGGACGCGGTCGCCTCCACGGCGAACTTCCTGCGCGTGGCCAAGTGGAACAACGGCCAGCCCTGGGGTTACGAGGTGAAGGTGCCGCGCGGCTTCAGTGCCGGCGCGGCGGGGCGTAAGAACAAGAAGGCAATCGCCCACTGGGCCTCCCTCGGCGTCACCCGCATCGACGGCCGTCCACTCTCGGGCGAGGGACCTGCCGGTATCCTGCTTCCGGCCGGCATCGACGGACCGGCCTTCCTGGTGACGAAGAACTTCGACGCGCTCTATTCCTACAACGCCGCCGAATCCTACGGCCTTGCCATCGCGGTGCTTTCCGACCGCCTCCGCGGTCGCGGCGGCATCCAGGCCGACTGGCCCACCGACGATCCGCCGCTGTCGCGGGCCGAGCGCCGCGACCTGCAGGCCCGCCTGACCAAGCGCGGCTTCGACGTCGGCGAGCCGGACGGCAAGGTCGGGTCCAAGACCCGCGACGCCATCAAGGAGGTCGAGCGCAGCCTCGGCATGCCGCCCACCGGCCGGCCAGGGGCCAAGGTTCTGGAGGCGCTGCGACGCGGATGAGCACACGGCGCCTGATCGACTCCGGCTCGCCCTTCGAGTCGGCCTACGGCTATTCCCGCGCCGTGGTGCAAGGCGGCATCGTCTTCGTGGCCGGCACCACCGGCTACGACTATGCCACGATGACGATGCCGGTCTCGGCGGCCGACCAGGCCGAGGCCTGCTGGCGCACCATCGGCGACGTCCTGGGGCAGGCCGGGGCCGGGCTCGCGGACATCGTGCGGGCAACCTACTACGTGACGGATCGAACGGAGGCCGAGGCGGTACTCGGGATCTGCGGCCGGATCCTGGCTGTAATCCGGCCCGCCGCCACGATCGTGATCGTCGCCGGCCTTTTGCGTCCCGAGATGAAGGTCGAGATCGAGGTCACGGCGCTGCTGCCGTAGGAGGGGTTCGTCCCATGGGTGGGCCGCTGATCGCACTCACCGGCGCCACGGGCTTCATCGGGCGGCACCTGCTGCGAAGCCTGTCGCAGCGCGGCTTTCGGGTGCGCGTCCTGCTCCGTCGGCCGGTCGAGGTCGCGGAGGGCGCGAGCAGCGCCGTCGTCGGCGACCTGACCCGGCCGATGAACATGGCCGCGGCCCTCGCAGGGGTCGACGCGGTGGTGCATTCCGCCGGGTTGTCCCTGACCATGTCGGGCACGCCCGAGGACGATTTCCGGTCGTCCAATACCGAAGCGACCCTGCGGCTCGCCGAGGCCGCGGTTCGCGCCCGGGTCCAACGCTTCGTCTTCCTGTCCTCGATTCGGGCGCAGACCGGGATCTCGGCGGCCGGGATCGTGACGGAGTCCGATCTGGCCGCCCCGACCGACGCCTACGGGCGCTCGAAGCTCGCGGCCGAGGCGGCCCTGGCCGAGACGGGGCTCGACTGGGTCGCCCTGCGCCCCGTGCTGGTCTATGGCGCCGGCGTGAAGGGCAACGTCGCGACCCTTCTGCAACTGGCGCGCTCCGCCATGCCGCTGCCCCTCGCCAGCCTCAGGGGCCGCCGCTCCCTCGTCTCGGTGGAATCGCTGGCGCAGGCGGTTGCCGTGGCGCTCGAAGCGCCCGGTCCCTTGCGTCGCCCGCTCATCGTGGCCGAGCCCGACCCGCTGACGCCGGGCGAGATGGTCACGGCGTTGCGGGCCGGCTTCGGACGAGGCGCCGGCCTTCTGCCGACGCCGTCCGTGTTGCTGGGGCTCGCCTGTCGGATGGCCGGACAGGAGGCGGCCTATGCCCGCCTCTCGACCAGCCTCGTCGCGCGCGCGGATGGATTGGCATCGCTGGGATGGACGCCGGCGGGCACGGCACGGGACGGTCTGGAACGCTTCGCCCGCAGCCAGGCATGACGAAGGCCCGGCATCGCCTGCCGGGCCTCGACCGATGCGAATTTTGTCGCGGTCTGCCGGATCAGCGGCGGACGTCGAGCACGTCACCGGACCGGCTGTCGAGAACGACGGAGATGTCGTCGCCCCGGCGGTCCGAACCGCGGACGATCAGGCGCGGGCCGCGGCGGTCGACGCCGTCGACATCCACCAGACCCTCGCGGCGGGCGATGCGGGCAGCCTCACCGCGCGTCAGCTCGCTGCGCGGCGGGCCGCGATCGTCGTAGCCGCGGCGGTAGCCCGGATCGACTTGGACGCCGCCGGGACCGATGGAGATGCCCTGGGCGAAAGCGGGAGCGGCGGACAGGCCGAGGCCCAGGGCCACGAGGCTGCCAACCAGGCGTGTCGAATGGATTCGCATGATGTCTTCCCCCCTCTGACAGGCGCGCCGCCTCGACCCATCGCCGTCGCTGCGCATCCTTCAGTTTGGGGCCTCAATCGACGCAGGTCTGAATTTGTTCCTGAGCAGCGTCAGCGTACCGCGCGAATCGCTGCGGCCACGGCGTCGTCGGTCTGGTCGATGTCCGGCGCGTCGATGTGGCGGAAGCGCGCCTGGATGAGGCCGAAAGCGCCGAAGGCGAAGTGGCCCGCGGCCACGATGGCGAGCAGCACCCAGCCGTAGGGTTGCGCGCGCAACGCCGCGAAGGCGCCGGCCAGACCCTTGACCTCCGAAGAAGCCTGATACCAGGCCGCCGCGATGAAGAACCCGCCGATGATCAGGAAGGCGACGCCCCGGGCGGCGTACCCGAACTGGCCCACGGGCTTGGCCCAGCGGCAATGGTCGGCATCGAGCTTCAGGCGATCGGTGACGTCGCCCTTGAACGCCTTGACCAGGAAGGCGACACCGCCCCCCATCACCCCGAGGCCGATCAGGCCCACGAGCCACAGGCCGAAGGGCTTGGCCAGAAGCCAGGCCGTCCAATCCTGGGCGGCGTCGCCGCCCCCGCGCCCGAGGCCAAGGGCGAGGCTCGCGGCGGTGATGGCGAGGCCGGTATAGATCGCGGCGCTCAGGAGATGGGCGAGCCGGACGGTCAGGCCCTTCAGCGAGGTCCCGCGCCGGTCGGCATCGGTGAGGCCCTCGATAAAGCGCCAGACGGCAAATCCCAGCAGCCCGGCCGCGATCAAACCGACGAGCACCACGCCGAACGGTCCGGCGAGGACCCAGCGGAGCGCACTCTCGCTGTCGCCGGCACGGCCGCCCTGGCCGATGGCGGCCAGCACCGCCAGCCCCCCGACGATGCAGTAGACGATGCCGCGGGCGCCGTAGCCGAATCGAGCGACGCGCTCGATGGTGTTGTGTCCGAGGGTGAGCAAGGCGTTTCCCGGGGTCGCGCGACGTTATCCGTCGGAGGAACGCACAGCCTTGCCGGATAGTGCCACGTAGAACCCGAGACCGTCGCCGGCCGGGAGGGTCTGCAGGCGATCGACGAGGCCCTTGCGCTTCGCGTCGAGGAGCAGGCGCCCGATCGGCTGGAACAGGGTTTCGCCCCCGCCCTCCGGCGGTGGAGCCAGGCGGATCGCCACCGTCTTGCCCTTCCCGAAGCGACTGCGTTCCAGCATGTCCGCGAGGGAGGCCTCCGCGGTCGGACGATTGGTCTCGCGCAGGTCGAGGACCGATTCCGCATCGGTCACCCCGAGCGAACCGCGCAGCTTGTTGGCGTAGAAATCTTCGAAGTGGGGCACCGGGCGGCTCAGTCCTGGCTGGAGACGAAGATGGCGCGCCTCGCAGCGCAACGCCATCGTAGCCGTCCGTCAGTCCCGGGCACAACGGGCTTCGATGCATCGCTCGCGTCCCCGGCGCGGAAGCCGTGCCGGGGACGCGACGACAGGGTGGCTCAGCCGTGCACGAGCACGTTGCGGAACTGCCAGGGATCGCTGGTGTCGATGTCCTCGGGGAACAAGCCCGGGCGGCCGGTCAGCGGGGTCCAGTCGGTGTAGACCCCGACGACGGGGCCGAGATACGGCGTCTGCACCTCGAGGCAGCGCCGGAAGTCCATCTCGTCGGCCTCGACGATGCCGGCCTCCGGGTTCTCCAGGGCCCAGACCATGCCGGCGAGCACCGCCGAGGTGACCTGCAGGCCCGTGGCGTTCTGGTAGGGGGCGATGCGCCGGGTCTCCTCGATGGAGAGCTGCGAGCCGTACCAGTAGGCGTTCTTGGCGTGGCCGTAGAGGAGGACGCCGAGCTCGTCGATGCCGTCCACGATCTCGGTCTCGTCGAGGATGTGGTGCTGCTCCTGCACCTTGCCGCCGTTCCCGAACATCTCGTGAAGCGACAGGACCGCGTCGTTGGCCGGGTGATAGGCGTAGTGGCAGGTCGGGCGGTAGGCGGCGCGCTCGCCCTCCAGCACCGTGTAGTAGTCGGAGATCGAGACGGCCTCGTTGTGGGTCACGAGGAAGCCGAACTGCGACTGGGCGGTCGGCGTCCAGGAGCGCACGCGGGTGTCGGCGCCGGGCTGGAGCAGGTAGATCGCGCAGCGCGACCCCTTCTCCTGCTCACGGGCGTTCTCCGGCTTCCAGGTCTCGTGGGTGCCCCAACCGAGCTCGGCCGGCTGGTTGCCCTCGGAGACGAAGCCCTCCACCGACCAGGTGTTGACGAAGACGCCCATGGGCTTGGCCGACTTGGCGCGCTGGGTGTCGCGTTCGGCGATGTGGACGCCCTTGACGCCGACCTCGCGCATGAGCGCGGCCCAACCGGCGCGGTCCTTCGGCTCGGAGATCTTCAGCCCGAGATCGCCGGCGACGTTGAGGAGGGCCTGCTTCACGAACCACGACACCATGCCCGGATTGGCGCCGCAGCACGACACGGCGGTGATGCCGCCGGGGCTCGCGATGCGGGCGTCCAGGATCTCCTGGCGCAGAGCGTAGTTGGTGCGGTCGCCCTGGCTCTTGGTCTTGTCGAAGTAGAAGCCCGGCCAGGGCTCCGCCACGGTGTCGATGTAGAAGGCGCCGAGTTCGCGGCACAGCTCCATGATCGCCCGCGACGAGGTGTCGACCGAGAGGTTCACACAGAAGCCCTGGCCGCCGCCCTCGGTGAGGAGGGGCGTCAGGACCTCGCGGTAGTTCTCCTTGGTCAGCGCGACCTGCTCGAAGCGCAGGCCGTGCTGATCGGCCAGGGCCTTGTGCGCGTCGGACGGCTCGATGACCGTGAAGCGGGCCTTGTCGTAGGCGAAGTGTCGCTCGATCAGCGGGAGCGTGCCGCGCCCGATGGAGCCGAAGCCGATCATCACGATGGGGCCGGTGATGCGGCCGTGGACGGGCCAGGTGGTGGCGGCTTCGGTCATGGGCGTGATGTCCTTCTCAGAGACGTGTCGTTTTCAGTCGTCGCACGGCGACCGCATGCCTTAGGCGGCGCAAATGACGAACAAGCGACGGGCTCAGTGACGTTTGCGGCTCCGGCGGTCAACCGCCAGGACGCGATCGCGTCATGCGCCATGCACCAAGTCTTACGGAAGATTGAAGGGGCGCATGCCCTGCACGCAGGGCGACATCCCATCTCGGCGCATTGCGAGTGCGGTTCCACCCACCGATATTGCACTGCAACAGAACAAGAGCGACCCTAGACGAGGAAGCGTCCGCCCCTTCGACGCCACGGACATCTGCCATGCTCGCACTCATCGCCTCGCGCCTCGCCGCTCCGGTCGACGAGCCCATTGACCGCGATCCCGGCATCATCACGCTCGCCGCCTCGCTGCTTCGTGCGGTGACGCGTCGCCACGAGGCCGCCTTTCAGCGCCGCTGCGACCTCGCTGCCAAGACCGACTATCACACTGCGATCTAACCGGCGGCTGCGCCGGAACGGCCGTCAGGCGACCCGTCGTCGGGACTCCGCGCCGATCTCGGTCACCGCCGGCCCCAAGGGGATGGGCGCCGCCTGATCCCAGGCGCCCGAAGCCCGCAGGATGCCCCGTGCGCCGGCCAGCGCGCCGGGACGCAGTTCCAGGCCGAGGAAGCGCTCGCGCGCGAACGGACCGGGCATGAACAGCCCCTCCGCACGCTCCGCCGAGAAGCCGAAGCGCGCATAGTAGGGCGCGTCCCCCATCAGCAGCACCGCGCCGTGCCCGAGACGCTCCGCGCGACGCAGGGCTGCCCGCATAAGGATCGATCCGAGGCCGAGCCCCTGGATCGCCGGGTCGACCGCCAACGGCCCGAGCAGCAGGGCCGGACGCCGGGAACCCGCCTCGACATGCCAGAGACGGCAGGTGCCGACGACGCGACCGTCGTGCTCGGCGGCGAGGGCGAGGCCCTCCGCAGGAAGCCGACCCTCACGCAGGCGCTCGGACGTCTTCAGGCGGCGTGCCTCGCCGAAGCAGGCGTCGAGGAGGTGCTCGCGGGCGACGACGTCGCCTTCCACTTCATCACGGATCTGGACCAAGGCCGCACCCCTCCCGAACGTTGGGCAGGCGACAGGACAAATCCGTTCAGGCTGCGGCCGGGGCCGCCGGCCTGAACGGGACGGGCGTGGAGAGTTTCAACGCCGGGCGTCCCCATGGGGAATGCCCGGCATTCGCGTCATGACCGTGACGGCGTTTAGATGACGTATTGCTGAAGGGGCGGGAAACCGTTGAAGGCGACCGCCGCGTAGGTCGTGGTGTAGGCGCCGGCCCCCTCGATCAGCACCTTGTCGCCGATGGAGAGCGACACCGGCAGCGGGTAGGGCACCTTCTCGTAGAGCACGTCCGCCGAGTCGCAGGTCGGGCCGGCGAGTACGCAGGGCGCCATGCGGTCCTCGTCATGCTCGGTGCGGATCGCGTAGCGGATCGACTCGTCCATGGTCTCGGCGAGGCCGCCGAACTTGCCGATGTCGAGGTAGACCCAGCGCACCTCGTCCTCGGCGTCGGACTTCTTCGAGACCAGCACCACCTCGGCTTCGATCACGCCGGCATTGCCGACCATGCCGCGACCCGGCTCGATGATGGTCTCCGGCATGTGGTTGCCGAAATGCTTGGTCAGGGCGCGGAAGATCGCGTCGCCGTACGATTCCACGCCCGGGACCGCCTTGAGGTACTTGGTCGGGAAGCCGCCACCGAGATTGACCATCGACAGGCTGATGCCGCGCAGGGCACACTCCTCGAAGATCGCGGCGGCGGAGGCGAGCGCGCCGTCCCAGGCACCGGTGTTGCCCTGCTGCGAGCCGACGTGGAACGAGACGCCATAGGCCGTGAGACCCTGGCGATGGGCGTGCTCCAGCACGTCGACGGCCATCTCCGGCACGCAGCCGAACTTGCGCGACAACGGCCATTCGGCCCCGGCCCCGTCGCAGAGGATGCGGCAGAACACCTGCACATCGGTAACCGCGACGCCCGCGGCCTCGGCGGCCCGGGCGATCTTCTCGACCTCGGCCTGGCAATCGACCGCGAAGAGGCGCACGCCGAGCTTGAGCGCGCGGGTGATGCAGCGCTCCTTCTTGATGGTGTTGCCGAAGGAGACGCGGTCGGCGGTGGCGCCGGCGGCGAGCGCCATCTCCACCTCGACCACCGAGGCCGTGTCGAAGCAGGAGCCCATCTCGGCAAGGAGGCGCAGGACCTCGGGGGCCGGGTTCGCCTTCACGGCGTAGAATACCCGGGTGTCCGGCAGGGCACGGGCGAACGCGGTGAAGTTGTCGCGCACGACCTCGAGGTCGAGCACCATCACCGGGCCCTCGTCCTGGCCCATGTCGCGGCGTGCGCGGAGGAAATCGCGGATACGGTCGGTCATGGTCGTTCCAACCCACAGGTTCGCGGCCGCCCTCAAGGGGCGCGCTGTCGAATGTCAGGACGACGTGAGCCGTCCGGCGTCTGGGGGCGCTGCGTCGCGACGCACCGCGTGCTTTGGAGACACGCGAAGCGCAGCGGGCGCGAGAGCACCCGGAAGCTGCCTTGGATTGGAAGGGAGGACCCCCACCGCACGCCGGGCAAAGAGAAACAAGCCTCTTCGGTGCCGGCCTTTGGAGGGCCGACGAGACCAAAAAAGCCCGTTCGTCGTTGCTTTAAGCTGCGTCCCCCGTGGAGAGCGGGGTTCGCCGGTTTCGCCTCCGGCTGCCGGTTGTTGTCGGGGTCCGGTGTTGCCACCTGGATGCCGGCCGGAGGGAATCCACCCTGTCGACCATCGATCCTTTAAGACCCCTGGCGGCTGTCCGGCAGTTGGCCGGATGCCCACCAACCGACACGCGGCCACAGGCACGTGCGAAATTGGGCAAGGCGCATATACGGTCAGGGTGTTCTCCCCACAAGGGAAAACCGCGATCTTTCACCCGAAACCGGGTTGTCTTCCTGGGCTGTTGCAGAAACGCCGCGGACACCGCCGCCCGGCCGACGATGGGCCCTTCCCAAGCCCGTGCGGACGGGCCATCAAGCGCACGGTTTTCCCACAGGCGCACCGGATCGCAGGACGATGTCAAAACCCAACCGGCGCAGAATCGTGCAGGGACTCGCGGCCACGACTCTCCTGGCAGCAACCGGGGAGGCGCGGGCTCAACGCCGCGAGGGGCGCCCGGAGACCCCGTTCGGCTTCGCCGACGTGGAGCGCCGGGCGCAGGACCTGGCCAAGGTCGCCCATGATCCGCGCGTCCCGGCCCTGCCGGCACCAATCGCCAAGCTCGACTACGACGCCTGGCGCGACATCCGCTTCAAGCCCGACAAGGCCTTCCTCGGGGAGGGGAGCCCGTTCCGGCTCCAGCTCTTCCATCTCGGCTTCCTCTACACCCGTCCGGTGACGGTGAACCTCGTGCGCGGTGGCGTGGCGACGCCAATCCCCTACCAGTCGAGCCTCTACGACATGGGGCGCACCAAGCTCGACAAGGCGTTGCCGGTCGATCTCGGCTTCGCCGGTCTGCGCATCCATGCGCCGCTGAACAAGCCGAACCTGCTCGACGAGCTCGTCGTCTTCCTCGGGGCCAGCTACTATCGCTTCCTCGGACGCGATCAGCTCTACGGGCTTTCGGCCCGGGGGTTGGCGGTCAACGTCGAGGGGCAGGGCGGTCCGGAGGAGTTTCCGGTGTTCCGCGAGTTCTGGGTGGGCGCGCCGGAGAAAGCCGACGATGCCCTGACGCTCTACGCGCTCCTCGACAGCCCGTCGCTCACCGGCGCCTACCAGTTCACCGTGACGCCGGGTGACGAGACCAGCGTGGCGGTGCGCGCCACCCTGATCCCGCGGGTCGACCTCGCGACGGTGGGCCTGGCACCGCTCACCTCGATGTTCTTCATCGGCGAGAACGACCGCCGCCACGCCGACGATTACCGGCCGGAGCTTCACGACTCCGACGGGCTTCAGATCGCGGCGGGCAGCGGGGAATGGCTGTGGCGCCCGCTGCACAATCCGCGCGACCGGCGCATCTCCAGCTTCATCGACCGCGACCCGAAGGGCTTCGGGCTGATGCAGCGCGATCGGACCTTCGAGACCTACCAGGACCTCGAAGCCTCCTACGACCGCCGGCCCGGCTATTTTGTGGAACCGGACGGCCCCTGGGGGGAGGGCGCGGTGATGTTGATGGAGCTGCCCACCGACACCGAGACCAACGACAACGTCGTCGCGTGCTGGCGGCCGGCGAACCCCTATCCGGCGGGCACGCCGGTCCCAATGTCCTACCGGGTTCGCGCCGTCGGCGGCGCCCCGCTCCATCCGGGGGGGCGCGTGATCAACACGTTCAGCGTCGCCCCAATGGCCAGCGGCACCGCCAAGGCCGAAGAGGCCAAGGGCGGCCTGACGCGGCGCTTCCTCGTGGATTTCGCCGGCGGCGACCTCGACTACTATCGCGCCGATCCGAGCCGGGTGGAGGTGGTGGCCAGCACCTCCACCGGCCACATCACGCACAGTTCGGTGACGCCGAACCCGCATATCCGCGGCCTGCGGGCCGCTCTCGACGTGACCCTGGAGGCGCCGGGCCAGGCGACGGACCTGCGCGTCTTCCTGCGGGCCTCCGGCCGTGCCCTGTCGGAAACCTGGGTCTATCCCTGGACGGCCCGGTGAGGGCGCCCTCGATCCAGCCCGATCCGGCGCCGGTGGTAGAGATCCGCCCCGCGACCCTGGCCGACCTCGACGCCCTGGTGGCCCTCGAACACGCCGCCTTCGCCAGCGACCGTGCCGAGCGGCGGGCGATCCGCCACGCGATCCGCTCGGCCAGCATGTCGCTTCTCGTCGCGCTCACCCACGACGCGGCGGGGCAGGCAACCCTGGTGGGCTCCGCCACCCTCGAGCGCCGACGCGGCAGCCGCAGCGCTCGCCTCTCTTCCATCGCCGTGTCCCCGGCGCGGGCCGGTCTCGGGCTCGGCAGCCTCGTCCTCGATGCCGCCGAAGCGGATGCGCGCTCTCATGGCTGCGCACGCCTGCGCCTCGAGGTCCGAGCCGACAACGGTGCCGGAATCCGGCTCTACGAACGGCGGGGCTACACGCGCTTCGCCGCCATCCCGGATTACTACGAGGATGGCATGGAAGCCTGGCGCTACGAAAAGACCCTCTGAAACGCGAAAGCCCGCCCCGGTTGGACCGGAGCGGGCGTTGCAGCCATCCGAACTCGGACGCTGGGTTCAGTCGCAGCTCTCCTTGGTGACCGTCTTGCGGTCGCCGAGATCGTTCTCCTTGGTCACGGTCTTCGAGGAGCACCCGTCGCTGGATTCCCGGCGCTCGACCGTGCGGCTCTCGGTGGACGGACGGTCGACAACGACGGTGTCGGGCGCATCGCGGCGGATGACCGTGGTCTCCGCCTGCACGGCCGAAGCGCCGAACAGCGTTGCCAGGGTGAGAGCGGCGATGATGGGGTTGCGCATGAACATCTCCCTTCAGGAAATTCTGTTGCCACAACGGCGTTCATCGAGAAACCGTTCCGCTTGTTTGCTGGTGGACCAGCCGGAATCTCTTGCGGCTCCTTCGCGCGGTGAACGATGTCCTGCCGACTTTGCCGAAGACCTTACGCAACGGCCTCGGCGATGACGGTGGCGAAGGGCGTCGTCGGCCGGCCGATCAGATCGCTCAGGGCGTGGCCGTCCTCGTACAGAGCATCCCGGGCGGCGCCGGCATCGGAATCCGCGAGGAGGCGCGCGACGCCTTCCGGAAGGCCTGCCGCGAGGAGAGCCGCCGCGTAGTCCGCGGGTGGGAGATCCTGGTAGCGGAGCGGCCGGCCGGAAGCCCGCGCGGCTTCCGCCGCGAAATCGGGCAGGGTGTAGGCCTCGTCTCCCGCCAGTTCGTAGATGCGTCCGGCCGTCTGAGCGCCGGTGAGCACCACGGCGGCGGCCTCGGCGTAGTCGGCACGGGCGGCGCTGGAGATCCGGCCCGTCCCGGCGCTTCCGAACAGGACGCCGTGCGAGAGGGCCGGCGGCAGGGACGCCGTGTAGTTCTCGGTGTACCACCCATTGCGCAGGATGACGGTGGCCAGGCCGGACTCTCCGAGGATGGCCTCGGTGGCGCGATGCTCCTGCGCGAGACCGAGCGGCGAGGTGTCCGCGTGCAGGAGGCTCGTGTAGGCGATCAGGCCGATACCCGCCTGGGCGGCGGCCGCGATGACGTTCCGGTGCTGAGCCACGCGCTGACCGATCTCGCTGGAGGAGATCAGCAGCACCCGGTCGATTCCCGCGAAGGCCTCCGCGAGGTTTTCCGGGCGGGCGTAGTCGGCCACGCGCACCGCGACGCCCTGTGCGCGAAGGTCCTGCGCCGCCGGGCCTTCGCCCTGCCGGACGCCGGCGACGATCCGGGCGGCGCGCACCCGCCGCAGGAGGGCCGCGATGACGAGCCGTCCGAGTTGGCCGGTGGCTCCAGTGACGAACAGTCTCGATGACGGGATCTGGGACATGTCGGGCTACCTCGTGGTTCTGACTCTCCACAAGGTCTATAAAAGAGACCGACAGGCCCCGTAAGGCGGCAGGTTTTCGAACCCTGGTTACCCGGAGAGAACCGCCCATGACCGATGGCCCCGATCTCGCGGAGCGGTTCGCGGCTTGGCAGAATCTCGCCTTCGACCCGCATCACTGCCCGGTCCGCGACGTGCTAAGTCACCTCGGGGACAAGTGGACGACCCTCATCATCGCGTCCCTTGCCGGCGGCACTCGCCGGTTCGGCGCCATCCACCGGGTGATCCCCGACATCTCGAAGCGGATGCTGACCCAGACCCTGCGCGACCTGGAGCGCGACGGCCTCGTCACACGGCGCGTGTTTCCCACGAGCCCACCCAGCGTCGAATACAGCCTGACGCCCCTGGGCGGTTCGTTGCTCCGGCCCCTCGCCGGGTTGGTGGATTGGGCAGAGCGGAATCACCCCGCCATCCGCGCGGCTCGGACACGGTTCCAAGCCGAGCCGTGAGGGGCTGAATCCGGCCGCTCAGCCCTCGATGCGCGAGAAGTCCGCGACCTCGCGGGTCGCCGCCCGCAAGGCGTTGAGCAGGGCCAGGCGGTTCTCGCGCAGGGCCGGATCATCGGCATTCACCGTGACCCGCTCAAAGAACGCATCCACCGGAGCGCGCAGCGTGGAGAGAGCCTGCATGGCTACTGCGAAATCCTCCGCCGCAACGGCCGCCGACGCAGTCTCGCGCGCCGCCGCCAGGGCTTCGGCGAGGGCCCGCTCCTCCGGCTCGCCACGGGCGGCCAGGACCGTGTCGGGGGCAGCGTCGTAGGGTCGACCGTCCTTCTTCTCCTCGATGCGCAGGATGTTGGCGGCGCGCTTGTAGCCGGCCAACAGATTCCGGCCGTCGTCGGTCTCGAGGAAGGTGCCGAGGGCCTCGACACGGCGGACCACCATCAGCAGATCGTCCTGGCCCGGCAGGGCGAAGACGGCGTCGATGAGGTCGTGGCGGGCGCCCTTGTCGCGCAGGTAGACCTTCAGGCGATCGGCGAAGAAGGTGAGGAGGCTCGCGGCATCCGCGTCAGCGGCGCTCGCTGGCGCGTCGTGCTTCGCCAGGTTGCCATAGTTCGCATGGCCGTCGGCGGCGGCTTGATAGCCGTCGCGAAGCAGCGACAGCTTGACGGTGTTCTCGATGAGCAACCGGATCACTCCGAGCGCCGCGCGGCGCAGGGCGTAGGGGTCCTTGCTGCCCGTCGGCTTCTCGTCGATGGACCAGAACCCTACCAGGGTGTCGAGCTTGTCGGCGAGCGCCACGGCCACGGCGACGGCATCGGTGGGGACCCGGTCGGAAGGACCGACCGGCTTGTAGTGGTCCTCGACCGCCGCTGCGACGCTCGAAGGTTCGCCCTGCAGTGCCGCATACTTGCGCCCCATCAGACCCTGAAGCTCGGGAAACTCGCCGACCATCTCGGTGACGAGGTCGGCTTTGGCGAGCGTCGCAGCACGCTCGGCCTGGTCCGGGTCGGCGCCGACCAGGGGAGCCAGCTCGCGGGCCAGGGCCGCGATGCGCTGAACGCGCGCGCCCTGCGTGCCGAGCTTCTCGTGGAACACGATGCTGTCGAGCTTCGGCAGCCGGTCCTCGAGGCGGATCGCCTTGTCGGTCTCCCAGAAGAACTTGGCGTCCGACAGCCGGGCGCGCACCACCCGCTCGTTACCGGCAGTGATGGCAAGGCCACCGTCACTGGCGACCAGATTCGAGGTCAGGACGAAGGCCGGCGCGAGGGTGTCGGTGCCGGCTTGGCGCAGGACGAAGCACTTCTGGTTGGCCCGGATGGTGGCGCGGATGGCCTCGGCAGGGATGTCGAGGAAGGCCTCGTCGAAGGAGCCCACCAGCACCACGGGCCATTCGACGAGGCCGGCGACCTCCTCCAGCAGCCCCTCGTCCTCCACCAGTTCGAGGCCCCGCGCGAAGGCGAGGACGCGGGCGTCGTGCAGGATGATGTCCTTGCGCCGCTCCACGTCGAGCACAACCTTCGCGCGCTCCAGGGCCTGCACGTAATCGTCGAAGCGCCGGACCTCGATGGCCTCCGGCGCCAGGAATCGGTGGCCGTAGGTCGTGGTGCCGGCAACGATGCCGTCCACCGCGAACGGCACCACGTCCGGCGTCTCGGTCTCCGGTCCGAAGGTGGCCACGATGGACTGGAGCGGACGCACCCAACGGAGGGCGCCCGGTTGTGCCGAGGCCTTGCCCCAGCGCATCGATTTTGGCCACGGGAAGCCGCGGATGATCTGCGGCAGGATCTCGGCGAGGACGTCGAGGGTCTCGCGCCCGGGCCGCTCGATCACCACGACGTAGAAGTCGCCCTTCTTCGGGTCGGTGACGATGGTCGCCTGATCGAGGCTCGCCAGCCCAGCGCTCTTCAGGAAGCCCAGGACCGCGCCCTCCGGTGCCCCGACCCGGGGCCCTTTGCGCTCCTCGCGCACGTCCTGGCCGCGCGGCGGCAGGCCGGCCACGTGCAGCGCCAGCCGGCGCGGCGTGGCGAAGGCCTTGGCGCCCTCGTAGAGGAAGCCGCGCTCCACGAGGGCGTCGGTGACGAGCTTCTTCAGGTCGTCGGCCGCCCGCCGCTGCATGCGGGCGGGAATCTCTTCGGAGCGCAGTTCGAGAAGGAGGTCGGGCATGGGATCAGGCGGCGTCCAGGTAATGGTTTTCGGGGTGACGGGCGCGGTCGGCGTTGCGGATCACGCCGCGCCACCACCCGCCGTGCGCAGGTACGCCGCCCCGCAGGCCTTCGCGAGTTCGCGCACCCGCAGGATGTAGCTCTGGCGTTCGGTCACCGAGATGACGCCCCGGGCGTCGAGCAGGTTGAAGACGTGGCTCGCCTTGATGCACTGGTCGTAGGCCGGCTGCGCCATCCGGTGCCGGCCGGTCTCGTCCTCCGGCGCACCGGCGTCGAGATAGGTCCGGCAGGCCTTTTCCGCGTCGGTGAACTGGCGAAACAGCATGGCGGTGTCCGCCGCCTCGAAGTTGTGGCGGGAATATTCCTGCTCGGACTGGAGAAAGACGTCGCCGTACGACACCCGATCCTCGCCCGTCCCACCATTGAAATTCAGGTCGTAGACGTTCTCGACGCCCTGGACGTACATTGCCAGCCGCTCAAGCCCGTAGGTGAGTTCGCCCGCCACGGGGGCGCACTCGAAGCCGGCGACCTGCTGGAAATAGGTGAACTGGCTCACCTCCATGCCGTCGCACCAGCACTCCCAGCCGAGGCCCCAGGCCCCGAGGGTTGGGCTCTCCCAGTCGTCCTCGACGAAGCGGATGTCGTGCAGCTTCAAGTCGACCCCGATGGCGTCGAGGGAAGCGAGGTAGAGCTCCTGCAGGTTGGGCGGGTTCGGCTTCAGGATCACCTGGAACTGGTAATAGTGCTGCAGCCGGTTCGGGTTCTCGCCGTAGCGGCCATCCTTCGGCCGCCGCGAGGGCTGGACATAGGCGGCCTTCCAAGGCTTCGGGCCGAGCGCCCGCAGGGTCGTCGCCGGGTGGAAGGTACCGGCACCGACTTCCATGTCGTAGGGCTGCAGGATCACGCAGCCCTGCGCCGCCCAGAATCGCTGCAGGGTCAGGATCAGGCCCTGGAACGAGGTTTTGGGCGCGAGATCGACGGCGCTCGACATGGGTTTTCCGGTCCGTGGAGGGGCGGCCAGCGTTTAAGAGGCGGCCCGGTCGTGTCAAGCGACGGCACCGCACCATGGGCGTGCGTCACCACACACAATTCGGCCACGATCTGCCTTAGCGGTGGAACGGTCTCGCTTGCTGCCAAGTTTATTCGGCAATCAAGGGGTTCTCACCGTCCTCAAGGGCGGTCGACAATTTGGAACATCGCGCCATGCGCTCGTCCTTCACAGTCTTCGCCGCCCTCGTCGCAGCATCCCTGGTGGCCACCCCGCTGGTGATCACGGCGTCAAACGCGCTCGCCACGGCGGAGTATTCGGATACGGTCACGATGCCCGCCGCCGTGACGCCGATCGAGGTCGCGGCCGTGCCGGCCCCCGCCGTTGCCGAGACCTGCGCCCGGAAGGTCCGGGTGGTCTATGCCGGTTACGGCACCGAGAGCTGCAAGCGCTGAAATTTGCAAACGCTGAGATCCTACAAGCCGTAGCGGGCGAAGGCCGCGCGATCCTCGATCGCTGCCAGGACTTCGCCCGCGACGCTGCTGCCGGGCGCCGAGCGCCGCAACAGTCGGGCGACGAGCGAGCCCTTCTTCTCGGCGATAAAGACGAGGTCGACCTTGTCGCCGTAGCGTGCCTGCAGGGTCGAGCGGGCATCCCCCAGGCCGTCGACGAGACCCAGCGGTAGCGCCTGCTGGCCGGTCCAGACAGCCCCCGTGAACAGGTTCTCGCCATTAGGCGCGAGCTTCGGGCGGCGGGCGCCGACGAGGGCCGTGAATAGGGCCTGCACGTCCGTCTGGATGGCCTTGAGACGCGCCACGTCGGCCGGATCCTCCGGACGGAACGGGTCGAGCATCCCTTTGGCCTCGCCCTGGGTGTGCACCCGGCGATCGATGCCGATGCGCTCGATCAGCCGATCGAATCCGAACCCGGCCGAGACGACGCCGATCGATCCGACCAGCGACATCGGATCGGCGATGATCTCGTCGGCCGCGCAGGCGATCATGTAGCCGCCGGACGCCGCCACATCCTCCACGAAGGCCAGGACCGGGAGCTTCTTCTCGACCGCCAGGGCGCGGATGCGCTGATGGATCAGGTGCGATTGCGCCGGAGCGCCGCCGGGTGAGTTGATGACCAGCGCGACAGCGGCGATGCCGGGCGTCGCGAAGGCGCGATCGAGGCTGCTCGCGAGACTGCCGATCGAAAGTCCGGCGCGGAACGGCGACACGGCGCCGATCGCCCCGCTGAGCCGCAGGACGGCGACGCGCGGCTCCGCACGGCGCCAGCGTCGGGGAAGCAGCGCGCGCAGGGGACCAGGCAGGGAAACGGGCATGCGGCCTCGACTCGGATCGGAGGAGCGGAAGGGTGTTGCGCGTCGGCCACGGAGGGCAGGATCGCTCGAGCGGTGAGGTGGGGCGGGGCGAACCCTTTTGCCAGCGTCGCCGTTGTCGCCTCACGCCGCCGCATCGTGGCGGCCCGCGCGCCTCCCGGGGAGGCCCGCGCAGCAGCGAAGGAGACGCGACCATGCGCATGATGCGTTGGATGGCCCTGGCACTCGGCATGCTGGCCGGTGCGATGGGATTTGGAGCGACGGCGACCGCCGCGCCGATGCCCGTGGCGGGTATCGAGGCCGGTGCGCAGGCCCCCCTGGTGGCGCAGGCCCGGTGGCACGGACATCGGCGTCATTGGCATCACCGCCGGCACTGGCACCATCGCCACCACGGGTATCGCCGCCACCATTGGCGCCGGCACCACGGCTGGGGCCACCGCCATCACGGCTGGCATCGGCCTTATCGGGTCCGGACGTTCTACTGAGCGCGCCCCTCAGGAGACCTCGACGCCGGCATCGACCCACCCGCGACCCTCGTGAAGGGCCGCGGCGTGCGGGGTGAAGCGGCCCTCGTCGTCATGAAGGACGACGGGCGGCAGGAGCCGCAGCGGAGCCCGGCTTCCCTTCACGCCGCTCACGAGGATGCGGATCGCCGGCTGATTCCGCTTGGCGTGGACCGGCCGGATCGCCAGCGCGCCGAAGCGGCCGCGGGCGGCGTCGAGGCAGGCGGGGAGGTGATCCGCCCGGTGGATCAGGCCGAGCCGACCCTGTGGGCGGAGCAGATCGACGCAGCTGCGCATCCAGGCCTCGATCCCGCCGTCCGAAAAGGTATGCGCGCTGGCTTTGCCGATCACGGGGGAGGGCCGGTGCCGTCCGGGCTCGAAGTAGGGCGGGTTCGTCAGGAGGAGGTCGGCGAGGCCGGGCGTCAGGCCATCGGCCTGCCGACGCAGTCCGGGCGCCAGCACGTCCGCCTCGATGACCGTCGTCCGGTTAACCAAGCCATTCGCCTCGGCGTTGCACCGGGCGTAAGCCGCCAGGTCCGGGTCGCGTTCCACCAGCACCACGCGGCAGTCGGGGCTCCGCAGGGCCACCGCGAGGCCCACCGCACCGCTCGCCGCCCCGACGTCGCAGACGACCGCACCGGGCTCGGGTGCCAGGAGCCCCGCCAGAAGGACCGCGTCCGTGCCGGCCCGATGCGCGCCGCGCGGCGGCTGGATCAGGCGAAGCCGTCCGCCGAGCCAGAGATCGGCCCCGGGCTCAGGCATCCCGCAACTCGTGGGCGAGGCCCGCATCCGTGAGGAGGCGGCGCGCCTGCATCGCCTGATCCCGCGGCACCAGGAGACGCCGCGCGAAGGCGCCGATGGAGCCTTCGAGAAGGCTCATGTGCTGGTCGGCGACGAGGGCCGGAATGGCTGCGGCCTCCAGGATCGACTGGGCGAACCTGATCAGGACCACGTCGTTGCTGCGAATGAGTTCGGTCATACAAGCTCTCCCCGGCGCCATCCCGGGCACCGCCTACGGATGTATAGCTTGCGGCATGGTGCGTGTTGCAGCGTCTCCGGGCGCATGCGATGGGGTGTCACGGACGCGGTCGATTGGATCGCGCCGCGTTGGCGTAGGGAAGCGGGAGGCCTCAAGGTCTTGGGCGTCGTAGTTCCGATCGATGAGAGAAGTCCCGATCCCGAGGCGAGCCTGGCCGACCTCGTCGCCCTGGTGTCCGGTGGGATGGAGCGCGTCAACGCGACGATCCTGTCCCGCACCGGATCCGACGTCCAGATGATTCCCGAAGTCGCCAACCACCTGATCTCCTCGGGCGGCAAGCGCCTTCGGCCGATCCTCACGCTCGCGACCGCCGATCTCTGCCACTATGTCGGCGACGGCGCGGTGAAGCTCGCCGCCAGCGTCGAGTTCATGCACACCGCGACCCTCCTGCACGACGATGTGGTCGACGGCAGCGACATGCGTCGCGGCAAGGTGGCGGCCCGCATCAAGTGGGGGAACGAGGCCAGCGTCCTGGTGGGCGATTTCCTCCTCGGCCAAGCCTTCCGCATGATGGTGGAGGTCGGATCGCTGAAGGCCCTCGACATCCTGTCGGCGGCGGCCACCATCATCGCCGAGGGCGAGGTGATGCAGCTCACCGCGGCGAAGAACACAGAAACGAGCGAGGCCGAGTATCTCGCGGTGATCAGCGCTAAGACGGCGGAGTTGTTCGCCGCTGCCTGCGAGGTCGGTCCGGTCCTGGCTCAGCGCGACGCCGCCGAGCAGGCAGCCTGCCGCGCCTACGGCATGAACCTCGGCATCGCCTTCCAGCTCATCGACGACGTCCTCGATTACGGCGGCACCAGCGATACCCTGGGCAAGAATGTCGGCGACGATTTTCGCGAGGGCAAGATCACGCTGCCCATCGTCCTGGCGGTGCGTCGTGCCACGGGTAGCGAGCGCGGCTTTTGGAAGCGGACGCTCGAACTCGGCGAGGTCACGGACAACGATCTCGAAACAGCGCGCGCCATCCTGCGGCGTCACGGCGCCCTGGAGGAAACGATGGCGCGCGCCCGCCTGTACGGCGACCGGGCCCGGGATGCCCTGAAGACGTTTGCACCGAGCCCGATGAAGCACGCCCTGCTGCAGGTCGTCGACTTCTGCATTGCCCGGGCGCACTGAGCGTCCCGGCGCAGCGTCGGATCGTCAGGCTGCCGCCTGGCGCATGACCGGCGGCGGAGCGAGGGCCACGCGCTCGCAATCGGTGACCTCGGACGTTTCGGCCGGGGACGGCGCGATCACGATCCGGCCAGCGTCGTCGGACCATTGCGTGAGAAGACCGTCGGTGGTGGCCTTGTCCATGGGTCGCCCGAAGAGGTAGCCCTGGCCGTAGGTGCACCCCTGGCCGGCAAGCCAATCGACGCTGGTCCCGCTCTCGATGCCCTCGGCCGTGGTGAGAAGGCCGAGGCTGGAGCCCAGGGCGATGATCGCATCCACGAGCTTGGCGCGCTCGCTGCTCAGCCGCATCGATTCCACGTAGCTGCGATCGATCTTCAGCTTGTCGAACTGCAGTTCGCGCAGATGGTAGAGGCTGGAATATCCGGTCCCGAAATCGTCGAGGGCGATGCGGACGCCAAAGCTCTGGAGCGACTTCAGGGCGGTCCGCGCCGCTTCGAGATCGTTGACCAGGGCCGTCTCGGTGATCTCGATCTCCAGGCGTCCCGGTGCGAACCCCGTCTCCGTCAGGATGCCGAGGATCTGCTCGGGCAGGTGCGGATCGCGCAGCTGCAGCGGTGAGATGTTGATCGCCAGCTGGAGATGGGCCGGCCAGAGCCGAGCGTCCCGGCAGGCCCGGCGCATCAGCGACCAGGTGAGTTCGGCGATCAGACCGGTCTCCTCGGCCAGGCTGATGAAATCGGCCGGGGTCAGGACGCCCAGCCGGGGATGATTCCAGCGGGCCAGCACCTCGAACCCAATGAGATCGCGGCCGGGCAGCGACACCACCGGCTGGTAGAACGGCTCGATCTCGCCCTGCTCGATGCCGACCCGCAATTCCCCTTCAAGTCGGGCGCGTGCCTTCAGGGCCTGACCCATGTCGAGATGGAAGAACCGGTAGGTCCCGCGCCCATCCCGCTTGCCCTGGTACATGGCGACATCGGCGGCGTGCAGCAGCGCCTCGGCGGTGCGGCTCTCCTCCGTCGCCGTCGCGATTCCGATGGTGGCGCCGATCTCGAGACGGCTCTGGGTCCAGGCGATCGGCTGAGAGAGCGAGGCGATGATGCCCTGCGCGAGCCGCGCCAGAGCTTCCGGATCGCTGTCGGTATCGAGAAGAAGAGCGAACTCATCGCCCCCGAGGCGCGCGACGAGGCTCTGGGGCGGCGCGAGGGCCCGAAGGCGATCGGCGATGACGCAGAGGACGGCGTCGCCCGCGGCATGACCATGGACGTCGTTCACCGGCTTGAAGCGGTCGAGATCGATCAGCATCACGGCGACCCGCGGGAGACCGGTGGCCACGCGGATGCGCGCCGCGAGGGTTTCGCCGAACAGCCGGCGGTTGGCGAGACCCGTCATCGCATCGTGGCGTGCGACGGCCTCGGCATGCGCCTCGGCCCCGTCCCGATCCTGCATCGCCTTGCGCAGCTTGAACGACTTGCGGATGGCCGCCACGACCACGCCTAGGCTCATGCAAAGGGACAGCATCAGCAGATCTTGAAGCTGATGCGTCCGGGTCGCGTCGATGAGAACCGTGAAGAACCCCAGCTGGGTGCCGACGATCCAGATGCAGGAGCCGATCATCATCAGGCACAGGAGTTCTCGGAGCTCGCCCTCTCCCCACGAGTTGTTTTTTTGGTCGGGCATGCACCGCTCCTTGCGCGCGCCGATCCTGCAGCCTCAAACCTTGAGCGAGCGTAAAGCTGACGTCTGAAGTCGGCGCCGTTGCACGGAAAGTTGCTATCCCACCAAGAGGGCGAATGCTTAGCGCAGCATTACTGCCGTGACCCACCAGCCTGGATGAACTGCCGCGATGCTGCGTGCGGCGCGGGCCGCCTCGGACCGATGCCCGAAAATTCCGAACACCGTCGCGCCGGACCCCGACATTCGCGCCAAGCGGCATCCGGGGGCGGCCCGCAGGGCCCCGAGCGCCACGTCGATTACCGGGGCGAGGCTCCGCGCCGGGGTTTCGAGGTCGTTGCGGGCAGGGGTGATCGCGCGCAGGAGGGCCTCCGCCCCGAGACCGGGGGCGATGACGGGATGCGCGCCGGTGCCGTGGCGATCGCCGACCCCGAGCCCGAGCGCGCGGAACACCGGCGCAGTCTCGACCGGGACGCCCGGATTGATGAGGACCGCCGGCAGCGGGGTCATATCCAGGGCGGGTCCGACGGCTTCGCCGGCGCCCGCCATCATGCGGGCGCGTGGGACGAGACAGACCGGGACATCGGCGCCGGTGGCACGGGCGGCCGCGATCAAGTCCGGATCGTCGGGGGCGATGTCGTTCAGGCGGCCCAGAAGGCGCAGGGCCGCCGCGGCGTCGGAGGAGCCGCCGCCGATGCCTGCGGCGACGGGCAGGCGCTTCACAAGATGGAAGGTGCCCTGGCGGAGACCGGGACGAAGGCGGGCGAGGTGACGCGCCGCGCGGATGACGAGGTTGTCGTCGAGGGGGCCGGCCGGGCCGGCCGTCGGCCCCGAAACGGTCAGCGCCAGGTCGGGACCCGGCTCCAGGCTGAGCGTGTCGCCGGCGCCGGTGAAGACCACGAGACTTTCGAGCTCGTGATAGCCGTCGCCGGCCCGGCGGCCGAGGACGTGAAGGGTGAGGTTGATTTTCGCCGGAGCGCGGGTGACGAGGAGGGGCACGGACACTCGGGGCTCACGGGTCGGGCAGTCGCGGGGCCGGTCTGGCCCCGCGACGCGCATTCCGTCAAGCCTTCGGGCCGATCAACCGCCGCTCTTCTTATCGGCCGCGCCCGGGGGCTCGTTCGGGGCCGGGGCGCCCTTCGGCAGCTCGGGGTTCACCTTGCTCTCGAGCGGATTCTCGGCGGTGGCGGCGGGCTTCTCGAGTTCCGGCAAGCCGTCCTTGAGCTTGGCATTGATCTTCTCGAGGTCGTCCGGCTCTGGGTTCAGGTCCTTGGCGTGCTGCCATTGGAACTTGCCCTCCAGGCGACGCCCGGCGCGCCAGTAGGCGTCGCCCAGGTGGTCGTTGATGGTCGGATCGCCGGGCTTCAGCTCGATCGCCTTTTCCAGCTCGCGCACCGCGTCGTCCCAGCGGCCGAGGCGGAAATAGGCCCAACCCAGGCTGTCGATGATCATGCCGTCGCGCGGGGCCGCATCGACGGCCTGCTTCAGCATCGTGAAGGCCTCGTCGATGTTCATGTTCTGGTCGACCCAAGAATAGGCGAGGTAGTTCAGCACCTGGGCCCGGGCGCCGGGCTGGCTCGCGGGAACCAGCTCAAGGGCCTTCTTCAGGTCGGCCTCGGCCTTCGGCCACTGCTTGGCGCGCTCGTAGGCGGTTCCCCGGAAGTAGAACGTCGTCCAATAATTCGCGGCCGGCTTGTCGCCGATCAGCGCGATGGCACGGCTGTAGGTCTCCGCCGCCTCCTCGTACTTCTTGCGCGAACGCTGGACGTTGCCGAGCGCCGTGACGACGTCGATGTCGTCCGGATGCGCCTTCATCGCGGCATCGAGATGGGCGATGGCCTCGTCGCCCTTGCCCATCTGCTCCAGGTTCAGTCCGACCTGGACGTCGGCATTGAGGCGCAGGGGCGAGGTGGTGGGGATCTGCGAATAGGCCTCGTTGGCCCGCTCGGTCTGCTTCATCCGGTCGAGGATGTCGGCAAGGGTGAGCCGCGCGAGGGCGTGCTCGGGGGCGAGGTAGAGGGCGAGGCGCAGGTAGACCACCGCCGGCAGTTCGTCGCCCTGGGTCGAGCCGGCCGAGCCGAGACCGTACAGCACCTCGCCCGCGCCCTCCTGCGCCGAGTTGACGAGGCGGCTGAGGGGTTTGCCCTCCTTCAGCTTGGTCAGGGCATCGCGCACGATGGGGTGGCGCGGCAGCAGCTTGTCGAACTCGGTATAGGCCTGGATCGCGAGGTCGGTGCGGCCGGCCTGGGCCTCGAAGCGCGCATAGGCGTCGACGATGCGCAGGGTGTTGCGGTCGGCGTCGTAGGCGGCCTTGAGGCGGCGCTCGGCTTCCGCCTGATCGCCGACGAGGCTGGCGATCAGCCCGGCATGGAAGTCGCGGAAGGTGTTGTAGTAGCGTTCGCCCTTGAGCTTGTTGATGGTCTCCAGCGCGCGCTTGCCGTCGTTGGCCCCGGCGAAGGCCCACGCGGTGAGCAGCGTCCCGGTCAGGTCGGCGGCGGCCCCCCGGCCGCTGCGCGCGAAGTTCTGGCGGGCCTGGGCGAACTGTCCCGCCTTGATCTGGCGCACGCCGAGGGCGAGCTGGGCGAGGCCGTTCGAGCCGTCGCGGCTGGTCAGCCGTTCGGCGGCCCGGAAGGCGTCCGGCAGGGAGCCGTCGGCGAGCAGCGACACGAAGGCGCGCTCCAGCAGCTCGGCGTTGCGGGGATCGGCCTTCACGGCCTCGCGGTAGTAGCTCGCGGCGGCTGCGGTGTCCTTGGAGGCACCGGCGATGTAGGCCGAGAGGAAGTTGCCCTCCAGCGACTCCGCGGGCTCGTATTCGGAGATCGGAGCGGATTCCCGCGGCTGAGCCGCGTAGGCCGCCGGCGAGTTCGCGAGGCAGACGGCGAGGGCCGAGAGGACCCGGCGGCCGGTCCGGCTGGTTTTGGCTGTTCCGTTCATGGGCACCGATCACGGCTCCTGCGCACCGGCCATCTCGGTGGCCGGGCTCGTTCGGGGCGGGACACTGGACTCTTACCGCCATCCTCGCAAGGCATAAGGATGGCGGCCCCTGCGCCCGCCATCCCCCCTCATTCGACCGTGATCCGGGCGGCGGACCGGCCCCCTCACATGTTCGGGTAGTTCGGCCCGCCCGGTCCTTCCGGGGTCTCCCAGTTGATGTTCTGGTTCGGATCCTTGATGTCGCAGGTCTTGCAGTGGACGCAGTTCTGGGCGTTGATCTGGTAGCGTACGCCGTCGCTGGCGCCGGCATCCTCCACCCATTCGTAGACGCCGGCCGGACAGTAGCGGGCAGACGGGCCACCGTAGACGTCGTGCTCGGAGGCCTTCTGCAGCTCCATGTTCCGCACCTTGAGGTGGGCCGGCTGGTCCTCCTCGTGGTTGGTGTTCGACAGGTAGACCGAGGAGAGTCGGTCGAAGGTCAGCTTGCCGTCGGGCTTGGGATAGACGATCGGCTTCACCTCGCTCAGCGGCTTCAGCGTCGCGTGGTCCGGCTTCCCGTGGCGCAGCGTTCCGAAGGGCGAGGCGTCCAGGATGGTGTTCGACCACATGTCGAGCCCGCCGAGCCCGACGCCGACGAGCGTGCCGTACTTCGACCAGAGCGGCTTGACGTTGCGCACGCGCTTCAGATCCTGGCCGATGGCGCTGTCGCGCCAGCCGTTCTCGTAGGTCTCGAGCTCGTCGCCCTGCCGGCCGGATTCGAGTGCCTGCGCCAGGGCCTCGGCCGCCTGCATGCCGGAGAGGACCGCATTGTGCGAGCCCTTGATGCGGGGCACGTTCACGAAGCCGGCGGAGTCGCCCACGAGGCAGCCGCCCGGGAACACGAGCTTCGGCACCGACTGCCAGCCGCCCTCCATGATGGCGCGCGCGCCGTAGCCGATGCGCTTGGCCCCGTCGAAGGTCTCGGCGATCATCGGGTGGGTCTTGAAGCGCTGGAACTCCTCGAACGGCGAAAGGGTCGGATTCTCGTAGTTCAGGTGCGTGACGAAGCCGACCGAGAGCAGGCCGTCGTCGAAATGGTAGAGCCAGGAGCCGCCGCCGGCCTTGTTCGGCAGGGGCCAGCCCATGGTGTGCTGCACGAGGCCGGCCTGGAACTTGTCAGGGGCGAGCTGCCAGAGTTCCTTGACGCCGAGGCCGTACTTCTGGTGGTCGCTGTAAGCGTTGAGCTTGAAGCGATCGATCACCGTCTTGGTCAGCGATCCGCGCGCGCCCTCACCGAAGACCGTGTACTTGGCCCGCAACTCCATGCCGCGGGTGTAGTCGTCGCGCGGCTCACCGGACTTGCCGATGCCGAGGTCGCCCGTGGCGACGCCCACGACGACGCCGGATTCGTCGTAAAGCACCTCGGATGCCGGGAAGCCCGGGTAGATCTCGACGCCGAGCTCCTCGGCCTTGGCGCCGAGATACTTCGTCACGTTCGAGAGCGAGCCGACGAAGTTGCCGTGGTTCGACATCAGCTTGGGGAAGAACAGGTTTGGCATGGTGAGGCCGCTGTTCTTGGTCAGGAACATGAACTCGTCGCGCGCGACCGCCGTCTTGAGCGGGCGCGCCTCGTCCTGGCGCCAGCCGGGCAGCAGGCCGTCGAGGCCCGAGGGATCGATCACCGCGCCCGACAGGATGTGGGCACCGACCTCTGAGCCCTTCTCCACCACGACGATGCTGGCATCGGCGGATAACTGCTTGAGGCGGATGGCGGTCGCGAGCCCGGCCGGCCCGGCCCCCACGATGACCACGTCGAATTCCATCGCCTCGCGTTCGGGCAGCGCCATCCGTCATCCTCCTGTGAGGCCCTGCTCTGCCGCGGGGCCCTCGTCATTCGTCCCGATCGTCCGTCTATGGACCGACGATCCCGTGTCCGGCGATCACTCTCAACCCATTCCAACCTGAGAACGCAAGCGGCGCCAAGGTCTCGGGGGCAGCGGGTGACGATGTCGCGCGGTTCAAAAGGCAGTGCGCAGCGTCGCACGCCCGGTTGTCCACAACTGCGTGAGGCGCCACATCGGGATCATGAGCCAGAGCGACGACCGACAGCGGGATCTCATCGCCAGCCTCGATTTTCACGTCGAGGCCGGACTCGACCTCTTCCTCGACGAGGCGCCCCACGATCGCTTCTCGGAGGCCGAGGCGCCCGAGCCGATGATGGCGCCCCCCGCACGGCCCGCGCCTTTGCGCGACGCACCGGCCCCGCCGCGCCCACCCTTGCCCGGCGCCGGCATGGTTCTGGCCGATTTGCCCCAGCGCGGCGCGGCCCCGCCGCCGGCCCGGACCTTCGGCCAGTCGGCCGCGTCCAAGCCGGGGGAGGCGGCCGGCGATGCCCGTGCGCGGGCCCGCGACGTGCAGAGCCTCGACGAGCTGGAGGCGCTGCTCGCCGGCTTCGATGGTTGCCCGCTGAAATTCACCGCCAAGAACCTCGTCTTCGCCGACGGCAATCCGGCGGCGAAGCTGATGTTCATCGGCGAGGCCCCGGGGGCCGACGAGGACCGCGTCGGCAAACCCTTCATGGGCCGTTCGGGCAAGCTTCTCGACCGCATGATGGCGGCCATCGGCATCGACCGGACGAACGCTTACGTCACCAACATCGTGCCGTGGCGGCCGCCGGGGAACCGCAACCCGACCCCGCAGGAGGTCTCGATCTGCAGGCCGTTCATCGAACGGCAGATCGAACTCGCCGATCCGGACCTCATCGTTTGCCTCGGCAGCCCGGCGACGCAGGCGATCACCGGCACCAAGGACGGCATCTTGAAGGCGCGCGGTCGCTTCTACCCCTACCGCGTCGGGAGCCGCGAGATCCGTGCCCTGGCGACGCTGCATCCGGCCTATCTCCTTCGCCAGCCGCTGCAGAAGCGCCTCGCCTGGCGGGACTTCCGGACCTTGCGCGCCGCCCTCGACGGGAAGGCCTGAGCCCGCTCGGGCCGGCGCCCAAGCGGAACCGTATCCCGTAGCTGCGACTTACTTCACGCGGCCGTGTGTGACGCCGCGTGGCCGGACAGGGTGTAACGAGATCATGCGCTGGGAAGATTTCCGCTCGTCGGACAATGTCGAGGATCGGCGCGGCGAAGGTGGCGGCGGTGGTGGGTTCGGCTTTCCCGGCGGCGGAGCCGGTGGCCTTGGCATCGGCACCATCGTGATCCTGTGCATCATCGGCTGGGTCACGGGCATCAACCCGGCGGTCCTGATCGGCGGTGCCGAGCAGATGTCCGGCGGCGGACGCCCGCGCCAGGAGCAGGTCGACCCCCAGACCCAGACCCAGGCCCAGCGCAAGACCAAGCCGACGGACGAGAGCGGGCGCTTCGCCGCCGCGATCCTCGGCAACACCGAGGACGTGTGGAAGGAGGTCCTGCCGAACCAGACGGGCCGCCAGTACCGCCCGACCGCGATGGTGCTCTACACCGGCGGCACCCGCAGCGGCTGCGGCTCGGCCCAGGCCGCCATGGGGCCGTTCTACTGTCCGATCGACAAGAAGGTCTATCTCGACACTTCGTTCTTCAAGGAGATGGAGCAGAAGTTCGGCGTGAAGGGCGACTTTGCCTACGCCTACGTCATCGCCCACGAGGTCGGCCACCACGTGCAGGACGAACTCGGCATTCTCGGCAAGGTCCAGGGCCGCCAGCAGAACGCGTCGAGCAAGACCGAGGCGAACCAGCTGTCCGTGCGCACCGAGCTCATGGCCGACTGCCTCGCGGGCGTCTGGGCCAAGAATTCCAACGACAAGTATAACGCTCTGGAGCAGGGCGACATCGAAGAGGCGATGCAGGCGGCGAGCGCCATCGGCGACGACAAGCTTCAGAAGCAGTCGCAGGGGTATGCCGTGCCGGATTCCTTCACGCACGGCTCATCCGAGCAGCGGATGCGCTGGTTCATGACCGGCTATCGCAGCGGACAGACGAAATCCTGCGACACGTTCCGGGCCGCGCGGAACTGAGCTGCAGCCGGCGCGCTGTCGGGGGGCGGGACTTTCGCGTAGGATCAGTCCCGTCCCGCTCGCGTTCGGTTGAAGGCATTCCAAGATGGTCGCATCCGACAAGACCCGCAGCTTCATCCCGCTGGCCATCGCGGTCCTCACGGTATCGGATACCCGCAGCGAGGGGGACGACCGCTCCGGCGACACCCTCGTCGAGCGCCTCACGGCAGCGGGGCACACCCTGGCCGCCCGCGCCATCGTCCCCGACGAGGTCGAGGCGATCCGCGGACAGGTCGAGCGCTGGAGCCGTGACCCAGCCGTCGACGTGGTCATCACCACGGGCGGCACCGGTTTCACGGGTCGCGACGTGACGCCCGAGGCCATCGAGCCCCTGTTCGAGAAGCGCATGGATGGTTTCTCGGCCGTCTTCCACCGCATTTCCTACGACAAGATCGGAACCTCGACCTTGCAGTCGCGCGCCACGGCGGGCGTCGCGAACGCGACATACATCTTCGTTCTACCCGGCTCTCCCGGCGCCTGCCGCGACGCCTGGGACGGCATCCTGGCCGCGCAGCTCGACTATCGCCATCGGCCCTGCAACTTCGTCGAGATCATGCCCCGCCTGGACGAGCACCTGCGTCGCGGCGCTTCTATCTCGGTGTAGGCGGGACGGTCGACCCGCGATCCGCGGCGATTACGCCCGGTCGAGGCGCGCCGCGAGCGGACGGGCCTTCAAACGGCGGATGAATTTCGGGCCCACCAGCAGGCGTTCGCGGCGCACCAGATCGCCTGGGCGTGGAGCGTTCACGCCGATGACGCGCTCCCCTCCGGCGGCCAGGCGTGCCGGCAGGCCGGTATGGGGGCGGCGCAAGCGGGCCAAAGACACCTCCGGGCGGGCCGTCCCAATGAAGCGATCCAGAAGACGGATCCAACCCTCGGCGGGAACATCGCCGGCCTCGAGACACAGGACCCAGTCCCGGCGCGCGATCTTCGCACCGGCCGACCAGGGCGACGACCCACGACCACGCAGAACGACCGTCGCGCCGGTCGCCTCGGCCACGGCCTCGATCATCGCATTCGCGACCGGCACGACGATCACCGCGTCACCGACGAGTCCCGCCGCAACTCCGGCAACCAGCGCGCCTAGCGTATCGGCGAGGTGATCGACGGAATCGGGGTCGGCAGGCCGCGCCACGGAGATGAGAGCCGAAAGCATGCGCGCGCATACCGTATTTTCGCGTAGCGCCAAGCCACCTCGCGGCGACGCAGAGGACGCAAATGGGTAGAAACGCGACACGACACGCGTTCTGCCTGAAATTTTTGCAGCGCTCCGAAGATTTGTTCATGATACGTTCTCGTCCGATCTCAACGGATGAACCCCGCCCATGCCAGCAGACGCCACTCGCCCATCGTCCGCCGGCCCCGCGGCTGCGCGACGCCTCGGCGAGACCACACCGCAGCCGATGGGGCGGCGGGGCCGGGGTGCCACGGCCAATCCGAGCGGACAGTACGAGGCGGCCCGACGGGAAACCTTCGACGACGGCTGGTCCGGCAACGAGGAGGCGGTCCCCGTCCGGACCGAGGTGCGGCCGGAGCATGCCCGCACGCTGATCACCCGCAACACCTCGCCCGACATCTCGTTCGATCGCTCGATCAATCCCTACCGCGGCTGCGAGCACGGCTGCGTCTACTGCTTCGCTCGTCCGAACCACGCCTATGTCGGCCTGTCACCGGGCCTCGACTTCGAGACCAAGCTGTTCCGGAAGGTGGGTGCCGGCGCTCTGCTCGAAGCGGAGTTGTCGGCACCGGGCTACCGTCCCGCCACCATCGCCCTGGGCACCGTCACCGATCCCTACCAGCCGATCGAACGGGAGCATCGCGTCACCCGCGCGGTGCTGGAGGTCCTGGCGCGGTTCCGCCACCCGGTCGGCATCGTGACGAAATCGAATCTCGTCGTGCGCGATCTCGACCTCCTCACCGACCTCACGCGCGACGGTCTCGTGAAGGTCGCGATCTCGGTGACCACCCTCGATCCCGTCCTGGCACGCCGGCTGGAGCCCCGCGCGCCGCATCCGCAAAAGCGCCTGGACGCGATCGCCCGCCTGAGCGCCGCGGGCATTCCCGTGATGGTCATCGCCGCGCCGATCATCCCTTCGTTGAACGACCACGAGCTCGAGGCGATCCTCGCCCGGGCCCGGGCGCTCGGCGCCGTGGAGGCGAGCCACGTACTCCTACGCCTGCCGCTCGAACTCGATGACCTGGTGAACGACTGGTTCGCCGAGCATTACCCAGGTCGCCAGCGCCACGTCATGTCGCTGGTCCGCGCCGCGCGGGGCGGAAAGGCCTATGACGCCGCTTTCGGCACGCGGATGACCGGCACCGGCGCCTATGCCGACCTGATCCGCCAGCGCATGCGGCTCGCCCGGCAGCGCCTCGGCTATCCCGAAGTCCGTCGTCGCCTGCGCGTCGACCTGTTCAGGGTTCCGCGCGACCAGTTGAGCCTGTTCTGAGATCGTAGGCGCGCGTGAAGCTGAGCCGATGATGGGGCGAGCGGCCGCGGTGTGCGAGGCCGGCGAGATGGGTGCGCGTGCCGTAGCCGACGTTGCTCGCCCAGCCGTAGTCCGGGTAGCGCCCGGCCAGCCGACGCATCAATGCGTCGCGCAGGGTCTTGGCCACGATGGAGGCGGCGGCGATCTGCGGCACCAGCCGGTCGCCGCCCACCACGGCGCGGCCGGGGAGGGCGAGTCCCGGAATCGTGTCGCGGCCGTCGACCCAGACCGGTGCGTCGAGATGCAGGCCGAGGACCGCGCGCCGCATGGCGTCGAGGGTGGCGGCGCGGACGTTGATCCGGTCCACCAGCGCGCGCGATCCGGCCGCCACCGCGACGCGGGCGCGCGCCCGGATGAGTGGAGTCAACGCCTCGCGCTCGGCCGCCTTCAGGCGCTTGCTGTCGTCGAGACGCGCCAGAAGCTCGGGCGGGAATGCAGCCGGCGCGAACCACACCGCCGCGACGATCACCGGGCCGCAGAGGGCCCCCCGCCCAACCTCGTCGCAGCCGATCACGGCCGGGTAGGTCTCCGCCAGGCGCGGGTCGAAGGGCGGCATCGGGCAGGGTCCGGGCAGGGGGCTGATCCCTTCCCCTAGCGTGCGTGGCCAGTCGGGTCCACGCGTCAGCCGAGTTCGACGATGCCCCGCGATGGCGTGCCCGCGGCCCGAACCCGGACGGACGTGCTGCCATGGGCTTGTGCGATGTTGTCGTAGAACTGCCGCGCGCTCTCGGCCCAGGTGTACCGCAGGGCTTCGCTGCGGCAACGCTCCCGCGGAATTGCCAAGGCGGCCACGGCGGCCGCCCGCAAGTCGTGATCGAGGACGCCGGCACCGGTCCGGCCGATGACGTCAAGGGGCCCGGTGACGGGATAGGCGGCCACGGGGACTCCACAGGCGAGGGCTTCGAGAAGCACGATTCCGAAGGTGTCGGTCAGGCTCGGAAACACGAAGACGTCGGCAGCGGCGTAGAGGGCAGCGAGGGCGGCGCCGGTGCGGATGCCGAGAAAGTGGGCCGCCGGCGCAATCCCCGCGAGGCGCGCCCGATCCGGACCGTCGCCGACGACGACCTTCGTTCCGGGCAGATCGAGGCGCAGGAACGCCTCGAGGTTCTTCTCCACCGCGAGCCGTCCCACCGAGAGGAAGATCGGCCGCGGCAGCCCGGCAAGGTCCGGCGCATCCGGCGGGCGAGGCCGGAACAGCTCGGTGTCGACGCCGCGCGTCCAGCGCATCAGGTTGGTGAAGCCGCGCGCGTGGAGGTCGCGCTCCAGGGAGGGAGTCGAGACCATAGTGCCGTTGGCCGCGCCATGGAACCGGCGCAGCCAGGCATAGCTCCAGGTTTCGGGCACGGGGGCCCGGGCGGAGAGGTATTCCGGGAAGCGGGTGTGATAGCTCGTGGTGAACGGACGGCCATGGGCGAGGCAGTATCGCCGCGTGGCATAGCCCACGGTCCCTTCCGTGGAGATGTGGACGTGGGTGGGCTGCAGATCGTCCCAGAGGCGCGCCACGTGCCGTTTGGTGGCGTAGGCGACCCGAATCTCGGGATAGCCCGGCAGGGGCAGGGAGGCGAAGTCCTGGTGGGTCAGGAACACCGGGTCGAAGCCGTAGGCAGCCCCCGCCGCGGCCATGTTCTCCAGGGAGCGGACCACGCCGTTGACTTGCGGATGCCAAGCATCCGTCGCGATGAGGAGCCTCACGCGACCGCCCGGGCTCCGTCGGGCCGCGTGCGGTCGACGAGCTCGGTCCGCCCGGCGCGGGCCCTCAGCAGGCTCGGATAGTGCAACACCTCCATGGTGCCGTCGTAGTGCTCGACGATGGCGGTGCAGGATTCCACCCAGTCGCCGGTGTTCAGGTAGGTGAGACCGTTGATCTGCCGGTTGGCCGCGTGGTGGATGTGGCCGCAGATCACCCCGTCGGCCCCGACGCGCTTGGCCTCGGCGCTGAGCAATTCCTCGAACTTGCCGATGAAGTTGACGGCGTTCTTGACCTTCAGCTTGGCCCAGGCGGAGAGCGACCAGTAGGCGAGGCCGAGGCGGCGGCGCACGGTGTTGACGTAGGTGTTCACGAAGAGGGCGAAGGTGTAGGCGCCGTCGCCCAGGAACGCGAGCCACCGGGCATGGCGGACCACCATGTCGAATTGGTCGCCGTGGATGACGAGGTAGCGCTTGCCGTCGGCGGCCTCATGCACCCGCTGATCGGCGATTTCGATGCCACCGAAGGTCATGCCGATATAGTCGCGCAGGAACTCGTCGTGGTTGCCCGGGACGTAGACCAGCGTCGAGCCCTTGCGAACCTTGCGCATGAGCTTCTGCACGACGTCGTTGTGGCTCTGCGGCCAGTACCAGCCGGACTTGAGTTGCCAGCCATCCACGATGTCGCCGACGAGGTAGATCTCGTCCGCATCGTAATCACGCAGGAATTCGAGCAGCAGATCGGCTTGGCAACCCTTGGTCCCCAAATGCATGTCGGACAGGAACAGGGTCCGGACGCGGGTCGTCTCGGTGTCTTCGCCCACGTTCGCCTCCGGGACAGCCTCCGATCCCTGGAGCCAAACCGGATTCCCGTATCAGTTTGATGACGTCGGCCTCGCCAGACCAGCCGCCTTCGGCGCCGCGACGTAAGCTCTTCTTCCACAAAAAAAATTTTGATTTGAGACCAAGTATTTCGGGTTTTCCTTTCGGCGGGAAGCCGGGCATAGTCCCGCTCAAGGTGCCCCACCGGGCGGCGTTCGAGAACGCATGACCGGAGCCCATCGAGGCGAACTAAGGGTGCCGTCCCCGGGGACGACGACGCTGAAACGGCCCAGCGGTCAGCGCGTGTCGCGCGACCCGGCCCATGGAGAAGAGGCTTGTGGTATTCGGTGGCGCGCGCGGCGACGGGCGTCGAAGGGCTTTCTTCGACGCGGGCGGACCTGGGTCCTGTATCCGTCCACAGGTCGCGCACGTACGAGTTCGTCCCGCGATTCATCTAACAAGCGGCCGCTACGAGCACTCGGGATCGTCCCGGGACGCCCCGTGCGATCCGCTTCAACCCTCGGCGCATCATTGTCGCCGCACGCCAGGGCGCGTGTGGTCACTAACGTGAGAAACGGAGAAAACATCATGGCGGCAACGCGACGTCCCGGCCGGAACCACCTGTTCGTCCCGGGCCCGACGAACATCCCGGATCGCGTGATGCGCGCGATGATGGTGCAGTCCGAGGATCACCGTTCGGTGGACTTCCCCACGCTGACCAAGCCGCTCTTCCAGGACACGAAGGCCGTCTACGGTTCGATCGAGGGCACCATCTTCCTGTTCCCGGCCTCCGGCACCGGCATCTGGGAATCCGCCCTGTCCAACACCCTGTCGCGCGGCGACAAGGTCCTGGCCGCCCGCTTCGGCCAGTTCAGCCACCTCTGGATCGACATGGCCCAGCGCCTCGGCCTGGAAGTCATCGTCCAGGACGAGGAGTGGGGCACGGGTGCGAACCCGGAGCGGATCGGCGAGGCCCTGCGCGCCGACAAGAACCACGAGATCAAGGCCGTCATGGTCGTCCATAACGAGACCGCCACCGGCGTCACCAGCGATGTCGGTGCCGTGCGCAAGGCGATCGACGCCGCCGGCCATCCGGCCCTGCTGTTCGTCGACGGCGTCTCCTCGATCGGCTCGCTCCCCTTCAAGATGGACGAGTGGAAGGTCGATTGCGCCATCGCCGGCTCGCAGAAGGGCCTGATGCTCCCCGCCGGCCTCGGCGTTATCTGCGTCAGCCAGAAGGCGCTCAAGGCCGCCGACACCTCGTCGGGCCAGAACGACCGCCTCGCACACGTGTACTTCGACTGGGCCGACCACCAGAAGCAGAACCCGGCCGGTTACTTCCCCTACACCCCGTCGCTGCCGCTGCTCTACGGCCTGCGCGAAGCTCTGGCCTGCCTTAACGAGGAAGGCCTCGAGAACGTCTACCACCGCCATCACGTCCTCGGCGAGGCGACCCGCCAAGCCGTGGCCGCCTGGGGCCTGAAGACCTGTGCCAAGGAGCCCAAGTGGAACTCCGACACGGTCACGGCCATCCTGGTGCCGGAGGGCGTCGACGCCGCCGCGATCATCAAGCACGCCTACGTGCGCTACAACCTGGCGCTCGGCGCCGGTCTGAGCCAGGTGGCCGGCAAGGTGTTCCGCATCGGTCACGTCGGTGACATGAACGAACTGTCGCTGCTGGGCGCCATCGCGGGTGCCGAGATGTCGATGCTCGATCACGGCGTGAAGGTCCAGCCCGGCTCCGGCGTCGCCGCCGCCTCGAGCTACCTGCGCGAGAACCCGCTCTCGAAGTCCTGAGCCTCCCCGGGTTCCGGATCTTTCGAAGCCAGACGTTCGGCCGGGATGGGTTCGCCCATCCCGGCCACGACCTCGACCCCACCCGTGACGTGCCCTATCCGAGACTTGGCCGGATCGGCCAGAGGATTCCATGACGAAGAAGATCGTGTTCCTCGACCGCGAGTCCCTGGACGCCAAGGTCCGTGAGTTCAACTTCCCCCACGAGTACGTCGAGTACGAGTCGACCTGGACGCCGGAGGAGATCGTCGAGCGCCTGAAGGGTGCCGAGATCGCGCTGATCAACAAGGTCCCGATGCGGGCCGAAACCCTGAAGCAGCTCCCCGACCTCAAGCTGATCGCGGTGGCCGCCACCGGCACCGATGTGGTCGACAAGGAGGCCGCCAAGGCCCAGGGCATCACCGTCGTCAACATCCGCGGCTACGCCTTCAACACCGTGCCCGAGCACGTGATCGGCCTGATGTTCGCCCTGCGCCGGGCCATCGTGCCCTACGCCAATTCCGTGCGCCGGGGCGATTGGGCGAAGTCGACCCAGTTCTGCTACTTCGACTACCCGATCCACGACATCGCCGGCTCGACGCTGGGCATCGTCGGCTACGGCGCGCTCGGCAAGTCCATCGCCAAGCGGGCGGAAGCCCTCGGCATGACGGTCATCGCCTACGACGTGTTCCCCCAGGAGGGCCTCGTCGACTTCGAGACGATCCTGCGCGAGTCCGACGTCATCACGCTGCACGCGCCGCTGACGCCCGAAACCCGCAACATGATCGGGCGCGAACAACTCGCGAAGATGAAGAAGCACGCGCTCCTCATCAACACCGCGCGCGGCGGCCTCGTCGACGAGGAGGCTCTGGCCGAAGCCCTGAAGGCGGGCACCATCGGCGGCGCCGGCTTCGACGTGGTCATGACCGAGCCGCCCAAGAACGGCAACATCCTGTGCGAGCTCGACCTGCCCAACCTCATCGTCACGCCGCACGTGGCCTGGGCCAGCAAGGAGGCCATGCAAATTCTCGCCGACCAGCTCGTCGACAATGTCGAGGCCTTCGTCGCCGGCAAGCCGCAGAACGTGGTGTGACGCGGGCCCGCGCTCCCCACTCGCGCGGGGGCGCATCGTGATCGCCGAAGCGATCGACCAAATCGAAATCAAACGCCAGCCGCGCCGAGCGCGGAACCGACAGGGATCCTGAAGACATGAAGAAGCTGCTGTTCCAATTCGACACCGACGCCGTCCCGAGCGTGTTCGACGTGGTCGTCGGTTACGATGGCGGCGCTGATCACATCACCGGCTACGGCAACGTCACTCCGGACAATGTCGGCGCACTGGTCGACGGCACGATCTACACCCGCGGCGGCTCCGAGAAGAAGTCGACGGCGATCTTCGTCGGCGGCGGCAGCATGGCGGCCGGCGAGGCCGTGTTCGAGGCGGTGAAGAAGCGCTTCTTCGGCCCGTTCCGTGTCTCGATCATGCTCGATTCCAACGGCTCCAACACCACCGCCGCCGCCGGCGTCGCGCTGGTGCAAAAGGCGGCCGGGTCGCTGCAGGGCAAGAAGGCCGTCGTGCTCGCGGGCACCGGCCCGGTCGGCATGCGCTCGGCCGCGCTCCTCGCGCAGGAAGGCGCCGACGTCATTCTGTGCGGTCGCTCGCTCGACAAGGCCCAGGCCGCCGCCGACCAGATCAACACCCGCTTCAAGGTGAACATCAAGGCCGCCGAGACGCCCGACGCCGCCTCGCGCGCACAGATCGTCAAGGGCCAGAACCTCGTGTTCTCGGCCGGCGCCATCGGCCTCGAGCTCCTGCCCGAGGACGCCTGGAAGGACGAGGCCAGCATCGAGTTCGTGGCCGATTACAACGCTCAGCCGCCCCTCGGCTTCGGCGGCATCGAGGCCATGGACAAGGGCAAGGATCGGCACGGCAAGAAAGTGTTCGGCGCGCTCGGCATCGGCGGCCTGAAGCTCAAGCTGCACCGCGCCTGCGTCGGCCAGCTCTTCGACAACACCGAGCAGGTGCTCGACGCCGAGGCGATCTACGCGCTCGCCAAGAAGATGGCCTGATCGCCATGGCGGAGAAAGAGAATCCCGCGCACGAGACGATCCAGACCTTCCTGGATGGTCTGGCGAGTTCGGCGCCCACGCCCGGCGGCGGCGGTGCCGCCGCCATCTCGGGCGCCATGGGTGCCGCCCTCCTCAGCATGGTGTGCAACCTCACCATCGGGAAGAAAAAGTACGTCGAGGTCGAGGGCGAGCTCAAGGAGATCCTCGGACAGTCCGAGGCCCTGCGCGCCGAACTCACCGGCATGATCGCCGACGACGTCGAGGCCTTCGACGCGGTCATGGGCGCCTATGGGCTTCCCAAGACCACCGACGAGGAGAAGGCCGCGCGGGCGGACCGGATCCAGGCCGCCCTCAAGGTCGCCACCGACGTGCCGCTCGAATGTTGCCGCGCCTGCCGCAAGGTCATCGACCTCGCCCAGACGGTCGCCGAAAAGGGCAACCTGAACGTGATCTCGGATGCCGGTGTTGCGGTGCTCTCCGCGCATGCGGGCCTGCGCAGCGCGGCCCTGAACGTCTACGTCAACGCCAAGGGCCTCGACGACCGCGCCTTCGCAGACGAGCGCCTGCGCGAACTCGAAACCCTCCTGGGCTCGGCCGGTCCGCTGAACGAGTCCATCTATGAGGTCGTCAAGGCCAAGGTGAACTGAGGCGCGATCCGACTCGGGCCCCAAGGTGAGTCGGCCTCGGGAACGTCCGGGCGGTTCCGCGAGGCATCGGCTCAAGACAAACCGGATGATCAGAGGTAACAAGAGCTGCTCCCGACGCCATCGGGGCAGCTCTTGTGCAAATTGAATACAGTTCACCGTCCCTCAAGGCAGAGTGAACGGTAATTTAAAAAAATATAAATGGCGAAGCACTTTCCGTGAAGTGAAATTTACGAGACAGTCGCCCCAAGAAAGAAACGCCGAGGAGAACGCTGATGGACGTGCATGAGTACCAGGCCAAGGAACTGCTTGCCGGCTTCGGTGTCGCCGTTCCCAAGGGAGCCGTGGCCTTCAGCGCCGACCAGGCGGTCTACGCCGCGACCGAGCTCGGAGGATCGTTCTGGGCCGTGAAGGCGCAGATCCACGCCGGCGCCCGCGGCAAGGCCGGCGGGATCAAGCTGTGCCGGACCTACAACGAGGTGCGCGACGCCGCCAAGGACCTCCTCGGTAAGCGCCTCGTGACCCTCCAGACGGGGCCCGAGGGCAAGCCGGTCCAGCGCGTCTACGTCGAGACCGCGGATCCGTTCGAGCGCGAACTCTACCTCGGCTACGTCCTCGACCGGAAGGCCGAGCGCGTGCGGGTCATCGCCTCCCAGCGCGGCGGCATGGACATCGAGGAGATCGCCGCCAATGAGCCGGAGGCGTTGATCCAGGTGGTCGTCGAACCCGCCGTCGGCCTGCAGCAGTTCCAGGCCCGCGAGATCGCGTTCCAGCTCGGCCTCAATATCAAGCAGGTGTCGGCCGCCGTGAAGACGATCATGAACGCCTACCGGGCGTTCCGCGATTGCGACGGCACCATGCTGGAGATCAACCCCCTGGTCGTCACTAAGGACGACCGGGTCCTGGCGCTCGACGCCAAGATGTCCTTCGACGACAACGCCATGTTCCGCCGGCGCAACATCGCCGACATGCACGACCCCTCGCAGGGCGACCCGCGCGAGGCCCAGGCCGCTGAGCACAACCTCTCGTATATCGGCCTCGAGGGTGAGATCGGCTGCATCGTGAACGGCGCCGGCCTCGCCATGGCTACCATGGACATGATCAAGCATGCCGGCGGCGAGCCCGCGAACTTCCTCGATGTCGGTGGCGGCGCCTCGCCGGACCGGGTCGCCACGGCCTTCCGCCTCGTCCTGTCGGATCGCAACGTGAAGGCGATCCTCGTCAACATCTTCGCCGGCATCAACCGCTGCGACTGGGTCGCGCAGGGCGTCATTCAGGCGGCGCGCGAGGTGAAGATCGACGTGCCGCTGATCGTGCGGCTCGCCGGCACGAACGTCGAGGCGGGCCAGAAGATCCTGGCCGAGAGCGGCCTCGACCTCATCACCGCCAACAGCCTGTCCGACGCCGCCGCCAAGGCCGTCGAGGCCTGCGCCGCGACCAAGCGCGCCAACTAAGAACGGGGAGGATACGTCATGAGCATTCTGATCGACGAGAAGACCCCGATCATCATCCAGGGCATCACGGGCGACAAGGGCACTTTCCACGCCAAGGAGATGATGGAGTACGGCTCCAACGTCGTGGGCGGCGTCACCCCCGGCAAGGGCGGCAAGACTCATCTCGGCGTGCCGGTGTTCAACACCGTCAGGGAGGCCGTGGAAGCCACCGGCGCCACCACCTCCATCACCTTCGTGGCGCCTCCCTTCGCGGCCGACGCCATCATGGAAGGGGCCGATGCCGGCCTCGCGCTGATCTGCTCGATCACCGACGGCATCCCGGCCCAGGACATGATGCGGGTGAAGCGCTATCTGCGCCGCTACCCCAAGGACAAGCGCACCATGGTGGTGGGCCCGAACTGCGCCGGCATCATCTCGCCCGGAAAGTCGATGCTCGGCATCATGCCCGGTCACATCTACCTGAAGGGCAATGTCGGCGTGATCTCGCGCTCCGGCACCCTCGGGTACGAGGCCGCCGCGCAGATGAAGGACGAGGGTATCGGCATCACCACCTCGGTGGGCATCGGCGGCGACCCGATCAACGGATCGTCGTTCCTCGATCATCTTGCCCTGTTCGAGCAGGACCCGGAGACCAAGGCCGTCCTGATGATCGGCGAAATCGGCGGTCCGCAGGAGGCCGAGGCCTCCGCCTGGATCAAAGAGAACATGAAGAAGCCGGTCATCGGCTTCGTGGCCGGCCTCACCGCCCCGAAGGGCCGCCGCATGGGCCATGCCGGTGCGATCATCTCGGCGACCGGCGATTCCGCCGCCGAGAAGGCCGAGATCATGCGCTCCTACGGTCTTACGGTCGCTCCGAGCCCCGGTGAGTTCGGCACGACGGTGGCGCAGGTGATGCGCAAGCTGGCGGCGTGAGCCGACGCCGATCCGTCCTGCGGATCGGCCACGCGCCGACATTCGAACCTCGACTCACCGCTCCCCCCGGCGGATCGCCGGCCTAGCCGAAATCGATCGCGCTTGTGGGGAGGGGCGACGCGACTGAAAACCCGACGGCTGGCGCCGATCCCATGCCGGCGGGGCGTAACAGACCAATCCATTGGCTGCCTCCGTCGCGGTCAATCGGCTGATACTTCCCTCGAGGTGGCCTTCGATGACGGATACCCTTCACGCCCCGGTCGGAGCCGTCGACCACGCCTTCGCGCCGCCCGTCATCACGGGCACCTCGTCGAAGGAAGCGCTCGACATCCTGTTCCATGCCCTCCTGGACGTAGCCCGCCGGCACGAGCCCGAGCTCGAGGACGTGCTGCACGGCCGCGCCAACATCTCGGAATTCTCGCCCGAGCTGCTGGCCCGCGCGCTGCAGGTGCAGGGCATCTGGTTCCAGCTCCTCTCGATCGCCGAGCAGAACGCCGCCATGCGCCGGCGCCGTCAGGTCGAGCGCACCAAGGGCCGCGAGGCGCTGAGCGGCAGCTTCAGCGCCGTGCTGGCCGATGCGGCGGCGAATGGCATCAAGGCGCCGGAAATCCACGCTCTGCTCAAGGATCTCCGAATCCGCCCGACGATCACCGCGCATCCCACCGAGGGCAAGCGCGTCACCGTGCTGGAGAAGTTCCGTCGCATCTACCTCGTGCTGCGCGAGCTGGAGCTGCCGCGCTGGACCGAGCGCGAGCGCAACGGCCTGATGAACGAGCTGCGCGACCAGATCGAGCTCGTCTGGATGACGGGCGAACTCCACCTGGAGAAGGCCACCGTCGAGCGCGAGGTCGCCTGGGGTCTGCACTTCTTCGACGAGACGCTGTTCGAGATGCTGCCCGAGGTGCTCTATTCCCTGGAGGAGAGCCTGGCGCAGTACTACCCGGACGAGAAGTTCGAGGTGCCGGCGTTTTTCCAGTTCGGCTCCTGGATCGGCGGCGACCGCGACGGCAACCCCTACGTCACCTCGTCCGTCACCCGCACCACCCTGCAGCGCAACGCGCTCGCCTCCCTGCGGCGCTACCGCGACGGCGTGACGTCCCTCGGGCGCACGCTCTCCCTCACCGAACGCTCGCTGCCGGTGCCGGCGACCTTCAAGGCCGAATTGGCGCAGATGCTGGCCGAGAGCGGCGACGGCCGCGCCATCGCCAACCGCAACCCGGGCGAGGCCTATCGGCAGTTCCTCACCTGCATCCTGCGCAAGCTCGAGGCGACGATCCTGCGTAACAAGGGTCAGCGCTCGACCGGACCCGACTACCCGAGTGCCGACGGCCTCATCAACGACCTGCGGACCCTGGAGCAGGGGCTCGCCGACGCGAAATGCGCCTCGCTGGCGATCGACTTGGTGCGCCCGGTGCGGCGCATGGTGGAGATCTTCCGCTTCTCCACTGTCCGCCTCGACCTGCGCGAGAACACCACCCGCACCACCAAGACCCTGCAGGCCCTGTGGATCCAGTCCCATGGGCAGAACCGCACCCCGCCCGACGTCGATTCACCCGAGTGGAAGAAGTGGCTGATCGAGGAACTGGCCAAACCCCGGACCGGGGAGCGCAGCTTCGACGACCTGCCGGACGACGCCCGCGAGACCCTGGAGACCTTCGCGCTGGTGGGCGAGATGCGTGAGCAGCTCGACCGCGAAGCCTTCGGCGCCTTCATCCTGTCGATGACCCGCTCGGTGCAGGACATCCTCGGCGCCTACCTGCTGGCCAAGGAGGCCGGCAACTTCCTCGACGCAACCGGCACCGAAATCTGCTGCCTGCCGATCGTGCCGCTGTTCGAGACCATCGACGATCTCCGCGCCGCGCCCGCGATCATGAAGGAGCTGTTCTCGATCCCGGTGGTGCGCCGCTCGACCCGCTGGCAGGGGGGCGTCCAGGAGGTGATGATCGGGTACTCGGATTCGAACAAGGACGGCGGCTTCGTCGCCTCGAACTGGGAACTCTACAAAGCGCAGGACAAACTGACCCAGCTCGGCAAGGCCTCCGGCGTGCCGATCGCGTTCTTCCACGGCCGCGGCGGTTCGGTCAGCCGCGGCGGCGCTCCGACCGCACGGGCCATCGCGGCCCAGCCACCGGGCTCGATCAACGGACGCTTCCGCACCACCGAGCAGGGCGAAGTCGTCTCGTTCAAGTACGCCAACCGGGGTACCGCCGCCTACCAGATGGAGCTTCTGGCCTCCTCGGTCTTCGAGCACGCCCTGAAGTCGGAGCGCGAGGCCGCCAAGATCCCCCGTAACGAGTTCGACGATTGCCTGGAGGCGCTGTCGGGCGCCTCGCGCGCGGCCTACGTCAACCTGATCCAGCACCCCGACCTGGTGACGTATTTCGGCGCCGCGAGCCCCCTCGACGAGATCGCGCTCCTCAACATCGGCTCCCGCCCGGCCCGTCGCTTCGGCGCCCGCTCGCTCTCCGACCTGCGCGCCATCCCGTGGGTGTTCGCCTGGTCGCAGAACCGCCACGTCATCACGGGCTGGTATGGTGTCGGTTCGGGCCTTAAGAGCTTCCTCGACGTGCGCGGTCAGCAGGGCGAGGCCCAGCTGCGGCGGCTGTTCGCTGAATCGAAGCCGTTCCGGCTCATCCTCGACGAGGTCGAGAAGACGCTGCTGATGGTGGATCTGGAGATCGCGCGCGACTACGCGAGCCTCGTCCCCGACGAGAACGCGCGCAACAGCATCTTCCCGATGATCGAGGCCGAGTACGCCCTGACCCGCGAGATGGCCCTGCGGGTCAGCGGCGGCCGCGAGCTCGCCGAGCGCTTCCCCCTGTTCCGCGACCGCCTCAACGGGCGCCTGCCGACCATCAACCAGGTCAGCCGCGAGCAGGTCGAGCTCCTGCGCCGCTTCCGCTCGGAGGAGGACGAGGATCGACGCGAGGCGGTGAAGTCCGCCCTGCTGCTCTCGATCAATTGCATCGCCGTCGGCTTCGGCGCGACGGGGTGATCCATTTGTCCCAAGACCGAAGACCGCCACCGGCCCTCGGTCTTGCGCTCAGCCGCACCCGGACGGGTATGGTGGCCCGACCGTCGGGTCTCCTGAACGACCCAATCATTCGCAACAGGAAGGAATCCCCATGAGCTTTACCCTGATCCAACAGGCCACGCCGCGCCTCCACCGCTCGGAACTCGCCGTCCCGGGCTCCAACCCGACCTTCATGGAGAAGTCGGCCACCTCGAAGGCCGACGTGATCTTCCTCGATCTTGAGGACGCGGTCGCTCCCGACGACAAGGAGCAGGCCCGCAAGAACATCATTCAGGCGCTCAATGAGATCGACTGGGGCAACAAGACCATGATGATCCGCATCAACGGTCTCGACACCCACTACATGTACCGCGACGTGGTCGATATCGTTGAAGCGTGTCCGCGCCTCGACATGATCCTGATCCCCAAGGTCGGCGTGCCGGCCGACGTCTACGCCATCGACGTGATGGTGACGCAGATCGAGCAGGCCAAGAAGCGCGAGAAGAAGATTGGCTTCGAGGTCCTGATCGAAACCGCTCTCGGCATGGCCAACGTCGAGGCGATCGCCACCTCGTCGAAGCGCCTGGAGGCCATGTCCTTCGGCGTCGCCGACTACGCCGCTTCGACCCGCGCCCGCTCCACCGTCATCGGCGGCGTGAACAAGGACTATTCGGTCCTGACCGACAAGGACGAGGCCGGCAACCGCGAGACCCATTGGCAGGACCCGTGGCTGTTCGCCCAGGCCCGCATGATGGTCGCCTGCCGCGCCTATGGCCTGCGCCCGATCGACGGTCCCTTCGGCGACTTCTCCGATCCGGACGGCTACACCTCCGCCGCCCGCCGCTGCGCCGCGCTCGGCTTCGAAGGCAAGTGGGCGATCCACCCCTCGCAGATCGACCTCGCCAACGAGGTGTTCACCCCATCCGCTGCCGAGGTCGACAAGGCTCGCCGCATCCTGGCGGCCATGGAAGATGCCGCCAAGGCCGGCAAGGGCGCCGTGTCCCTCGACGGCCGCCTCATCGACATCGCCTCCATCCGCATGGCCGAGGCGCTGATCGAGAAGGCCAACGCGATGTCGGCGAGCTGAGGGCTCGGCCCGACGCCTGACGAAACCCGCAACTCGGCCGCCCCTCTCGGGGCGGCCCTTTTGTTTGGTGACCGGTCCGCAGCTTGGCCGGCACCAAGACCGTCCGTCATTCGTTAATCCACGCCCGCCATGGCCAAGCGTTGCGGCAAACCTGCAAGAGCGAGCAGACTGACGGGCGCATGACATAAGACCCTCACCAGGTATTCAGGGAGATCCCATCATGCACGTGACCATCGAAGACGCGCACAAGGCCATCGAGGCCGCCCGCGCGAAGGCCGCGGAGCTCGGCACCCAGATGTGCATCGCCGTCGTGGATTCCGGCGGAAACCTGAAGGCCTTCTACCGGATGGACGGCGCCTGGGTCGGCTCCATCGACATTTCGCAGAAGAAGGCCAAGACCTCTGTCTTCTTCGGCATGATGACCGGGCAGATCGGTCAGCTCTCGCAGCCCGGCGGACCGCTCTACGGGATCGAGCATTCGAACGACGGCCTGATCACCTTCCCGGGCGGCATCCCGATCGTCGACAAGGACGGCGAGATGTCCGGCGCCATCGGCGTCAGCGGATCGACGGTCGAGAACGACCATGCGGTGGCGCTGGCCGGCGCAAGCTGCATCGGGTCGACGGAGCTGCCCGCGCACCCCTGGCGGACCTGATCTGCGCGCGACCCCCCTTCGAACAGCGAAAAGCCCCGCTCGCGAGAGCGGGGCTTTTCCTTGCGGGCCACGAACGCGACGGCCCCGCGGGGCCGCCGGATCGAAGCTTACATTGAGCCGAACTTGTAGTTGAAGCCAGCCTTGACCAGGTTGCCCTCGGTGTTGAAGCGCGAGGTGTACGAGCCGGTCGCCGGAGCGCCGAGACCGGTGTTGTTCACCAGAACGTTGCGGCTGCCGAGGTCGTAGCGGAGATACTCGGCCTTCAGCGTGATGGCGCTGGCGCCGAGGAGGCCGCCGATGAAGTTGAAGCGGTTCAGGAAGCTGTCGGTGGGGATCGCGTACTCGATTCCGCCGCCGTAGACGTAGCCCGTCTCCATGCCCTTGTAGCGACCGAAATAGGCCAGCTGGTTGGCGGTGTTGAAGAAGTCGGCCTGGTACTTGACCTCGCCGTAGGCGAAACCACCGGTCCCGTACACGAGGAACCGATCGAAAGCGTAGCCCAGGCGACCCTGGACGGTGCCGAGATAGTTCAGACGGTTCCGGTAGCTGCTCGGATCCGGGATGAAGTTGTTCTGGGCGATGGCCGGGCCGAAATAGTCGCGGCGCTTGCCGATGTCGGTCCAGGTGACGTCGGCCTCGGCGCCGACGACGAAGCCGGAGCCCGGGGTGAACTGGTAGTTATAGCCGATGCCGCCACCGATGTTGCCGATGCCATCCTGCTCGGCCTTGAAGCTTGGAGCGCGGCGGCCGAGAGCGACGTTCGTGGCGGTGTTGGCGTTGTTGCCGACCGTGCGAATGGTCTGGCTGTCGCTGAAGGTGTAGGAGCTGTGCGTTCCCACGTAGAAACCGGTCCAGGTGAAGACTGGCACCGGCACGAAGACCGGCGGGGGCGCCTGACGGCGCGGAAGGTCGGCGGCATTTGCTGCGCCGATGGCGGCGAGCGAAGCGAGGCCAGCCAGGAAAGTCTTTGCAATCATCGGGGTGTCTGTCCCAGGGTCGGAGAGTTGCCGTCAAGCTACTCGCGGTTGTCCAAGCCGACTATGCCCCGCAAGCCACACCCCCCTCGGAAGCGTCAGACGGCGTACGAAATTCCGGCGTACGGCCCCGTCGGCATGCGAGCCGCGATGCACTGCGGGGGCCGACAACGGCCGGTTAAGCACGTCACGCTATCCCGGTCCGGCACCCCTCCAGCCGTGACAGGAGCGACGATGACACGGGACCAGCTCGCCGCCGAACTGAAGCGCATCGCCACCGACCAGGTCAGTGACATCGAGCGCGCGGTCAAGGACGGCCACAAGACGATCGCCCTGAATGAGATCGCTGATCTCAACCGTAACCTGAAGGCCCTCGCGGCTGCCGTGAAAGGCAAGGGCCTGGTCCGAGTCTGACGTCGGCGCCGGCACATTTGCGTGTGCCGGCTCCCGAGATGTCGGGAGGGCGAGGAAAAGCTCGACAGATCGGTTGACCATTCCTGACCTTCGGCCGCATGTTCCTGATATGTTCTTACTCAGGATCGCTTATGCAGCCACGGTCCACCTCCACGCCTGCCTGGACCTCGCCTGCGGAGGCGATCGTGGCCGCCTACCTGGAAGAGGCCGGCGGCGATGCGGTTCTCGCGCTCCATCGCGCGGTGGCCGATGCCCTCACGGACCTGTGCGAGGCCGAGCGCCGGACCCTGCGCCGGGATCGCCTGATCTCGCACGGCTACGTCCGGGGTCGGCCCGACCAGAACGATTAGGGAGGGCTCACACCGCACCGTCGGAGGCTCTTTGCGCCTCGACCTCCGGCGCGACCCGACCGAAGTTCAGGACCGCCACCAGGGCGGTGTCACTGAAGATGTTTCCGATCAGGGCCGGCGGGAAGAGGCGCCCGGCATCGTCGCTTATCGAGCCGAGCCAGACGAAGAGGGCGATCACGATGGGAGCGGGCCGGTTCTGGGATTCTTCAGGCGTGCGTCCCGCTGCGCAATCTCGCGAGGAGCGCGTCCACCTCGGCCCGGGCGGCGTCCAGCGCCGTGGCTTCCCGGCCGCGCACCACGATGCGATTGGCAAAACCGTTCGGCGTCATCGACGGATAGGAGCCGATCGAGACCGTGGGATGAGCCTTGGCGATGGCCGCAAGACCGCCGGCATAATTGCCTTCGGGCAGATTGCCGGCCTCGATCGTTTCCGACAGGACCTTGGCGCCGGTCACCAGCGTCGGCCCGACATTGTCGAGCATGGCCTGCATGATCCCCGGCACACCTGCCATGACGATGACGTTGTCGATGCGGAAGCCCGGCGCCTTGGAGATCGGGTTGGCGATGAGATCGGCCCCGGCGGGGATGCGTGCCATGCGAAGGCGGGCCTCGTTGAGGTCCTCGGGCTTGTGGCGCTCCAGCAGCATCGCCTTCGCGCGCGCATCCACGTCAATCGTGACGCCGAAGGCGGCAGCCACGCAGTCGGCGGTGATGTCGTCGTGGGTCGGGCCGATGCCCCCGGTGGTGAACAGGTAGGTGTAGGAAACGCGCAGGGCATTGATGGCAGGGACGATGCGGTCGGCCTCGTCGGGAACGATCCGCACTTCCTTCAGGTCGATGCCGATGGCGGTGCAATAGTCCGCGATCGTACCGATGTTCTTGTCCTTGGTGCGCCCGGACAGGATTTCGTCACCGATGACCAGGACGGCGGCGGTGACGGCGGCATTTTCGGTGGGTTCGGGCACGGCGGATCCGGGGCAAGCGGGGGAGACCCTGCCAAGTAGCGCGGCCGGACCCGCCTGACCACGCGACCTTCAGCGCGCCCCGCGCTGAAGGTCGCCGTCGATGAGCAGGGCGCTCTTGCCGTCCAGGCGATTGCGGTAGACCTGCAGGTTCTCCATCACCCGCTGGACGTAGTTGCGCGTCTCGGTGAACGGGATGCGCTCGACCCAGTCGATGGGGTCGACACCGCCCTTGCGGGGATCGCCGTAGGCGTCGATCCACTTCTTCACGTTCCCGCCGCCGGCATTGTAGGAAGCGAAGGCAAGGATGTACGAGCCGCGCCAATCCTCCATCAGTTCGCCGAGATGGGCCTGACCAAGGCGGGCATTGTAGGCGGGGTCGCTGGTCAGGCGGTCTGGGTCGAAGCTGGCGCTGACCCGGCGCGCCGTGCGCTGGGCGGTGGCCGGCATCATCTGCATCAAGCCGCGGGCACCCACGCTGGATTGCGCCTGCGGGTCGAATTGGCTTTCCTGCCGAGCGATGGCGAAGACCATCGCCTTCTCCACCAGGGGAACGGCGGCCGAAGCCTCGTAGTTCGGGATGCCGATGGTCGGGTAGGCGTGGGCGTCGAGCGGTAGCCCGCGCTGCACCGCGATCTTGCCGATGGCGACGAGGGCGCGGGAGTTGCGCTGCTCGGCGGCGACGTTGCCGAGCGCTTCGAGTTCGGCCGCATCCGTTAGGCGGTTCGCCGTATCGATGTAGAGCGGTAGCGCGAGGTCGCGGATCGCGGCAGCCTCCAGCATCTTCAGGGCACGGACGTAGAGGCGCTGGTCGAAGGCGGCCTGCTGGGTCGCGTCGAGGCTGGGGATGCTGCGCAGGGACAGGCTGGAACGTCCGAGTTTGGTCCGCGCCAGTTGTCCGTAATACGCGATGGGCTGGAGAGCGGCGCGCTCGTAGAAGGTCTTGGCGGACCCGGCCTGGCCCATCGCCTCGGCGGCCCGGCCCTGCCAGTACGCGGTGCGGGCGAGCGAGATCGGCGTCTCGGCGATCCGGGCGGCCTCGTCGAAGTGCTGCGCCGCCTTCGCGGCATCGTCCTGGAAGCGAAGGGCGATCCAGCCGGCGTGAAACTCGGCCTCGATGCGCTTCTCCACCGTGCGGGCGCAGGGGGCGCGGGCCACCGCATAGGCGGCGGCGGGGTCGTTGGCGTCGATGAGCTTGCGGGCGACGATCCGGCGCTCGACCCACCATTCGTCGCCGTCGACCAAAACGTCCGCGTTGGTCGGCGCGGTGGCCAGGATCGCGGCCGCCTCCACGACCTTGTCGTGGCGGCGCAGGTACTGCGCGCGGGACAGGATGTAGGAGGAATCGCTGCGCAGCGACGGCGGGACCGCGTTGAGGGCGGCAGGCGCGGCCGAACTCTTGTCCTCCACGGCTCGGCGGGCACGGACCAGGGTCGCGTAGCTGCCGCCGGCCAGGGTCGCGGCGCGACCGGCCGTGTCGTAATCCTCCTTCAGAAGGGCCCGCTCCATGCGGTAGCGGTGATCGATCCGGGTCAGAACCGTCGGAAAGGCATCCAGCACCTTCGTCTCGAGATTCCGGCCGAAGGTTTCCGAGCGCCACAGGTCGCGCACCAGAGCGGCGGCGTCCCCGTCGAGGCCGTCGGATTTGAAGGCCAGCGCCAGGGCGAACTTGCCCGGCGCACTCGCCGGCCGCGAGGCGGCGAAGAAGGCCCGCACCGTGGTGGAATTCCTGCGCTCCGTCAGCAAGGCCTCCTCGGCGCGGCGGCGCAGGAGGGGGCCGGCCGGCCAGTCGGGATTGCTGCGCGTGAAGGCGACGGTGCGTTCGAAGCCGATGCCGGCACCGGCCCGGATCGCCACCCATTCGAGGAGCGCGCGCGCGGCCGGGTCCTTGACCCCGTCGCGCAGACGGTCGCCCTCGGAGACGCGCCCCTTGCGATAGGCGTCGATGGCTTGGCGCAGGGCCGGCAGGTCCACGTCAGGCGCCACCTGTGCCGCCCGGGCCGGGTCCGGCACATCGGGAATCGGAGCTGCGGGCGAAACCGCCGCGTCGGGAAGCGGAAACGCGATGCCGGCCTCAGGGTCGGCGGAGGCATAGGCCTTGGCGGCGGCGGGAAGAACCTGGCTCGGGGCGGCCTCCGGTGCTTTCGCGTCGATCTTGAGCGCGTCCGCCGCGACCGGGTCGGGGATCTTGGCTTCGGGCAGTGCCGCGGAGGGCGCCACCGCGTCGCTCGCCGGCCGCAGGCTCGGCTCCCCGTCCGGGCCCGCCGAGGCCGCGAGAGCGCCGGCCGAAGCCAGGCTGAAGGCCAGTATCAGGGCCGCGCGTTGCGTCGAGAACACCATGGTTCTTCCAGTCCCATCACCGTGGACAGACCTTCAAGCTCACCCGAAGGGCATTAAGAAGGCATTAACCCCATGAAAGCAGCGTTTGCGCCGGTGCGGGCGAGGGCCTATGTCTCCCCGTCCGCGTGAAGCGGTGCCGCTGCCGGACAACCGGCGCATGACGAGACCGACGTCTGGGAACGCCAGGATGACCGAGACCTCCACACGACGCCTCAAGGGCGCGATGTCCGCCCTCGTGACTCCGTTCAAGGACGGCGCCTTCGACGAGGCGGCCTTTCGCAAATTCGTGAATTGGCAGATCACCGAGGGCATCCACGGGCTCGTTCCAACCGGTACCACCGGCGAGAGCCCGACCCTGAGCCATGCCGAGCACGACCGGGTGGTGGAGATCTGCATTGAGGAGGCCGCCGGCCGCGTGCCCGTGATCGCTGGCGCCGGCTCCAATTCCACTGCCGAGGCGGTGGAGCGCGCCCGCCACGCCGAGAAGGCGGGAGCGGATGCCGTACTCGTGGTCACGCCGTACTACAACAAGCCGACCCAGGCCGGCCTCTACGCGCATTTCAAGGCCGTGAACGACGCCATCGGCATTCCGATCATCCTCTACAACATTCCCGGGCGCTCCATCGTCGATATGAGCGTCGAGACGATGGCGCGCCTGTACGAACTGAAGAACATCGCCGGCGTGAAGGACGCAACGGCCAAGCTCGACCGGGTCAGCCTGCAGCGCCAAGCCATGGGCGAAGACTTCATCCAGCTTTCGGGCGAAGATGCGACGGCGCTCGGCTTCAACGCTCATGGCGGCCACGGCTGCATCTCGGTGGTCTCGAATGTCGCGCCACGGCTCTGTGCCGATCTCCAGGAGGCGAGCCTCGGTGGCGACTATGCCAAAGCGCTGCAGATCCAGGACCGGCTGATGCCGCTGCACGCCAGCATGTTCGTGGAGCCGAACCCGTCACCGGCGAAGTACGCGCTCGCGCGGCTCGGTCTGATGACCGACGAGGTCCGGCTGCCGCTCCTCACCGTCAGTGCAGAGACGAAAACCTTGGTCGACGCAGCCCTGCGTCACGCGGGCCTGCTCGACGCCTGAGCCCGACTGGCAAAGCGGTCCGCGCAGAACCATATCCCTCGGCCCGGTCGCGATGGCGCGACCGGCCTGACCCGACGTTGTGATGGCTCCCAAACCCGAATCGAACCGCCGCGTCGTCGCTGATAACCGCGCCGCCCGCTACCACTACGAGATCACCGATACGCTGGAGGCCGGACTCGCCCTGACGGGGACCGAGGTCAAATCCCTGCGCAAGGGCAAGGCGACGATCGGGGAGGCCTATGCCGGCCCGTCCGGCACCGACCTGATGCTGTTCAACGCCTACATCCCGGAATACGTCGAGGCGAACCGCTTCAACCACGAGACCAAGCGGCCCCGCCGGCTCCTGCTCCATCGTAAGCAGATCAACAAGCTGATCGGCGCCACCCAGCGTGAGGGCTTCACCGTGGTGCCGCTGAAGATCTACTTCAACGAGCAGGGACGCGCCAAGATCGAGCTCGGCCTCGGTCGGGGCAAGAAGCTGCACGATAAGCGCGAGGCCTCGAAGGAGCGAGATTGGCAGCGCGACCGCGCCCGCATCATGCGTGACAAGGGCTGAGGCCACGAGTGGTTCGCGGGCCCGGGCAATGCCGCGGCTCTTAAGATCGGGGTCAGACGACATGCGGCAGCGCGTCCGCTGTCCAGGCGCCTACGGGTCGTCAGACGTTGCGCGCTCGCCCTGTTTTCCGAAGGCGGCCGAGAACCCATAACGCCATCCGCGTCTGCCGGCGGGCCACACCGAGCATCGTCACTGGGTCCCCGCCGGGCAGCGGCAGGTACGGGTCGTGCCAGACATCGGCTCAGACGGGCGCATCGGTCACGCGGGACAGGGATCGTCTGCACCGTGATCGCCGCCTCCAATTTGAGCTGGAGACGTCACGGAGAAGGTTGCGCCATTCCGGCATCGCAGTCACGCGCCGCTACAAACGCTGGAACGAAGCTTATGCGACGGGAGAGGCTGTCGCCCAAACGTTGCTCTTGTGCCTCGACCGAGGTGCCGATGACTTCTGCCAGGACGGCTCGATACCCGTCGGCCGGCATGACGTTCGACCGGGCGACGGGAGCGTCCGGCCTCATCCTTCAGTCTCCGCGGCAAGCGCCAGTCTTCCGACGTTTCAGGGCTCGACCGCCTCATCGCTCTGGCGAATGCCGTATCGGCTTTCCAGAGCGGGGCTCGGCCGCGCCGAGCGCTCCGGCGTCTCGCCGCGGAAGCGGGTTCCCGTATCGCCGGAATTTCGGCTGTCCGGGGCGCGCGGGCTTCGCTCGCCGGGATCGCGGCCGATCCGTGCGATCAGTTGCGCGAGATCCACGAACTCGTCGGCCTGCCGGCGCAGGTCGTCCGCGATCATCGCGGGCTGCGTCTGGATCGTGCTGACGACCGTGACCCGAACACCGCGGCGCTGCATCGCCTCGACCAGGGACCGAAAATCCCCATCGCCGGAGAAGAGCACCATGTGGTCGATATGGGGGGCCAGTTCGAGCGCGTCGATCGCCAGCTCGATATCCATATTGCCCTTCACCTTCCGCCGACCCATCGAATCGACGAATTCCTTCGCAGGCTTGGTGACGACACGAAAGCCATTGTAATCGAGCCAATCGATCAACGGACGAATGGACGAATATTCTTGGTCTTCAACAATTGCCGTATAATAAAAGGCGCGAAGAAGCGAATCTCTTGACTGGAACTCTCGGAGAAGACGTCGGTAATCGATGTCGAACCCGAGTGCCTTTGTCGCTGCGTAAAGATTCGCGCCATCAATAAATATGGCGCTGCGCTGTTGTGCGCTCATGGGTTGACCCGCTTAAGAGGAAGACAAAAAACGAATATCTTTGTAAAAAATGGTGGGCGACCCCGAACCTTATGCTTGCTCCTCAGCCCTGGTTGCAGATGCTCAGAATGCACTCGAAGCAAAAAAGAACGGATTGATCACGCAACGAAGCTTTGTCGACTGAAATACCTTCTGATTGTTTAAAGCCGTATCACGTCAGAAGTCAAATTTCGTCGGATATGAATTCGGGCAGACAGCAATCTGCAGAAGTCCACGCCAGAAATACAACCGTCGCTGCGTGCCGCATCGGGTCCTTCGCGTTCTCGTCCTCACGCGATCGGATGGGCGAAAGGGGAGCGGCAGGCGGCCAAATAGACGCTTCGGGTTTTTTAAGCGCGCCTTCGCCTCAGCCGTTGACGCGTTCGACCTTGTTCACGGTCCGCTTTCCGCGAAGCTCAGAGATGATGGCGTTCAAGTGCTTCAGGTCCCAGACCGAGAGATCGATGACGATTTGGGTGAAATCCTGCGTCTTCCGCTTCATCGAAACATTGTCGATATTGCCGTCATGATCGGCGATCACCTGAGCGATCTGTGCGAGGACGCCGGGCTCGTTGATCGATTGCAAGGCGAGACGTGCCGGAAAGCGCTCGCTCGTCCCGGCCTCGACGTCCCAGCGCACATCGAGCCAGCGATCGGGCTCGTTGTCGAAATCGGCGAGAGCAGCCGACTGGATCGGGTAGATCGTGACGCCGACGCCCGACGTCAGGATACCGACGATGCGATCGCCCGGAACAGCACCACCGTTGGGCGCAAAGCTGACCGGCAGGTCGCTGTCGAGACCGCGGATCGGAATTCCGTCCGAGCGGCCATGCTCCGCGCTTCGCCCCTCCGGGAAGGTCAGCCGCATGGTCTGATCCTTGGACAGACTGAGGCGCCCGGCTCCGTCGGTCGAGGTCGGCTGCGGCAGGGGTGCCGGGGCACCGCGGCGCTCGTCCTTGTAGTCCGGATAGACCGCCCGCACGACATCGCCCGAGAACATCTCGCCCCGTCCGACGGCAGCAAAGACATCTTCGGTGCTCTGACGAGCGAGACGGGGCAGCGCCCCGCGGAGCTTATCCTCCGAGAAGCTCTTGGCCGCCCGCTCGAAGGCACGATCGAGGATCTGGCGCCCGAGGCCCGCATATTGGCGCCGGACGGCCGAGCGGGTCGCGCGCCGGATCGCCGAACGCGCCTTGCCGGTCACCACCAGGGATTCCCACGCAGCAGGCGGCGAGGCGCCATCCGACCGGGCGATCTCGACTTCGTCGCCATTGACGAGTTCGTGCAGCAGCGGTGCCATGCGGCCGTTGATCTTGGCACCCACCGCCGAGTTCCCAACGTCGGTATGGACGGCGTAGGCGAAATCGATCGGGGTCGCCCCGCGGGGGAGGGCGATCAGGCGACCCTTCGGTGTGAAACAGAACACCTGGTCCTGGAAGAGTTCGAGCTTGGTGTGCTCCAGGAATTCTTCGGGGCTGTCGCCCTCAGCCAGGAGTTCGATGGTTCGACGCAGCCATTGGTAGGCGCCGCTCTCGGTTGCGAGACGCGGGTGTCCACCGCCGATCTCGTCCTTGCCGCCGCTCTCCTTATAGTGAGCGTGCGCCGCGATGCCGTACTCGGCGATCTCGTCCATGGCCGCCGTGCGGATCTGCAGCTCGACGCGCTGGCTCTTCGGGCCGATCACCGTGGTGTGAATCGAACGGTAGTCGTTCTGCTTCGGCGTCGAGATGTAGTCCTTGTACCGGCCTGGGACCATCGGCCAGCTCGTGTGCACGACACCGAGAGCGCCGTAGCAATCGGCCAGGGTCTCGACCACGACACGGAAGCCGAAAATGTCGGACAACTGCTCAAAGGCGACCGACTTGCGCTCCATCTTGGCCGAGATGGAGTAGGGCCGCTTCTGCCGCCCCGTGACGACGGCCTTGATGTCCTGGGCCGCGAGCTTGGCGGTCAGGTCATGCTCGATGCTCTCGACGAGGCGTTCCGACTTGGCGGAGAGGTCGGACAGCCGCTGGGCGATGGTGGCGTAGATCTCCGGCTTAAGGTTGCGGAGCGCGAGATCCTCGAGTTCCTCGCGCAACTCCTGCATGCCCATCCGCCCGGCGAGCGGCGCATAGATGTCGAGGGTCTCCTGTGCGATCCGCTCGCGCTTGTCCGCCCGCATGTGGTGGAGTGTGCGCATGTTGTGCAAGCGGTCGGCGAGCTTGACGAGCAGCACGCGGACATCGGCCGCCACCGCCAGGAGCAGCTTGCGGAAATTCTCCCCCTGCGCCGCCCGCTTGGACACGAGGTCGAGGCGCTTCAGCTTGGTCAGGCCGTCCACCAGGGCGCCGATCTCGGGGCTGAAAAGCTCCCGGATCTCGTCAAGGGTAGCCGCCGTATCCTCCACGGTGTCGTGCAGAACGGCCGCCACGATCGTGGCATCGTCGAGCCGGAGGTCGGTGAGGATCGCGGCGACTTCGAGGGGGTGGGCGAAGAAAGGGTCCCCGGAGGCCCGTTTCTGCGTGCCGTGGGCGCGCATGGCGTAGACGTAGGCGCGGTTCAGCAGGGCCTCGTTCGCGGCGGGATTGTAGCGCTTCACCCGCTCGACAAGTTCGTATTGGCGCATCATCCGCCGGAAGACCCTTTCACGCGCGACGGCCCCGGTGCCGGATCCGTTCCCACGATGTGTCCCGCATCGCACGCGGGCACGCCAGCCCCACGGCGTCGCATCGGCCGCGATTCCGGGGTCCCGAGACGAAAAAACCCGGCGCAGCGGCCGGGTTTTTCATCGGATCTGGGGGATCGACGATGGCTTACTCGGCCTCGTCGTCCGTCTCGGTGGGCGGCGCCAGGTTCTCGAGGCCGCGTAGCAGGTCTTCTTCGCTCATGCGATCGAACTGGACGGCGCTGTCGTCGCTGGAGGAGGGGGGGGCGACGGCGGCAGCGGCTGGCGAGCTCGACAGCAGCGGCACGGTCTCGGCCTCCGGCTCGTCGACCTCGACGTACTTCTGCATCGAGTGGATGAGCTGCTCCTTCAGGTCGTCCGCGGTGATCGTCTCGTCGCCGATCTCGCGCAGGGCGCAGACGGGGTTCTTGTCGCGGTCGCGATCGATCGTCAGCGGCGCGCCGGCGGCGAGCAGGCGAGCACGGTGGCTGGCCAGCAGAACCAGCTCGAAGCGGTTCTCGACCTTGTCGATGCAGTCTTCAACGGTGACGCGAGCCATGGCGGACGGCTCCTTCCTCGGACGGAATTTCTGGGCTGAGCCCGCCTCATACACCCCTTAACGCCGGGCAACAAGCGCTGCGGCGGGTCTATCCCGTTGCCCACGTTCGGCGATCCTCCGGCAATCCCCTTCTGCGGTCCCGCATAACGCCTCAGCGACGCGGTGCTGCGGCACGGTTTAGAAGATCCGGGCGCGGCGGTGCATCGGCCGGGCGAGGGGGGATATTCCACAATGACCACGATACTCAGTCGTCGCAGCCTGCTCGGCTGTGGATGCCGGCTCGGGGCCGGATGCTTCGCGGCCACGGCGTTGCCGACCCTCGCCTTCGCCGCGGCGCCATCGACCAAGAAGACGACCCTGACCGCCGACCAGGCGCTGGAGGCCCTGAAGGAAGGCAACCGCCTCTACCAGACCGACAGCCCTGTCCGCGCGGTCCAGGGTCGCGAGCGCCGGATCGAGATCGCGCTGGGCCAGACCCCGTTCGTGGTGCTGGTGAGCTGCTCAGATTCGCGCGTGTCGCCGGAGATCCTGTTCGGGCGCGGCCTCGGCGAGCTGTTCATCGTGCGCAACGCCGGCAATTGCGTCGACACCGCCGCTCTGGGCTCCATCGAGTACGGCGTCTCGCAGCTCGGCGTGCCCCTGGTGCTGGTGATGGGCCATAGCCGCTGCGGCGCGGTGGAAGCGGCGATCGACGTCGTCCAGAACAACACCGTCTTTCCGGGTTCGATCGGCCGGATGATCGAGCCGATCGTGCCCGCGGTGCTGTCGCAGCGCGACAAGCCCGGCGACTTCACCGAGAACTGCGTGCGCGCCAACGTCAACCGGGTGGTGGAGCGCCTGCGCAGCGCTTCGGAGCCGTCGCTCCTCGATCCCCTGAAAGCCGGCAAGCTGCGGATCGTCGGCGCCTCCTACAGCCTCGATTCCGGCACGGTCGACTTCTTCAACGAGGGGTAGGGCGCCCGGCCTCGCTGCGGTGCCATGTTGACACAGGTGGCGGGCGGTGCGACTGCGCCGCCCTTCCTGTCCCGGGCCGAGCCTCTCGGGGCGACCCGGCACCACGAGGACTTCACCATGGCGCGCGCTTGCATCTTCCCCGGCCAGGGCAGTCAGGCCGTCGGCATGGGACGGGCGCTGGCCGAACACTTCCATCAGGCCCGCGACGTGTTCGCGGAGGTCGACGAGGCCCTGGGCCAGCCGCTCTCCCGCCTGATGTTCGAGGGCCCGGCGGAGGAACTGACCCTCACCGCCAACGCCCAGCCCGCCCTGATGGCCGCGAGCCTCGCGACCCTGCGGGTGCTGGAGGCCGAGCGCGGCCTCGACCTGAAGCGGGACGTCGCCTGCGTGGCCGGCCATTCCCTGGGCGAGTATACGGCCTTGTGCGCCGCCGGCACCTTCTCCATCGCGGACGCCGCCCGGTTGCTGCGCATCCGCGGCACCGCCATGCAGGACGCGGTGGCCCCCGGGGCCGGCGCCATGGCGGCCTTGATCGGGGCCGATGCCGAGACCGCGCAGGCGATCGCCGCGGAGGCCGCCGAGGGCGCGGTCTGCGAGGTGGCCAACGACAACGGCGGCGGCCAGGTGGTGCTTTCCGGTGACAAAGACGCGGTCGAGCGGGCCGTGGCCCTGGCCCCGGGGCGGGGGATCAAGCGCGCGGTCCTGCTCAACGTCTCGGCCCCGTTTCACTGCTCGCTGATGGCGCCGGCCGCCGCTCGTATGCAGAGAGCACTTGTCGAGGTCGCGATGCACAGCCCCGTGGTGCCGGTCTACGCCAACGTGCTGGCCGCGCCCCTCACCGATCCCGCCGCGATTCGCGAGGCCCTGGTCGCCCAGGTCACCGGAACCGTGCGCTGGCGCGACTGCGTCGCCGCCATGGCGGCCGCCGGAATCGACCAGTTCACCGAGATCGGCACCGGCAAGGTGCTCACCGGACTCGTCAAGCGGATCGCCGCCGGCGCGTCGGCGAGCGCGGTCGGCACCCCCGACGACATCGCCGCGTTCCCTGCCTTCGGCTGAACCTCGAGGAAAGCCCATGTTCGACCTGACCGGCCGCAAGGCCCTCGTCACCGGCGCCACCGGCGGCCTCGGCGGCGCCATCGCCCGGGGGCTGCACGCGCAGGGCGCGACCCTCGCCATCTCAGGCACGCGGCAGGCGGCCCTGGAGGCCTTCGCGGCCGAGCTCGGGGGTGAGCGAATCCACGTCGTGCCGGGCGACCTTTCCGACAAGGCCTCGGTGGAGGCCCTGGTGCCGGCGGCGGAGGCGGCGCTGGGCGGCCTCGACATCCTGGTCAACAACGCCGGCATCACCCGCGACAACCTCGTGCTGCGCATGAAGGACGACGAGTGGGACGCGGTGATCGCCGTCAACCTCTCGGCGGCGTTCCGGCTGTCGCGGGCGGCCGTGAAGGGCATGATGAAGCGCCGCCACGGCCGCATCGTGAACATCGGCTCGGTGGTGGGCGCCACCGGCAATCCGGGCCAGGTCAACTACGCCGCCGCCAAGGCGGGCCTGGTGGGCATGACCAAGGCGCTGGCGGCCGAGGTCGCCACCCGCAACCTCACGGTCAACTGCATCGCGCCGGGCTTCATCACGTCGCCGATGACCGACGCGCTGAACGACAAGCAGCGCGAGGGCATTCTCGGCCGCGTTCCCATGGGGCGGCTGGGCACCGGCGCCGACATCGCCGCCGCCGCGATCTACCTTGCCTCCGACGAGGCCGCCTACGTCACCGGCCAGACCCTGCACGTGAACGGCGGCATGGCCATGTATTGAGGGGTTCTGACCCCCGGTTTCGCTGCGGCGCACAGACCAAAAAACAGGCGATTGGCTCGAAAAGGCCACACCGATGAACGGGTTGTGAACAGCCTCTCGCCAGCGTCGGAACCCTGTGTTAACACCCCGGCTGCCGTGCGAGGGGGGTGCCGATTCAGCGTGTTGCGGAGGTTTGAAAAACGTGGGTCACTGACTGGACAAGTCCGGTGACTTGCCCGAAACGCGCGATCGAACACACCGGCCGCTCCATCCGAACAGGTCGTCCCGGGACGGGACGGCGGCCACGGCACCTTCACCGACCTTCCACCAGCAAGTCTCTTCACCCACAAGATCCTTGCACCATCACGACCTTGAAGAGCTAAGGACCAAGACCGATGAGCGATATCGCTGAGCGCGTGAAGAAGATCGTTGTCGAGCACCTCGGCGTGGAGCCGGAGAAGGTGGTCGAGGGCGCGAACTTCATCGATGATCTCGGCGCCGACAGCCTCGACACCGTCGAGCTCGTGATGGCGTTCGAGGAAGAGTTCAACGTCGAGATCCCCGACGACGCCGCCGAGACCATCCAGACGGTCGGCGATGCGGTGAAGTTCCTCGAGAAGAACTCCGCTTAAACGTCACGGGTCGTGCGTCCGCGGGGTCCCCTGAAACGGACCCCGCGCGCCATTCGTTGTGATGACAGGACCGGTTCGGGATAGCGCGATGCGTCGGGTAGTGGTGACGGGCTTGGGGATGGTGACGCCGCTGGCCAGCGGGGTCGAAGCCACCTGGAGCCGGTTGATCGCCGGCGAATCGGCGGCCAAGGTCGTGACGGCGTTCCCCGTCGACGATCTCGCCTGCCGCATCGCCTGTTCCGTGCCCTTCGGCGACGGCAGCGACGGCAGCTTCAATCCCGACGCCTTCATGGAGGTGAAGGAGCAGCGCAAGGTTGATCCGTTCATCGTCTACGCGATGGCGGCCGCCGGCGAGGCCCTGAACGACGCCGACTGGCACCCGACCTCCTACGAAGACCAGTGCGCCACCGGCGTCATGGTCGGCTCCGGCATCGGCGGCATCGGCGGCATCTACGACGCCTCGGTGACCCTGCACGACAAGGGCCCGCGCCGGATCTCCCCCTTCTTCATTCCCGGCCGCATCATCAATCTGGCCTCCGGCCAGATCTCGATCGCGCATGGCCTGAAGGGCCCGAACCACGCGGTGGTGACGGCCTGCTCCACCGGCGCCCACGCCATCGGCGACGCGGCCCGGCTGATCCAGTTCGGCGATGCCGACGTCATGGTGGCGGGCGGCGCCGAATCGCCGGTGAACCGCCTCGCGCTCGCCGGCTTCGCCGCCTGCCGCGCCCTCTCCACCGGCTTCAACGACGCCCCCACCAAGGCCTCGCGCCCCTACGACCGCGACCGCGACGGCTTCGTCATGGGCGAGGGCGCCGGCGTCGTCGTGCTCGAGGAGTACGAGCACGCCAAGGCCCGCGGCGCCAAGATCTACGCCGAGGTCATCGGCTACGGCCTCACGGGCGACGCCTACCACATCACCTCGCCGGCCCCGGACGGCGACGGCGCCTTCCGCTGCATGAGCGCCGCCGTGAAGCGCGCCGGCATCCAGGCCAGCGACCTCGACTACATCAACGCCCACGGCACCTCGACGCCCATGGGCGACGAGTTGGAGCTGAAGGCCGTGGAGCGCCTCCTGGGCGACCACGCCGCCAAGGCCTCGATGTCCTCCACCAAGTCCTCCATCGGCCACCTGCTGGGCGCCGCCGGTTCCGTGGAAGCGATCTTCTCGATCCTGGCCATCCGCGACGGCATCCTGCCCCCGACCCTCAACCTCGACACCCCCTCCGTCGAGACCGCCATCGACCTCGTGCCGCACGAGGCCAAGCGCAAGCGAGTGGATACGGTGCTGTCGAACTCGTTCGGGTTTGGTGGGACGAATGCGAGCTTGGTGATGCGGCGGGTGGGTTAGGCCAGCATCTGCTTAATATCGATTGGTCCCTCGCTTTCTGCCGCCCAATCGATACAAGCAAGCAAGCAAATTTTTGCTAAGATTTCTGCTTTTGATTTTTCGACGGACCAATCGTACTTGAATTTATTCGTGCTACCATGCACGATTTTGCTCCGTCCTGTATTGTAAATAAGTTCAATTGAATTCTTGAGTGTCGATCCGTCAGAAAAAATAATGTCTGCTGGAGTTATTCCGGCCCTTAATCCGAATAATTTCACAATTTCGTAGTATCCTCTTCCGCCCACAAGTGAATCCAGCGAAGCTGCAAATTTGACGACCGACACCATCGAGTTTTCTTCTCGGCATGCCTCATGAAACCAAAATGAAGACTGAGCGAAGGCATCGAAAATTTCTGAATTGTAACGGTCAGCATTTCTATTTAGCGTCCATTCTAATATTTTGCTGAAAAACTGAAACGATGCCTTTTCCGTGGCAAGTATGTTCGCCCACTCCTGCTTGTCTACATACTTTCCATTTGGACTACGTGATTTTCCAGAAAAACTTGTTATTCCCGTTTTATCACCAAATATAATATACCTTTGCTGAAACATTTCGGCGGAATAACTAATATTAAAATCTTTTAGGGCCCTGGACGGGCTCTGCCAACGAATAGCAATCGCTGCCAGTGCAATTTTGGTCGCAAGCAGGGCGCGATCCAGACCTATACTATCACTAAAACCTTTCAAAATTACACTACATACATAACGATGGTCGCCAATGAGATTGATAATCTCATTTTCAATATCTGCTTCAGAATTGTTTTTTATTTCACGGAACTTTGTTTTATTCCATCGTCGCCGAATGCGTTCTGCCGTTACAGACCCCAATCTTCCGTCTTTCTGAAGCTTTAGCAGCCACGAATCTCGTGGTTGCATCAAAACTGGGCCAAGTCTTAAATCGCCTAAATCAGAGCTAAATAAATCACATCCAAAAACGTAGGTGCGTTTACGCTCTAATAGACTTAACTTAGCAATGTGAGCGCGGATAGAAGCCAGTAAATTTTGACTGCGTTCGGTCGTGCTCGCCTCCCATCCCTCAGATCCCATAATTGTTCCGAGGCTAACGCGGACAGCATCGCGCAAATCTTTTTTGTCAAATCCCCGCCTTTCACCGGATTGTTCACGATGTAAAGCGGATGAAAGACGCCAAATCAAACTCTCTAGAATACTTGTCGATCTAATACATTGCCCATTTCCGACAGGTATCGTAGATGGAAATAAACTCTCGTCTCCATCAATATCATCCCAAAATCCGTATTTTTGGATATGATCTACTTCTGTTAAAATTCCATCTACAACGTCATTTACACTTTCCATTATAAGACTATGTCCTTCAATAATAATATTATCTATGGATTATTATGATAAAAAATCCGATTGATCGATCTAAGGTAAATTACACAACTTGCAAGTGACAAAAATAGATCATGCATGGGCCGATAATTGACTCATAGATCTTGATTTAGCCATGCAACAGCGTCTCTGGGAGCCACAGCGGGAAGAGCGGCGCCGCTGCCTATGATGACCACCTTTCATAGTCGCTCTCTCCTGGAACCCGAAGGCTCGCGCCCGTGCCGCGTTGGCATATCCTCCTTCGCCACAAAACCCACCAACTTCGCGCGCCAAACTGCCCGTCCCGTGCGCCCCCCTCGACTCGGGCGCGCGGACTCCCCTAAAAAATCCGGCGGCGGCCGGGGTGGGGACCTGAGGCCCGAACAGGATGTCCATGTTCTTCCGCAAACGCCCAGATCCGGCGCAGACGCCGGTGCCCTCCGACGAGCCGGCCCTGCCCAACCGGCTCTCGCCCCGCAGCCCCAGCGAGGCGATCAAGCCCACCGCCGCGCCGCCGCCGCCCGACCGTCCGGTCCGTGAGCGCGGCGGGTTGCTGGCCCGCATCTCCGGCCTGCTCACCGCCTCCGTGGTTTTGGCCATCGCGGTGATGATCGGCGTGACGCTGTTCGAGCGCCAGACCAAGGAGCCGGGGCCGCTGCCCGCCGACAAGGTCGTGGTCATCCCGCCCCGCAGCGGCACCTCCGAGATCGCCGAGGCGCTCAGCCGCGAGGGCGTCATCACCCAGACCGCCCTGTTCGAATGGGCCGCCCGCTTCTCGGGCAAGGCGCTCAAGGCCGGCGAGTACACCTTCAAGGCCCATGCCAGCATCGGCGAGGCCATCGACACCCTGGCCTCCGGCCGGCAGGTGCAGCACGCCATCACCTTCCCGGAGGGCCTGACCTCCGAGCAGATCGTGATGCGCCTCAACGACAACGACGTGCTCACCGGCGACGTCAACGAGATCCCGCCCGAGGGCTCGCTCCTGCCCGACACCTACAAGTTCGAGCGCGGCGCCACCCGGCAGCAGATCGTCAACCTGATGCGCGCCAAGCAGCGCGAGGTCCTGAACCAGATCTGGCTGCGCCGCTCGGCCGAGATCCCGGTGAAGACGCCGGCCGAGATGGTGACCCTGGCCTCCATCGTGGAGAAGGAGACCGGCCGGGCCGACGAGCGGCCCCGCGTCGCCGGGGTGTTCGTCAACCGCCTGAACAAGCGCATGAAGCTGCAATCGGACCCCACCATCGTGTACGGGCTGGTGGGCGGGCGCGGCACCCTCGGGCGCGGCATCCAGCGCGCCGAGATCGAGCGCGCCACGCCCTACAACACCTACGTGATCGAGGGCCTGCCCCCGGGCCCCATCGCCAATCCGGGCCGCGCCGCCCTGGAAGCCGTGGCCAACCCCTCGCGCACCAAGGACCTGTTCTTCGTGGCCGACGGCACCGGCGGCCACGCCTTCGCCGAGACCCTGGAAGGCCATTCCCGCAACGTCGCCCGCTGGCGCCAGGTCGAGCGCGCTCGACAGACGCCGACGCCGGACGCGGTGGTCGACAAGGCCGATCCGCCGGGTGCGCCCACCGTCCCCGGCACCGCCTCGGCCTACGCCCCCGACGGCACCAACATGGCCGCCAGCCCCGACGGCACCGGCAACCGCGCGAAGGCCTTCGATGCCTCCGAGGGCACGCGCCTCGACCCCCTGCGCAACAAGACCTTCGACCTGAACTCGCCCAAGACCGTGCCGGTGCTCAAGCAGCCGTAGCGTCCGCCCACGCAACCGGATGATCCACCCCGTCATCCCGGGGCCGCGCAGCGGAGCCCGGGATCCAGAAACACATATGGGGCAAGGCCTTGCGCCGTCGGCGGCTGTGGATTGCACGCCTCCGGCGCGCCCCTGCGGGTCCGGGCTCGCCTGCGGCGCCCCGGAATGACGGGGTGTCATACGAACTCCGTTTGATCCCTTCGGGATGGCGGAGTTCGGCTTCGCTCAAGCGCCGCGCGGGCTGAGCGATACGGACCCCGCTTGAATCAAGCGGAGCCCGTATCATTTCCTGCAACCGACCCGCCTCCGCACCCGGCAGGGTCCCCCGACCACCCCCAGCCTTTCCCCACGGGGGCCGGGACGAACGCGAAGACAGCCATGATCCTCTCCAGCATGACGGGCTTCGCCCGCGCCGCCGGCTCCACCGGGCCGGTCCAGTGGGCCTGGGAGGTCCGCAGCGTGAACGGGCGCGGGCTCGACGTGCGCCTGCGCGTTCCCAACGGCTACGACGCCGTGGGCGAGGTCGCCCGCACCGCCCTGCAGAAGAGCCTGGCGCGGGGCCAGTGCCAGCTCTCCCTGACCCTCACCCGGCCGGAGGCGGCGCCCCGCGTCCGGATCAACGAGGCGCTGCTCGGCCAGCTCGCCGCCGCCATCGCGCGGGTGCCCCGGCCCGAGGGCGTGGCGCCCGCCACCCTCGACGGGCTGCTCGGCATCCGCGGCGTCGTCGAGGCCGACGAGGAGCCCGGCGCCGACGCGGAGGCCCTGGCCCGCGACCTCGCCGCCGGCGTGGTCCGCCTCGTCGCCGACCTCGTGGAGGCGCGCCGCGCCGAGGGGCGGGCGCTGCGCGGGGTCATCGAAGGCCAGCTCGCCGCGATGGCCCGGCTCACCGCCGCCGCCGAGGCCTGCCCGGCCCGCACGCCCGAGGCCGTGAGGGCGCGCCTCGCCGCCACCGTCGCGACGCTGCTGGAGGCGGGCCACCTCGATCCCGACCGCCTGCACCAGGAGGCGGTGCTGCTCGCCGCCAAGGCCGACGTCCGCGAAGAGCTCGACCGCCTCCAGGCCCACCTCGCCAGCGCGGCCGAGCTCCTGGCCGCCGGGGGCGCCATCGGGCGCAAGCTCGACTTCCTGGCCCAGGAGCTCGGGCGCGAGGCCAATACCCTGTGCGCCAAGGCGAATGACATCGCGCTGTCGCGGATCGGACTCGACTTGAAGGCCGTGGTGGAGCAATTCCGGGAGCAGGTTCAGAACGTCGAGTAGGTTTTTTCAGCGATGCGGGACGCTTTGACGATGGAGGCCGGGGTGATCGCGCGGCGCGGGTTCATCCTCATCCTGTCCTCCCCCTCGGGCGCGGGCAAGACGACCCTGACCCGGGCCGTCGCCGCCGACCCGAAATGGGGCCTCGACCTCTCGATCTCGGTGACGACCCGGCAGCGCCGCCCGTCCGAGATCGACGGCAAGCACTACACCTTCATCGACCGCGAGGCCTTCGACGCCCTGCGCAGCGCCGACAACCTGCTCGAATGGGCCGAGGTGCACGGCAATTTCTACGGCACCCCGCGCCGCCCGGTGGAGAAGGTGCTGGGCGCCGGCCGGGACATGATCTTCGACATCGACTACCAGGGCACCCGGCAGGTGCGCGCCAAGCTCGCCGAGGACGTGGTGACGGTGTTCATCCTGCCGCCCTCGCTGGCCGAGCTGCGCCACCGCCTCGAGCGCCGGGCCGAGGATTCCCCGGACACCATCGAGAAGCGCCTCGCCAACGCCCGGATGGAGATCCAGCGCTGGACCGAGTACGACTACGTCATCGTCAATGACGACCTCGACGACGCCTTCCGCTCCCTGGAGGGCATCCTCATCGCCGAGCGCCTGAAGCGCGCCCGCCGTACCGGCCTGACCAGCTTCGTGGAGGGCCTGCTCGCCGAGCCCGACTGACGGGCGGGTTGCCGCAGACAGGAACGTTCGTCGGGCGACGGGGGTTGGCCCGCGATTCCGACGGTCGGGGTCGAGAGGCGCGAACCCGAGAGCCGTCGCGATGCGCGAGAGATCCTGTGACATCGCCGTGATCGGCGCCGGCACCGCCGGCCTCGCCGCTCTCCGCGCCGCCCGCGATCGCGGCGCCGACGCCGTCCTGATCGAGGCCGGGCCGGGCGGCACCACCTGCGCCCGCGTGGGCTGCATGCCCTCGAAGCTGCTGATCACCGCCGCCAACGCCGCCCATGCGGCCCGCCACGCCGACGTGTTCGGCATCGATGCCGGCTCCGTTCGGGTGGATGGCCCCCGCGTGATGGCGCGCGTCCGGCGCGAGCGCGACCGCTTCGTGGCCGGCGTCCGCGCGGGCGTCGACGAACTGCCCGCCGAAATCCGCATCGCCGGCCGCGCCCGCTTCACCGGGCCCGACACCCTGGCGGTGGACGACCACACCGCCTTGCGCTTCCGCGCCGCGATCGTCGCCACCGGCTCCAGCCCGGCCGTCCCCGAGCCCCTGCGGGACCTCGGCGACCGGCTCCTCACCAGCGACACGGTGTTCGAGATCCCCGACCTGCCCGAGTCCCTGGCGGTGCTCGGCGGCGGCGCCGTCGGCCTCGAGCTGGCGCAGGCCATGGCCCGCCTCGGCGTCGCCGTCACCCTGTTCGACCCCGGCACGCACCTCGCCTCCCTGCGCGACGACGGCCTCGCCGAGACGGCCCGCCGACTCTTCGGGGCCGAGATGACGCTGCGCCTCGGCTGCAGGGTCACGGAGGGCGACCGCGCGCCCGAGGGCGTGCGCCTGACCTGGACCGACGCGGCCGGGGCGACCGGGACCGGCACCTTCGCGCGGGTCCTGGCGGCGGCCGGGCGGCCCCCCAACGTCCGGCATCTCGGGTTGGAGGCCGCCGGCCTCTCCCTCGACGAACACGGGATGCCGGCGTTCGACGCCCGCAGCCTGCTCTGCGCCGGCGGCCCGGTCTTCCTCGCGGGCGACGCCAACGCCGATCGGCCGGTGCTGCACGAGGCCGCCCGCCAGGGCCGGATCGCCGGCGCCAACGCGGCCCGTCTCGTCGCCTCCGGCCGCCACGCCGTCGAAGCGCCCCGGCGCTGGACCAACCTCGCCATGGTGTTCACCGAGCCGCAGGCGGCAAGCGTCGGCGCGCCCTACGATCCCGCAGACGCGACCCTCGTCCGCGGCAGCGTCGATTTCGGCGACCAGGGCCGGGCCCGGATCATGGCCGAGAATGCCGGGGCGCTGCACCTCTACGCCGACCGCAGCGGCACCCTCCGGGGGGCCGAGATGCTCGGACCGGCCTGCGAGCACCTGGCCCAGTTCCTCGCCCTTGCCATCGCGGACGGGCTGACCGCCGAGGCTCTCCTCGACCGGCCGTTCTATCACCCGACGGTGGAGGAGGGGCTGAAGACCGCCCTGGAGGCGATCGTCGCCGCCCTGGACAGCTGAGCCGGATCCGTCGCGCGACCGTCAGACCGGCGTCAGCGCGGCCGCGGCGGCCACCCCGCCGCGATGGCTCGTCACCGTGTTGCCCACCGAGGCCACCACGATGCAGGCGATGGCCAGCCATTCGGTGGGGGTGAGGTGCTCGCCGAGGATCGCGAGGCCGGCCAGCGAGCCCACGGCCGGCTCGAGGCTGAGCAGGACGCCGAAGCTCTGCTTCGACAACCGCTTCAGGGCGACCATCTCCAGCGTGTAGGGCAGGGCGCTCGACAGGGCCGCCACCGCCAAGCCGATTCCGAGCATGGCCGGCTGCAGCAGCAGCGTCCCCGCCTTCGCGATGCCGAACGGCAGCACCACCAGGGCCGCCACCGACATGCCGATGGCCACCGCCCGTCCGCCGTGCAGATGACCGACGCGCTGGCCGAAGACGATGTAGAGCGCCCAGCACAGGGCGGCGCCGAGCGCGCAGGCGACGCCGACGGGATCGAGCCCGGTGGACAGGTCGCCGAGGGGCAGCAGCAGCGACAGGCCGAGGATTGCGCAGCCGATCCAGGCGAAATCGATCCCCCGGCGGGAGACCGCGAGGGCGAGCGCCAGGGGCCCGGAGAATTCGATCGCGATGGCGAGGCCGAGGGGGATCGTGCGCAGGGACAGGTAGAACAGCAAATTCATGGCGCCCAGCACGGCCCCGTAGCGCAGCAGGGCCCGCCGGTTGGCGCGGCCGGGACGCAGGCGCCAGGGCCGCCAGATCGCGACGAGCATCAGCGCCGAGAGGCCGACCCGCAGCGCGGTCGTGCCCTCCGCGCCCAGGATCGGGAACAGCTGCTTGGCGTAGGAGGTGCCGACGCTGAGGGAGACGATGCTGCCCAGGAGGGCCGCGACGGGCAGCAGCGTGGCGGCCAGGCCGCCGGGGGCCGGAGATCCGTGCGAAGCGGGAGCCATGGCGCGGGCGTCAGGCCGCCGGGGGCAGGATCAGCGCGCGCCGGGCTTCCAGGGCCTGCCAGAGCAGCAGGGCCGGAAGGCCGAGGACGACGTCGGGCACGCGCTTGATCAGCGACAGGGCGAGGGCGGTGCCCGCATCGATGCCGAACAGGCTGCCGAGCAGGACGAAGCCGCCTTCCTGGACGCCGAGGCCGCTCGGCACCGGGAAGGCCGCCGACTTGATGGCCTGGCTCAGGGCCTCGATCACCACGACCTCGGTGAAGCTCACCGAATCGACGCCGATGCAGGTGAGCGCGATCCAGATCTCCAGGGCGCCCAGTCCCCAGGCGGCGAGGTGCAGCAGGACGGACGCCGCGAGCCGTCCGCGCCGACCCGGTGCCCAGACGGCATCGAGGGCGTCGTAGACGCTGCCGCCCGACGGCGACGGAGCGACGGGGTCACCCCGAAAGACGCGGCGCACGCCGTCGACGGCCCTGCGCCCGATCGCGCGCGCCGCGGCGCTGCGCTGGACGGCCAGGAAAGCCCCCAGCAGCAGGGCGGTGACCGCCAGGGCGCGCAGGACCCAGGTGGCCAGCGCCTGCGCCGCCTCGCCGCCGACCTGAAGCAGGAGGCCCACCCCCGCCAGGGCGAAGACGGCCTGGGTCCCAGCCTGGAACAGCATGTCCACGAGGATCGAGGCGGCCGCCAGGGTTCCGATGGTTCCCCAGAAGGTCAGCAGGCGGCCGCCCACCACGTCGCCGCCGACGGAGGCCACCGGAAGCAGCACGTTGATGCCCTCGCGGACGAGGCGCAGCAGCACGAAGGCTCCGGTGCGGGCCTGACCCAGCCCCGCGAGCCCCTGGATGACGCAGCCCCAGGCGAGGCCGCACAGAAGGATCACCGACAGCCGCACCAGCACGATGGCTGCGAGGCCGCCGGCACCGACCCGGCCGAAGGCGTCGGTGACGGCGGCCAGATCGTTGGTGGCGATGAGCCAGACAGCGAGACCGAGGCCCAGGAGGGTGCCGACCAGGGGAAGCCGGCGCAGGACGAGGCGCCCGAGACGACCGGACCCGGTCCGCTCGCCCGCTGGACGTTCGGCGACCCGGGTCGTCGCGAAGCGCGGCTCGTCAGGCATCGGACCCGTCCCGAATCGTCCGTTTCAAGGATTCCCCGCTCCCGCATCCGTCGCGCCGGGAGGACGATCCCGGCTTCCCGTTCCGGCGCGCGGCTCCGACCTAGCGGTGCGGCGATTCCGCAGCGTCCGGCAGGTCTAGGCGGCCTTTGGGGCCGAAATCGGGGAACAGCGCCTCCACGGATTGGGCCGGCGTGGCCTGCGGGTCAAGCAGGTGGATGCGCTGCTTGGCGAGGCTGTCCGCCGTGATCACCGCGAGGGCACGCTTGGGACAGGGGCCGAGGCACCCGACCTCGACCACGCGCGGCTTGCGCGCCGTGAGGCGCCGCTTGAGTTCGCTCTTGAGCTGCCGCCGCACCGAGCCCTTCTTCAGGCCCTGGCGCTTGACGCACTTGCTGCAGACCAGCACGAGTTCCGTGAACCCGGCCCGCGCCATGCGGATCCGCGCCGGGCGGGCCGCCTCCCTGTCCGTGTCATCCATGCCGTCCCCGATGTCCCTTGCGGCCCCATGCGCCGAAAGCCCGATGCGCCGAAAGCCCCCTGCGCCGAAACCTCCGCACCCAGGCCCCGCCACCAGGGCGACGCGCCTTAAAAAGGGCCGAAAAATGAAGGATTCGTCGGGTTCAACACGAGGACGGCGAGAGGGCTCCCCAGGCGTGACCATATGCATCGTCATCAGGCTCGGGCAGACTCGCCGCCCATGATGCTGCGTCCGCCATCAGCCCTGATCGCGCCGAGCCTCGGGAACCGGAAATCATGAAGGCCGACGAGGTCAAGCAGACCGACCGCGTGCGGGGGGTGATCGATATCGCCCTGCGTTCCCTGCCGGATCTGCGCCGCAACGCCGAAACGGTCGATCCCGTTTCGCGGAGCCGCGTCCCGGCCCTCCTGCGCCGGGCGCAGGAGCGGCTGGACTGGCGCCAGCTTCCGGGCCTGCGGCCGCCGCCGAGCAAGCCGAAGAATCTGGTCGGCAGTCTTTTGCGCCAATTCGGCGTCTTCGTCCTGCTGCCGACGGTCCTGGCGGGGATCTATTTCTACGCCTTCGCGGCCGATCAGTACGTGGCCGTGTCGCAATTCGCCGTGCGCGGCAACGTCGAGCCGATGGAAGAAAGCTCGGGCGGGCAGTTCTCCGACCTGATCATGAAGCACAACAGCCAGGACAGCTTCATCATCCGGGACTTCGTCGAGAGCCGCGCCATCGTCGCCAAGATGGAAGAAAGCCTCCACATCTCGCAGATGTTCTCGCGGCCGGAAGCAGATTTCTGGACGCGCTACCGGGTCGATCAGTCCATGGAGGAACTGGTCAAGTACTGGAACAAGCATGTCGGGACGCGGATCGAGGTGCTCTCCGGCATCATCACGCTGAGCGTGCGCGCCTTCACGCCGGAGGATGCCCTGGCGATCAATCGCGGGGTCGTGGCGCGAAGCGAAGCGCTCATCAACGACATCTCCCGCCGGGCCCAGGCCGACATGGTCAAGCATGCGGAGGCCGAGGCGACGAAGGCGCAGGAGCGCCTGCGCAACGCCCACATGGCGCTCCAGGTCTTCCGGAATCGCTGGGGCATCATCGATCCGGCCAAGGCCGCCGAGTCCACCCTGACGACGATCGGCACGTTGCGGAAGGACCGGCTCAAGGCCGAATCCGACCTCGCGGTCCTGCGCGGCTCCAATCTCGACGAGAAGTCCCGCAGCATCCAGAACCTGGCGTCCACCGTCGCGGCCCTCGATCAGCAGATCCAGAAGCTGACCGACCAGCTCACCAGCGACGGCCTGTCGGGCTCGAACGCCGCGAACAACATGACCCGCGCGCTCCTCGAATACGAGGGCCTGCAGGTCGAGCGCGTCATCGCCACCAAGCTCAACGAATCCGCGAACCTGATGGTGGACCGGGCCCGCATCGCCGCCAACAAGCAGCAGATCTACCTGGCGACGTTCGTCGAACCGGCCCTGCCCGACGATTCGATCTTCCCGCAGCGCGGCTACAGCATCATGGTCGTCTTCTTCGGGTGCCTGGTGGTCTGGAGCTCGATCGCCCTCATCCTCGCGGGCGTCAACGACCAGCGCCTCTAGTGTTTGTCAGGGATCGGTGGAAACCCGCTATCCCGAGGAGACAAGCGACAGAAAAGACATCGAGCGTCTGCCGGGTCCTAGGATGAACCCGACGGACTCCAGCCCGTCCCACGCCCCGGTCGTTCCCGCCAGCACGCATGTCCGAATTCACCGATCTCATCGCCCGCGCGGTCAATCCCGCCATGTCCCGCACGGAGCGGGAAGCGGTCTACAGCGTCGTCAAGCAGGCGGTCGAGCGCTTGCAGGCCCGCGACGGCCTGGAGGCGAACGATCCGCGCAGCGCGCTGCAGCAGCATCTCGTCGAGGAGACGATCCGCGACGTCGAAGCCGACATCGCCCGGTTCCATTCGATGGAGAAGCTCGAGCGCGCCCACGAGGCCCAGATGGCCGCCGAGCGCGCCAACAACGGCCGCTGAGGTCGGCCCGTCGGGGCGACCCGGGTTTTTCAGCTCCCGCGATCAGCCATAGGCGGCCACGGCCCGGACGCTGCCGGGCTCGGCCACCGACAGGCCGGCCTCGACGTACTCGTTGAGCTTGTTGCGCAGGGTGCGGATCGAGATGCCGAGGATCCTGGCGGCATGCGTCCGGTTGCCGAGGCAATGGTCCAGGGTGTCGAGGATGAGGTCGCACTCGACCTGCGCCACCGTCTGCCCCACGAGGCCACGCGTGGCGGCCTCCGCCACCCGGGCGGCGCGCTCGGCCGGCCCGGCCGAGACCGGTGCGATGCTGTCGCCCTCCGGGGTCAGGATCGCGTCGGGTCCGATCTCGGGGCCCGCGGCCAGGAGCACCGCGCGGTGCAGGGTGTTCTCGAGTTCGCGGACGTTGCCGCGCCAGGGATTGGCGCGCATCAGGCCCTGTGCCTCGGCGCTGAGGGGCCGCACCGGCACGCCGTTCACCTCTGCGTACTTCCGGGCGAAATGCGCCGCCAGTTCGAGGATGTCGGCGGGGCGCTCGCGCAGGGGCGGCAGGCGCAGATGCACGACGTTCAGCCGGTAGTAGAGATCCTCGCGGAAGGTGCCCTTGCGGACCTCCTCCACCAGGTTGCGGTTGGAGGTGGCGAGCACGCGGATGTCGACCTTGACCGGCGCGGTCCCGCCGACCCGGTCGATCACCCGCTCCTGAAGGGCGCGCAGGAGCTTCGACTGCAGCCGCACGTCCATCTCGGAGATCTCGTCGAGGAGGAGCGTGCCGCCATGGGCCTCCTCGAAGCGGCCGATGCGGCGCGCCACGGCGCCCGTGAAGGCGCCCTTCTCGTGGCCGAACAGCTCGGATTCCAGCAGCGCTTCGGGAATCGCCGCACAGTTCACCGAGACGAAGGGCCGGTTGGCCCGGTTCGACTTGCCGTGGAGATGGCGGGCCAGGACCTCCTTGCCCGTGCCGCTCTCGCCGGTGATGAGCACGGACGCCTCCGAGCGGGCCACCTGCTCGGCGAGCTTGACCACCTTCTCCATGGAGGCGTCGCGCCAGACGAAGGCGCGCCCGTCCTCGGAGACCGCCTGCAGCACCGCCGCGATCAGCTCGGGATCGGGGGGCAGGGGGATGTATTCCCGCGCGCCGGCCTGGATCGCGGCCACCGCCGCCTTGGCGTCCGTGGCGACGCCGCAGGCGATGACGGGGGTGCGGATGCGCTCCTCGGCCAGGGCCGTGACCAGATCGCGGATCGCCAGGGCCACGTCGATCATGATGAGGTCGGCGCCCTTGGCCCGCAGCACCGCGAGGCCCTGGGCGAGGCTCTCGGCATTGGTGACGGCCGCGCCCCGGTTCATGGCGATCTTGGAGGCGGTGATCAGCTCGCCGTTGAGCCGTCCGATGATGAGAAGCCGCATGGCTCAGGGTCTCCGTCAGGGTCGGCTTCGCGCGGGGGGCGCGGCAGCCGGGAAGGCGAGGGGGGTCAGTGGTCGCTCTTGATGATCTCGGTCATCGTGACGCCGAGGCGATCCTCGACGAGCACCACCTCGCCGCGCGCCACGAGGCGGTTGTTCACGAAGATGTCGATGGCCTCGCCGACCTTGCGGTCGAGCTCGAGCACGGCGCCGGGCTGAAGCCGGAGCAGGTCGCCGATCGGCATGCGCGAGGAGCCGAGCACCGCCGAGACCACCACCGGCACGTCGAAGACCTGCTCCAGGTCGGCGGCGCTCTTGGGCGTGGTGGGCGTCTCGCGGATCGACTCGGTGCCGAGGCCGTCGAAGGAGGCATCCAAGCCGTTGAGCTGGGGCAGGCTGAAATCGTCGGACATGCGGAGGTTTCTCGGGCTGAGTTCGGGTCGGGCGGTCGGTTCAGGCTGGAAGTCCGAGGGCGGAGAGCACCGCGGCTTCGATCTGGGCCCGGTCCCGGACGACGCCGCCATCGGCCCATTCCATGCGGGCATCGCCCGGCGCGAGATCGGGCTCGCCGAGCACCACGAGGCGGCCCTCGAAACCGCGCTCGCGGGCGAGCCGCTTCACCAGGGCCTCGGAGTCGTCGACCAGGCTCTCGTGCACCCGGACGACGAGGTGGGGGACGCCGCGCAGGTGCTGGAGCGCGGCGCGGGCCGCGTCGCCGATCGCCGCCAGGGGCTGCGCGTCCAGGGCCTCGCCGGCGATCTTGCGGGCGAGCAGGATGGCGAAGTCGAGGGCCTCGTCCTCGCGCGCCTGGTCCCGGGCGTCCGATTGCCCGATCAGGCCCGCCGCCGCGAGGCCCACCCGGGTGAGGGCGTCGGACAGGCGCGCCTGGATCTGCTGCTCGGCCAGGGCCTGGCCCTCGCGCAGGCCGCGCGCGTAGCCCTCGGCCTCGGCGCGCGCCACGGTCTCCGCCAGGGCGGCCGCCTCCTTGGCGGCGACCGGGTTGTCGGGCCGGGGCCGGAAGTCGGTGTCGAAGAGGAAGCGGCGCGCGTTCAATAGACCAGCTCCTCCTCGCCGCTCGACTTGGCGATCATGATCTCGCCCTTCTCGGCGAGTTCCTTGGCCAGCTCGGTCATCTTGGCCTGCGCCTCGTCGACGTCCTTGAGGCGGATCGGGCCGAGGGAGCCCATCTCGTCGGTGATGTTCTTGGCCGCGCGGGTGGACATGTTCTTCAGGAAGAAGTTGCGCACCCGGTCGTCGGCGCCCTTCAGGGCCCGGCACAGGGTCTCGTTGTCGACCTTGCGCAGGAGGGTCTGGACGCTGCCGGCATCGAGCTTCAGCAGGTCCTCGAAGGTGAACATCAGCTGGCGGATCTTCTTGGCCGAGCCGCGATTGGCCTGGTCGAGGGCGGTGAGGAAGCGGCCTTCCGTCTGCCGGTCGAAGGCGTTGAAGACGTCGGCCATCAGCTCGTGGGCGTCGCGCCGCGTGGTCTGCGCGATGGTCGACACGAACTCGACCCGCAGGGTTTCCTCGATGTGGCGCAGGGCCTCCTTCTGCACGGTCTCCATCCGCAGCATCCGATTCAGGACGTCGATGGCGAAGTCCTCGGGGAGGATGGTGAGCACCCGGGCCGCGTAGTCCGAGCGCACCTTGGAGAGCACCACCGCGACGGTCTGCGGGTACTCGTTGCGCAGGAAGGAGGCGAGGATCTCGGGATCGATCTGGGTCAGGCTCGCCCAGACGCGCTTGCCCGAGGCGCCCTTGATCTCCGCCATGATCGAGGAGACCTGCTCGGACGGGAAGATCTTGAGAAGCAGGGATTCCGTCCGCTCGAAGTTCGAGGTGATGCCGCCGCCGGAGGACAGGCGGGACACGAAGTCGACGATGAGCTTCTCGACCGTCTCGGCCTCGAGGGAGCCCAGCTGCACCATGGCGTGCGAGACGAGCTTCACCTCGTCCTCGTCGAGCATCTGCCAGATCGGCGCGCCCTCGCTCTCCCCGAGGAGGAGCAGGAGCGCGGCGGCGCGCTGGGCCCCGGTCATGGCGCCGAAGGCGCCGTTGCCGCCCTTGGCGAGTTCCGCCTGGAGGTTCAATCCCGAGGACATGGTCTCAACGCCTCACGGTGGGGAGGGGGGACAGGACGCGCATCAGCTCTCGTGAATCCAGTTGCGGAGCACTTCCACGGTCTCGCTCGGGCTGGCGCGGACCATGTCGACCACGCGCTGGACGGTCTCGGCTTGGACCTTGCCGTTGAGCTGCGCGAAATCCACGAGGCGGGCGGTCGGGTTGTCGGGCGCCACCATCAGCGCCTCGCCGCCCGCCACCGCTCCGGCCGCTCCGGCGCCCGAGACCAGGGCGATCTGGATCGGCTCCGAGGCCAGCACTTTCTTCAGGAGCGGGCGCACCACCGCCATCAGGACGATCAGGGTCAGCATCGTTAGCACGCCGAGTTCGACGATCCGCATGATCTCCTCCTTGGAGGGAGAGAGCAGCGACTGGACCAGGGACGGCTCGGCGAACTCGGCCGGGACCGGCGTCTCGGCGAAGCGGAGGTTCACCACCTCGACCTGATCGCCGCGCGCCTTGTCGAAGCCGATGGCCGAGCGCACCAGGGCGGCGATGCGGTCGACCTCGGCGGCCGGGCGGGCCTGGTAGACGGGCTTGCCGTCCGGGCCGGGCACGTAGGCGCCGTCCACCACCACCGCCACGGAGAGGCGCTTGATCCGGCCGCCTTCGGCGACCTCGGTCTTGGTCACCCGGGAGATCTCGTAATTCGTGGTCTCCTCGTTCTTGTTCGTGGAATCCTTCTGGGTCGGCGTCTGGCCGGGCTGATTGGCGCCCGGGAGCTCGTTGCCGACGCTGACCGCGCCCTCGGCACCGCCCGTCAGCGAATTCTCGGTGCGGGTCTGGGTCGAGCGCACCACCCGGCTCTCGGGGTCGAAGCTCTCGGACCGGCTCTCGATGCGGTTCAGGTCGAGCTCGGCGCTGACCTGGATGCGGGCGCGCCCGGCGCCGACGATGCCGGCGACGATCTCCTCGATCTGCGCGCGCAGGCGGCGCTCGATGCCGACCTGCTTCTCCTCCATGCCGGCGCCGGTCTCGGCCTCGGCCCCGCGGGCGCCGTCCGCGAGCAGGCGCCCGCGCTCGTCGACGATGGAGACCCGTTCCGGCTTCAGGCCCTCGACGGCGGAGGCTGCGAGGTGGCGGATGGCGCGCACCTGGGAGGGGTCGAGGTCGCCCATCAGCTTGAGCACGATGGCGGCGCTCGGCATCTCCCGGTCGCGCTCGAACAGCCGTCGCTCGGGGATCACGAGGTGGACGCGCGCCGCCTGGACCCGCCCGATGGCGCGGATGGAGCGGGACAGCTCGCCCTCCAGGGCGCGCAGGTGGTTCACGTTCTGGACGAAGTTGGTGGACGAGAAGGCGTCGCCCTTGTCGAAGATCTCGTAGCCGACGCCGGCGGCGCTCGGCAGGCCCTTGCCGGCGAGGTCCATGCGCAGGCGGGGCAGGTCGGCCCGGGGGGCGAGGATGGTCTGGCCCGCGTCGCCCTTGGTCTCGTACTTGATGCCGCGCGCGTCGAGGTCACGGATCACGGCCGAGGAATCCGACATCGACAGGTCGGCGAAGAGCACGCCCATGTCGGGCTTCGAGACACGCAGGATCACGAAGGCGAAGAAGCCGATCAGCGTCATCGTGACGGCGGCCATGGCGGCCAGGCGCGCCGGGCCCAACTTGGTCACGAGGTCGAGGACCGGTTTCACGACGCGACGCACCCACCCGAGACGCGGCGCCGGACTGCCGGCACCCGCTCGGCAAAATTTGCCTGGGTCGTGGTTAGCGTCGAGTTAACGATCCTGAACGAAGGGGTGTCGGCGCAACCCGGGAAGACCGCAAAACGCGAAAGCCGCGCCCGGGTGAGGGGACGCGGCTTCCGGGTTCGGGAGGGGCGGCGAAGGGGTCCGACGGAGACCCCGGCCATCGCCCGGCTCAGTGGCGGTAGTGCTGGATGCGCGTGGTGCGCAGGCCGGCCAGACCGTGCTGATCGATGGAGAACTGCCAGCTCAGGAACTCCTCGGTGGTGAGGGTGTAGCGCTGGCAGGCCTCTTCGAGGCTGAGCAATCCGCCTCTGACGGCGGCGACCACTTCGGCCTTGCGACGGATCACCCATCGCCGGGTCGTGGTCGGCGGAAGGTCCGCGATGGTTAACGGACTTCCATCAGGCCCGATGACGTACTTAACTCTCGGGCGGCTTGGTTCGGTCATGATACGCTCTACAACTCGACTGACCTGTCGAGATTGGAAGCTACTTGTGCCCACTTAAGATATCTTGAAGCGGATCGTTCGCATTGGATTCGCCCTGTTCGTCATGTGGACAACCCGGCGCCGATGTCCTGAACGGTGGAGACCGGAACCCGTGATTTGCCGACCATCAGCACCGGCTCCGAGCCGCTGAGATCGACGCTGTCGACGGTCCCGCTCACCTTGGTGTCGACCGTGACCTTCGCCCCCGTGGCGTCCACGGCATCGACCTTGATCGCGTAGGTCCCGTTGGGCGCGGTGAAGCCGCTGGACGAGCGGCCGTCCCAGGTGAAGGCCTGTTCGCCCGCGGTGAGGGCCTTGGTCTGGGTCGCCACCACGTTGCCCTTGGCGTCGCTGATCGTCATCGTCGCCTGCTTGGCCGCCCGCGCCGGCGTCAGGGTCCAGCTCGCGGCGCCGTCCTTGAGGGCCGTGGATTTGCCGTCCGCCGTGATCGTCTGGCCGATGAAGCCCGTGGCCGAGGCGGCGCTCGACGACTTCGCATTGCTCAGGATCGAGTCCAGGCGGTCGTTGGACTTCAGCTGCTGCTCCACGCCGGCATACTGCACCAGTTGCTGGGTGAACTGGTTGGTGTCCATCGGGTCGAGGGGATTCTGGTTCTTCAGCTGCGTGGTCAGCAGCGTCAGAAACTGGGTGAAATTCCCGGCGAGCTCCTGCTGCGAGGTCTTGGTCGTTCCGCTCGACGCGGTGGTACTCGAAGCGCCGGTGATGCCTGAAGCCATGATCGGGTTCCTCAGATGCGGATGTCGATGCCGAGGAGGGCGCCGTAGCGGCGCATCGGAACGGCGGCGAGGGAAGTCGGATCGGGTGTGTCGGCATGGGCGCTCCGGCCCGTCTCGGACCGCTGCCCATCGGAACCGGCGCCGCTCTGTCGGTCGTCGGACGGACCGTCTCCGCGGAGCGAGAGGTTGATGCTGCCGTCGCCGGGATTCAGGCCGGCCTGGGCCAGGGCCTGCTGCAGGTTGCCGGCGTCGCGCTGCAGCAGCGCCAGGGTCTCGGGGCGGTCGACGACCAGACGCGCCTGGACCGCGCCGGTCTCCTTGTCGATGTCTAGGTTGACGTCGATGCGGCCGAGATCCTTCGGATCGAGGCGGATCTCGAACTGGTTGCTGCCCGCGAGGGAGCGCAGGCCGATCGTCATCGGCACGGCGCCGAGGGGCACCGGCGCCGGTGCGGGCGCGCCCGGCGCGCCGGGGGCGGCCGCCTCCGCCGCCTTCGCGTGCGCCGGCGCGGGCGGCGCCGGGGCGACGGGCGTCAGGTCGGTGCGGGCAGCGGCGTCCGAGGCCGGGGCGAGGGCGGCGGCGAGATCGCCCTGCGGCTTGCCGTTGCCCGGCTCACCGCTCTCGGACCCGTCGCCACGGCCGGCGGGCGCCTGGACCTGCAGGCCGGGCAGCCCCCGGGCCGCGCTCCCGTCGTGGTTCGTGCCCACGGCCACGACCGGCGCAGCGGTCCCGGACGCATCGGCGGGAACCGCGCCGCCGGGGCCGGCCGCAGCGGCGCCCTGCGCGGCGGAGGCCAGGGCGGTGGGCGGTGGGGCAGTCGGCAGAAGCAGGATCGGCGTCGCGGTCCCAGTTTGCGCGGTGGCCTCGGTCTTCTCCGACAGGTCGGCGGAGGCAGCTTCCCCGGCCGTCGTGGCGCCGGTGGCTGCGTCGCTCTCGGCCGGCGCGGTCGTGTCCTGGCGCGCGCTCGCCCCGGGTGATGCGTTCGTCGCGTCGCGCGGGCCCCGCGCCGCGTCCGATGCTCCGGGACGGGCGGGATCGCGTCCGCCGCGGGCCTCGGCGCCGCCCGCGCCCGTCCTGTTGCTGCCCGCCTTGGCCCCGTCCGCCTTCGCCCCCTCCGTCTTGGCCCCGTCCGCCTTGGCCCCGTCCGCCTTGAGCGCGCGCGCTTCGACCTGACGCGCCTCGGCCGCGGCCTTCGCGGTGTCGCGGGCCTGCGCCGCCTCGAGGTTCGCCGCCGCGTCGTTGGCCCGTTGGGAGGCGATCCGGTCGCTGCGGGCATCGGCCGCCGCACGGTCGTCCCGGGCATGGGCCTCCGCGGCCCGCGGACGAGGGTCGGGCGCGGGCGGGTCGAGCCGGAAGGTGGTGGCGGCCGATCCCCGCGACGGAACCGCGCCCGGCGAAGCCGTGCGCCGGGATAGTGCGTTCCAATCGATCGATGAGACGGCCATGGGCGACAATCCTCTCCGCCGCATCCCTCCGCAAGGTGCGGGCCAGCGCGCGCGGAACGCAAGCCACTGTACAGAAAAGTCTTTTTCTCTGAGACCCCGTCCCGCGCCGGTGCCAGGGGGCAAATCCTGCCGGGCGCCCGGCAGCTTTGGCTCGACCGCCGCTGCCATGCGCGGGGACACACCCGGCGCATCGGCCTCCCTGGAACTCGCGCCCGAGGATGGCTATAGACTCACGCGCGGGGCCGGACCGGTCCCTCCCGGCACAGTCTGGCGCGATGAATTCCCTCGATCTTCCCAAGGCTCCCCACGAGACGCGCGTCGTCGTCGCCATGTCGGGCGGCGTCGATTCCTCCGTCGTGGCCGGGCTCCTGAAGCGGCAGGGCTACGACGTCGTCGGCATCACGCTCCAGCTCTACGATCACGGCGCCGCCACCCATCGCAAGGGTGCCTGCTGCGCTGGCCAGGACATCCACGACGCGCGCCGGGTGGCCGAGACCCTCGGCATTCCCCATTACGTCCTCGATTACGAGGACCGCTTCCGGGAATCGGTGATCGACCGCTTCGCCGAGAGCTACCTCGCCGGCGAGACGCCGATCCCCTGCGTCGAGTGCAACCGCTCGATCAAGTTCCGCGACCTGCTGCGCACCGCCCGGGACCTGGAGGCCGATTGCCTCGCCACCGGGCACTACGTGGCGAGCCGGCCCGAGGCCTCCGGCGGACGCGGGCTCTACCGCGCCCTCGATCCGGCCCGGGACCAGAGCTACTTCCTCTATGCCACCACGGCGGAACAGCTCGACTTCCTGCGCTTCCCCCTGGGCGAGCTCCCGAAGGACGAGACCCGGCGCCTCGCCCGCGACCTCGGCCTCGCCGTGGCCGAGAAGGCCGACAGCCAGGACATCTGCTTCGTGCCCCAGGGGCGCTACGCCGACGTGATCGCGCGGCTGCGGCCGGACGCGGCCCGGGCCGGGGAGATCGTCGATCTCGGCGGCCGGGTGCTCGGGCAGCACGAGGGCATCATCCACTACACCGTCGGCCAGCGCCGGGGCCTGCGCCTCGCGGTGGGCGAGCCCCTCTACGTCATCCGCCTCGAGCCCGACACCGCCCGGGTCGTGGTCGGGCCGCGCGCGGCGCTCGCCACCAGCCGCATCCGCATCACCGACCTGAACTGGCTCGGCGACGCGGGGCCGATGGAGAACCTGCCGGTGGCGGTGCGCGTGCGCTCGACCCGGGAGCCGCGACCGGCCCTCCTGAGCCGCGATGCGTCGGGCGACGGCGCCGAGATCGTCCTCGCCACCCCGGAGGACGGCGTCTCGCCCGGACAGGCCTGCGTGCTCTACGCCGATGACGGCCCGCGCGCCCGGGTCCTCGGCGGTGGCACCATCCGGCGCATCGACGCGTTGGCGACCGGCGCGGCCGAAGCGGCCTGACCGGATCACGGCCCGAACGAACCCCATCCCCCAACAGGACGACGAGATCGACATGCTGAGCGAGCCGCGGGAGGCCGGTCCGAGCACCGCCCTGATGCGCAAGGCCTATGCGCGCTGGGCGCCGGTCTACGACGTGGTCTACGACAAGCTGACGGAGCCGGCCGCCCGCGACGCGGTGAACGCCGCCGTCGCCTGCGGCCCGCGCATCCTCGAGGCCGGCGTCGGCACCGGCCTGTCGCTGGGCTACTACCCCCCGACGAGCTTCGTCTGCGGCGTCGACCTCTCCGAGGACATGCTGAAGCGCGCGCGCGCCAAGGTTCTGCGCCGCGGCCTGCGCCACGTGCGCGGCCTCCAGGTGATGGATGTCTGCCGCCTCGGCTACGCCGATGCGAGCTTCGACGCCGTGGTGGCGCAGTTCCTCATCACCCTGGTGCCGGATCCCGAGGCCGCCCTCTCCGAGTTCCTCCGCGTGATCCGGCCGGGCGGCGAGATCGTGCTGGCCAATCATTTCGGCCAGGACACCGGGCCCGTGGCCAAAGTTGAGGAGATCGTGGCGCCGCTCTGCACGAAGATCGGCTGGTCCTCCGACTTCAAGGCGAGCCGGATCGAGGCCTGGGCCCGTGCCCATGGGGTCGAGTTCATCGGCGTCGCGCCGACCTTCCCGGGCGGGTTCTTCAAGATCCTGCGGATGCGCAAGCGCGGGTGAGCGCGCCGACGCCTCCGCCCGCCGGACCCGACGCCGCGCCGAGCCGGCTGAAGCGCCTCCTCCGCTGGGGACCGCTCCTGCTCCTCGTCTGCGCCTCCCTGGCCGTGCTGGCCTCCGGCGCCTCGCATCTCCTCAGCCTCGACCGGCTGCTCGCCTCCCGGGCCTGGCTCAACGCCTGGGTAGCCGAGGATCGCTTCCGCGCGATGGTGGTCGCCTACCTCGTCTATGTCGGGGCCGTGGTGGTGTCGGTGCCGGCCTCGCTCTTCCTGACGATGCTGTGCGGATTCCTGTTCGGGATCGTGCCCGGCGCCCTCGTCGCCGTCGCGTCGGCCACCACGGGGGCCGCCATCGTCTTCACCATCGGGCGCGGGGCGGCCTCCGACCTGCTCCTGCGGCGGGCCGGTCCCCGCCTGGCGGGCCTCGCGGCGGGCTTTCGCGAGGACGCCTTCGGCTACATCGCCTTCCTGCGCCTGCTGCCGATCTTTCCGTTCTGGATGACCAACCTCGCCCCGGCCGCCTTCGGGGTGCGGCGCAGCACCTTCGTGCTGGCGACCCTGGTCGGCCTCCTGCCGGGGGCCTTCGTGTACGCCGCCACCGGCGCGGCGATCGAGGACGTGGTGCTGGCGCACGAGACCGCCAAGGCGGCCTGCCTCGCCGCCGACGGCCTCGATTGCGAGAACGCCCTGACTTTGCGCGCTCTCATCACCCCCAAGATGGTGCTCGGCCTGGGCGCCCTGGCCGCCCTGGCCCTGATCTCGGTATTCCTACGACGTCGCTTCCAGGCGCGGCGCCGGCTAGAATCCTGATCGATTTTGGCCAGACACCTGATCTAAAAAGTTGTATCTCCGGACGCAGCCTAATGCGGTGCGGAGCGTTGGTGGGCAATCGCGCTCCGAGCCGTCGCCCTGAAAACGCCACTGGATCACGCTCCAGATCGGGTTCACGCCGTCACCCGCCGCGCCGTTGGGACACCGGAAACGCCAAGTACCGAGATGGGTGTGACGTCGCGCGTCGAAATTCAGCAGGAGGCGACCGCCACGAACCCCGTGGCCGCCCGCGGTCTCGGCCGGCATCTCGGCCTGTCCGGTCGGCTCTTCCTGCTCACCGTGGCGTTCGTGGCGCTGATCGAGGTGCTGATCTACGTCCCGACGGTGGCGAATTACCGCCGGATGTGGCTGTCGGACCGGATCGCCGCCGCCCAGGTGGCCGCCCTCGTCCTCGACGCGGCCCCCGACCAGCAGGTCTCGGAAGGGCTGTCCCAGCGCCTGCTCGCGGGTGCGGGCGCGCGGGCCATCGCGGTGCGCGGCAACGGGACCCGCCGGCTCCTCGCCAACGAGCCGGTCCCCGACACGGTCTCGGACACCATCGACCTGCGGTCGGAGCATTGGATCCGGTCGATCAACGGCGTCGCCCGGACGCTCCTGACCGAATCGGGCGATCCGATCCGCGTGATCGGGCACGGCCGCGACGGCTTCGACCTCGTCGAGATCCTGATGGATCCCCACCCCCTGCGGGAGGCCGTGGCGGATTTCTCGATCCGGCTGGCCCTGTCCTCCCTGGCCCTCGCGGCGACCGTCGCGGGCCTGATCTTCCTCGTCCTGCAGCGGGTGATCGTGCGGCCGGTCCGGCGCCTCGTCCAGAACATCACGGGGTTCGCCGACGATCCGGAAGCGATCGACGGCGTGATCGTGCCCTCGCGGCGCACGGACGAGATCGGCCATGCCGAGATCGCGCTCGCCCGCATGGAGACGGCGCTCGCGAGCGAGCTGCGCGAGAAGCGGCGGCTGGCCGGCCTCGGCTTGTCGGTGAGCAAGATCAACCACGAACTGCGCAACCTGCTGACGACGGCTCAGCTCCTCAGCGACCGCCTCGACGGCGTCGCCGATCCCGTCGCCCAGCGGGTGGCCCCCCGCCTCGTCGCGACGCTGGATCGGGCGATCCGGTTCTGCGAGGAAACCCTGGCCTACGGGCGGGCGACGGAGCGCAACCCGAACCGCCGCCTCGTCCCCATCGCCCAGATCGTCGCCGAGCAGGCGGACCTGGCCGGGCGCGGGCGCGATTCGAAGATCGTCATCCGCGAACTCTGTCCGACTGAGCTCCGGATCTTCGTCGACCCGGACCAGTTCTCGCGCGCGCTCGCCAACATCGTCCGGAACGCCGTGCAGGCCCTGAGCCCGCAGGGGGCCGGCTACGAGGCGCCGTCCCAGGAGAACCCCGAGATCACCATCCGGGCCCGCCGCCAGGGCCAGCCCGGCGCCGGCGAGACGACGATCCTCGTGGCCGACAACGGCCCCGGCCTGCCGCCCCGGGCCCGCGAGCACCTGTTCTCCCCGTTCAAGGGCTCGTCGCGCTCCGGCGGCACCGGCCTCGGCCTCGCCATCGCGTCGGAGCTGATCGAGCTGAACGGGGGGCGCCTCAGCCTCGACGACACCGCGATCGGCACCTGCTTCCGCATCACCATCCCGGACGCCGCCGTCGCCTGAGCCGGCGTCGCCGGATGGCGGACCGAAGGGGCGGGCACTACTCCGCTGCCGCCGCCAGGGTCAGGCCCGGCACGGTGATGCCGATGTCGCGCAGGAGCTCGGCATCCGAATCGGTCTCGTTGTTCGCCGTGGTCAGCAGCCGCTCGCCGTAGAAGATCGAGTTGGCCCCGGCGAGGAAGCAGAGGATCTGCGCCTCGCGGGTGAGGCCCTTGCGGCCGGCGCTGAGGCGCACGCGGGCGCGTGGCATCACGATGCGGGCGGTGGCGCACATCCGCACGAGGTCGAGGGGGTCGACGGCGGGGCGGTCCTCCAGGGGCGTGCCCTCCACCGCCACGAGCGCGTTGATCGGCACGCTCTCGGGGTGCGGCGCGTGGTTGGCCAGCACCTGCAGCATGCTCGCCCGGTCCTTCACCCCCTCGCCCATGCCGACGATGCCGCCGCAGCAGACGCCGATGCCGGCATCACGCACGTTCTGGAGCGTGGTGAGGCGGTCCTCGTAGGTGCGGGTCGAGATGATGTCGCCGTAGAAGTCGGGGCCGGTGTCAAGGTTGTGATTGTAGGAGGTCAGCCCGGCCTCCGCGAGGCGCTCGGCCTGCGCAGGCGAGAGCATGCCGAGGGTGACGCAGGCCTCCATGCCGAGGCCGCGCACGCCGCGCACCATCGCCAGCACGGCGTCGAATTCCGGCCCGTCCTTGGGCTGGCGCCAGGCCGCCCCCATGCAGAAGCGGTGGGCGCCCGCCGCCTTGGCCTCGGCCGCCTCCCGCAGCACGGCATCAACCGGCATCAGGCGCTCGCGGGCCATGCCGGTGCCCTTGTGGTGGGCGGACTGCGGGCAGTAGGCGCAATCCTCGGGGCAGCCGCCAGTCTTGATCGACAGCAGGCTGGCTCGCTGGATGTCGGCCGGATCGTTGTGGGCGCGATGGACCTCCGCCGCCCGGAACACCAAGTCGAGGAGCGGGAGGTCGTGGATCGCCTGGATCTCGGCCACGGTCCAGTCGTGACGGATCGCGGCTGAGGCGGGAGCCGGGCGGGCGGCGAGGGGGGCCAGGGTGTCGGTCATAGCCCCCATGAGGCGAATCTCGGCCGGAAAATCAAGCCGGCCGCACGCCCTCAATGCGTCGGTTCGCCCGCCGCGACCTTGGCGGTCCAGTCGTCGAAGGCGATGATCTCCTGGCGCTGCTCGCCGAGCCCGGCGATGCCGAGGGTCATCACATCGCCGCTGCGCAGGAAGCGGGGCGGCTTGCGCGCCATGCCGACGCCGGGGGGCGTGCCCGTGGTGATGATGTCCCCGGGCTCCAGCATCATGAAATGCGAGACGTAGGCGACGAGTTGCGCCGCGTCGAAGATCATCGTGGCCGTCGAACCCGTCTGCATCCGGGTGCCGTTGACGTCGAGCCACATGCCGAGATTCTTCAGGTCGGGAATCTCGTCGAGGGTGACGAGCCAGGGACCGAGGGGTCCGAAGGTCGGGCAGCCCTTGCCCTTCGTCCAGGTGCCCCCGCGCTCCATCTGGTACGCGCGCTCGGACACGTCGTTGCAGATGCAGGCGCCCGCCACGTAGGACAGGGCCTCGTTGGCGTGCACGTAGGAGGCGCGCGCGCCGATCACCAAAGCGAGTTCCACCTCCCAGTCGGTCTTGGCCGAGCCCTTGGGCAGGATGACCCGGTCGTTCGCCCCGGCGAGGCACGAGGGCGCCTTGTTGAAGAGGATCGGCTCCGGCGGAATGTCGGCGCCGATCTCGGCGGCATGGTCGCTGAAGTTCAGCCCGATGGCGACGAAGTTGCGGGTGCCGCCGACGCAGGGGCCGAGGCGGGTGTCCGCCGGCAGGGCCGGCAGGCTCGCCGGATCGAGCCGGCGCAGACGCTCCAGGGTCTCGCGGGACAGGGCAGGCCCGGCGATGTCGCGCACATGGGCCGAGAGGTCGCGCAGGACACCCTGCGCATCGATGAGACCCGGCTTCTCGTCTCCGCTCGCGCCGTAGCGTACCAGTTTCATCGCTCGTGCCTCCGCATGGCTGTCCCCTGCCTGACATCGATCGGAGCGGGACGGGCGGCAAGGGGCAATCGGCGACGGATGGCCTGCCGTCTCACCGGCCGATCGCGCCGGGACGCCGGGCCCATGACTGGCCTGTCGCCGAAAGGTCACACCCCCGTCCGGAGATGCGCCGGGCGCATTTTTTCGCCCGCGCGGCTTACTCACGTCGACGAGAGTTTAGATGTGAACCATTCTGCCGGCATGCTCGCCAGAGCGCGGCCAGGCCTGCAATATCGCGCCAATTACAGTATTGCTTCCGAACTATCCGACAGTTTTACTTTTCAATCCGTGATTTGCGAAGTCGCGCCACTCGCGTCATTGTCGCTCCCAAGGTGCGAGGCCGTCCCGAACGGGACAGGACAAGCGAGCACCAACAATAGGGATGGGTCTGACGTCATGATGGGCACGATTCGGCGCCGTTCTCTGCGCGGCCTCGCGCGATCGGGAGTTTCCACGGCCATCCTCTGCGCCGGCGTGGCCGGCGCCTCGGCCGGCGCCTTCGGCATCCGCGAGCAGAGCACCGAGGCCCAGGGCCTCGCCTTCGCGGGCGCCGCCTCGGGATCCGGCGGCGTCTCCTCGATGTTCTGGAACCCCGCCACCGTGACCATGCGGCCGGGTTGGGTCACCGAGCAGAACCTGTCCTTCATCAACCTGTCGGCGAAGATCACGCCCGACGTGGGTACGAACCCGGCCTTCGGCCGCCTGGGCGACAGCGGCGAGCTCGGCCAGGGCGCGATCGTTCCGGCCGGGGCGACCTCCTACCAGATCAACGACCGCCTCTGGGTCGGCATCACCTCCGGCGCGCCCTTCGGCCTCGTGACCAAGCCGCGGCAGACCTGGTCGGGCGAGCTCTACGGCCGGTCGAGCCGCATCTTCTCCCTGGCCTTCAACCCGGTCATCGGCTTCAAGGTCAACGAGTGGCTCTCCCTCGCCGCCGGCCCGAACATCGAGTATTTCAAGCTCGTCCTGCGCCAGGCCTTCATCCCGTCCCCGGTCTTCAACCCGGCGGCCCTGCCGAGCTCCGGCCTGAAGGGCGACTCCTGGGGCGTCGGGTTCACCGCGGGCGCCCTGATCACGCCGTTCGAGGGCACCGCGATCGGCGTCGGCTACCGCTCGTCGGTCCATCACGACATCGGCGGCCAGCTCATCCTGCCCGGGGCCCTGGCGGCGCTGGGCGGCGACATCAAGGCCAAGCTGAACACCCCCGAGAAGCTCAGTGTCGGCCTCACCCAGGCGATCACCCCGGTGGCCCGCGTCAATCTCGGCTTCGAGTGGGACAACTGGAGCCGCCTCGGGCTGGTCAACATCGTCTCGGCCGGCGCCCGCGCCGCGGCCCCGCCGCTGACCCTGAACTACAAGGACGGCTACACCTACTCCATCGGCGGCGAGTACGACTGGTCCCCGGCCCTGACGGTCCGGGCCGGCGTCGCCTACGAATCCTCCCCCATCGACTTCTCGAACCGGTCGGTGCGCCTGCCCGACGGCGACCGGGTGAACGTGTCGGTCGGCGGAAGCTACCGCTGGAGCGAAAAGCTGACCCTCAACGTCGCCTACTCGCACTTCTTCGTGGACAAGGGGCGGATCCTGGCCGGCCCCGGCCGCGACTACAACGTCCAGAACGTCGTCTTCGCGGGCGTGGCCGACAGCAGCGCCGACATCGTCTCGGTGGGCTTCCGCTACGTCTTCGGGGAGCCCGTCGCCGCCGCGCCGGCCCCGCTGGTGCGCAAGTTCTGAGGGCGCCGAGTACTCAGGGCGGCGGAACCGCTGCGGTCCCGCCGTCGTCGAAGCGCTTCACGTAGAAGATCCGGTCATGGCCGGGCGGATAATCGGTGATCCGCCCGCACTCGGTGAAGCCGAGGCGCGCGTAGAAGCCGGGGGCCTGGAACGTCCAGGTGTCGAGCCAGATCCCGGACAGGCCGCGCCGGCGCGCCTCGGCCTCGGCCTGCCGCATCAGGCGCCGTCCCAGGCCCTGCCCGCGCGCCGGCCCCAGGGCCAGCAACTCCACGAAGAGCATGCCGTAGCCGTGCCGGCCCCAGAGGCCGCCGACGATGGCGCCGTCCGCATCCCGCACCGTGAGGGCGAGGAGGCCCCAGTCGCCGCCCGGCATCTGCGCCTCGTTATAGGCGACGAGGGGCGCCAGGATCGCGGTCCGCATCCCCGGGTCGGGCTCCGCCTCCAGGCGGATCGTCCAATCGGACCCCGTCGCGGCGACGCTCACGCCTTCATGCGCACGTAGGTGCCGGGCGCCGGGCCCAGCGAAGCGAGGCCGCCTTCGCCCGGCACCCGTGCCGGGACGCGGGCGGGGGCCTGGTGCTCCAGCCACGCGAACCAGTAGGGCCACCAGGAGCCCTTGGTCTCGGTGGCCGCCGCCATCCAGTCCTCGAACCGGCCCTTGGCCGGCCCTCCGGTCCAGAAGCCGTATTTCGGCTTGGCCGGCGGGTTCACCACCCCGGCGATATGGCCCGAGCCGGCGAGCACGTAGCTGACCGGTCCGCCGAACTTCGCGGAGCCCTCGAACACCGACAGGGCGGGCGCGATGTGGTCCTCCTTGGTGGCAAGGTTGAAGATCGGGATCTTCACCTTCTTCAGGTCGAGCCGGACGTTGCCGAGGATCATCTTGCCCTGCGCGAGCGTGTTGTTCAGGTAGCAGTTGCGCAGGTAGAACGAGTGGTTGGCCGCCGGCATCCGGGTGGAATCGGCGTTCCAGTACAGCAGGTCGAAGGGCATCGGCGTCTGGCCCTTGACGTAGTTGTTGACCACGTAGGACCAGATCAGGTCGTTGGGGCGCAGCATGTTGAAGGCGGTCGCCATGCCGGTGCCTTCGAGGTAGCCGCGCTTCTGCATCCGCGACTCGATCAGGCGGATCTGATCCTCGTCGGCGAACACCTTCAGGTCGCCCGCATGGGTGAAGTCCACCTGCGTGGTCAGGAAGGTGGCGCTCTTGATGCGCTTGTTGCCGGTGGCGGCCTGCATCGCCAGGGTCACGGCCAGGAGGGTGCCGCCGACGCAGTAGCCCGCCGCCGCGACCTCGTTCTCGCCGGTGGCGACCCCGATGGCATCGATCGCGGTCTCGATGCCCTCCCGCATGTAGCTCTCGAAATCCTTGTCGGCGTGGCGCGCATCCGGGTTGACCCAGGAGATGCAGAACACCGTCAGGCCCTGGCCGACCATCCAGGCGATCAGGCTCTTCGAGGGGTTCAAGTCGAGGATGTAGAACTTGTTGATCCAGGGCGGCACGATCAGGAACGGCCGCTTGAGCACCGTCTCCGTGGTCGGCGCGTACTGGATCAGCTCCATCAGGTCGTTGCGGAAGACGACCTCGCCCGGCGTCACCGCCACGTTGACGCCGACCTCGAAGCCCGCCGCCGGATCGGTCTGGCGCACCCGGAGCTGCCCCTTGCCGGCCTCGATGTCCTCGGCGAGCATCTTCATGCCGCGCACCAGGTTGGCGCCGTTCTCTTGGAGGGTGTGCCGGATCAGCTCCGGGTTGGTCATCACGAAGTTCGAGGGCGACAGCGCCCCGGTGATCTGGCGCAGGTAGAACTGCGCCTTGTGCCGGGTGTGCTCGTCGATGCCCTCGGCCTCGTCCACGAGGCCCTCGGCCCAGCGGGAGGTGATGAGATAGCTCTGCTTGATGAAGTCGAAGATCGGGTTGGTGGACCATTCCGCATGGGCGAAGCGGTTGTCCTTCGGCTCGGGCTCGGCCACGGGCGGAGCGCTCTCGCCCTGCAGGCGCTGCCAGGTCGAGCCCCAAAGGGTGATGAAGGCCTCGCTCAGCTTCGTCTGTGCCTCGACGGTCTTCTTCGGGTCGGCGAGCCAGGTCTCGGCGACGCTGCCGAGGGTGCGGACCACGTCCTTGACCTCCTCGGGCGGCTCGACCGCCTCGACCGGCAGGGCGTCCGGCGTGCCCACGGGCTTCATGTAGCGCGACGCGGCCCGGCCGAATTCCTCGACCAGCAGGCTCGCGTTGCGGGACAGGGCCTCGATGTCGGGCAGCGGTGTCGTCCGTTCGGTCGTCACGCGTGCATCTCTCCCCGAGTGTGGCCGAACCTTTGGCCGCACGACGCCTGCCGCACGGTCGAGGGGGCCTCGTTTCCGACAAATTAACGCGCCATCGCGGAGTTCCGCCAGAGCGCACGCCTCCAAAACGGCCGACTTCTCCCATGTCCGGGCTTCACAACTCTCAGTTTGTCGCGGTCCTCGCCGTGGCCCTCCTGCTCGCGGGATGTTCCGGCGACCTGAATCCCATGCGGATCGCCTACGGCACCGGCGAGGCCGGGCCGCCCGCCAAGGCGCCGGACTTCGTGGCCCAGTCCCGCCGCGGCGGCGACGACTTCATGCCGGTGGGCGTCTCCGCCCCGGCCCGGCCGATCCGGGCCAAGACGCCCGAGGGCACCAAGGCCCTCGAGGCCGAGCTCGTCGCGGCGCGCGGGCGCAACGAAGCGCGCGGCCGGTCCGCCGAGGGCGCGGCCCAGGCCGCCAAGCCGTAGGCCCCCCAGATATCGTTCGGCGTCGGGGCACAAAACTGCTAGACGGGAAGGGAGCGTGCGGATTCTGCGACGGCCCTGCGCCAGGCGAGGCCGTCAAAAGACGTCCGGATTCCACCCGAGGGACATCCGGAGAAGACCACGCCGCCATCTCGGGATGATGACAGCTTCGCGCCGGGTGACGCTCGCCGCCCCGCGCCCCCATTCGTATCTCTCGCTCGTTTTCTCGGACATCGTGAAGGCCATGACCGACTTCCACCGCATCAAGCGCCTGCCCCCCTACGTGTTCGAGCAGGTGAACCGGATCAAGGCCCAGGCCCGCGCCAACGGCGCCGACATCATCGACCTCGGCATGGGCAACCCGGACCTCGACGCCCCGAAGCACGTCATCGCCAAGCTGGTGGAAACCGCCGGCCGTCCGCGTACCGACCGCTACTCCGCCTCGAAGGGCATCGCCGGCCTGCGCCGCGCCCAGGCGAACTATTACAAGCGCCGCTTCGGCGTGAGCCTGAACCCCGACACCCAGGTGGTGGCGACGCTGGGTTCGAAGGAGGGCTTCGCCAACATGGCGCAGGCGATCACGGCGCCGGGCGACGTGGTGCTGGTGCCGAACCCGAGCTACCCGATCCACGCCTTCGGCTTCCTCATGGCCGGCGGCGTCATCCGCTCGGTGCCGGCCGAGCCGACGCCAGCCTTCTTCCCCGCGGTGGAGAAGGCGATGCAGCACTCGATCCCGAAGCCGGTGGCGATCGTGGTCTGCTATCCCTCGAACCCCACCGCCTACGTGGCGAGCCTCGACTTCTACCGGGACCTCGTCGCCTTCGCGAAGCGCCACGAGATCATCATCCTGTCGGACCTCGCCTATGCGGAGGTCTACTTCGACGGCGATCCGCCGCCCTCCGTGCTGGAGATCCCGGGCGCCATCGACTGCACGGTGGAGTTCTCGTCCCTGTCGAAGACGTTCTCCATGGCCGGCTGGCGCATGGGCTTCGCGGTGGGCAACGAGCGCCTGCTCGCCGCACTCACCCGCGTGAAGTCCTACCTCGATTACGGCGCCTTCACGCCGATCCAGGTCGCCGCCACCGCCGCCCTGAACGGGCCGGAGGACTGCATCGTCGAGATGCGCGGGATCTACAAGAAGCGCCGCGACGCGCTGGTCGAGTCCTTCGGCAAGACCGGCTGGAAGATCCCGACCCCGTCGGCCTCGATGTTCGCCTGGGTGCCGATCCCCGAGAAGTACCAGGCGCTGGGCAGCCTCGAATTCTCGAAGCTCCTCCTCGAGAAGTCGGACGTGGCGGTGGCCCCCGGCATCGGCTTCGGCGAGCACGGCGACAACTACGTCCGCATCGCGCTCGTGGAGAACGAGCAGCGCATCCGGCAGGCGGCGCGCAACGTCCGGCGCTTCTTCGAGACCTCGGACAAGACGCTGCACAACGTGGTGCCGATGCCCGAGGCGTCCCTGTCGAAGGCCGGCTGAGGCTTCCTCGTCTGGATCTCGGGCCCGAACCTTGGGCCCGGATGTTGCGGCCGGGAGACAGCCGGCCGCAAAGCTTGCCGAAACGCACCGATGCGCTTGTCACGGCGCGGCGCGCTCCGCAGGGTCCCAGCGATACCGCGCCGCGTTTCCTGTCTGCGCGCGGTGCGTTCGCCGAGGCCCGAGGATCGTATGCGTCGCCTGCCCCATCGTCGCCTGCCCCTTGCCGTCGCCCTGGTGCTGAGCGCCTCCGCGGGCGGCTGCGCGCCGAAGCCGATCGTCGCCCGCGACCCGGTTCCGGCACCCGAGCCGACGCTCGGCTACGAGTGCAGCTCGCGGCCGACCGTGCTGAACGGCTTCTATTCCACCTGCGAACCGGCGCTCCAGGAGCGTTCGGTGGTGGTCCGCGCCAAGGGCTGAGCCCCCCGGAACGCGTCGCAGGGCCGGGCCGCTGTCCGGCCGTCGACGTCTCGAGGCCGCGCGTCGCGGCCGCTTTCCCACAGGACAGCGACGAATGTCGCGCTCCCGCGACCGAACGGACACGGACAGGAACGCGGGATTGGGGCAGGATGCCCCTGGGCGCGTCCCTCCGGGTCTTCAGGTTGCCCGCCGGAGTTTGATCGTGGTGCTGATGATGCGGACCCTCCTCGCTGCTGGCCTGATCGGTCTCGGGTTCACCCTTGGTGCCTCCGCGCAGACCCTCTATCTCGGCGCGAACGGCCCCGTGGTGCTGCCGACGAGCCCGAGCTCCGGCCGGCCGATCCCGGACGTTCCCGAGGCGGTGCCGGTGCCGAGCGTGATGAACGGCGGCGGATTCGGCCTGACCGGAACCGAGTATTTCAGCGACGGCCTCAGCGAGGGCCCCCTCAACCAGCGCCACCGCCCGCGCGAATTCGTCCTGGCGCCGGCCCGCATCGGCCCGCCGGACTACGTCCGCCCCGCCCTCCGCTAGCGCCGGTCGGCCCGGCGACACTGCCTGGGGTCATCGCGTCCCCGGGGACCGATCCGCCTCCCGTCACGACCGGTGCCGAAGGGCAGGCACAGCCACGTGCGTGGGCTCGCCCCCCTTGCGCCGACGCGCCGACCGGGGGCGCGACGCGGCCTCGGTTTCGCTCCCCGGCGTTTACACCATCCGGCCGGCCCGGTATCACCCGGTCCCACACCCCGAACACACGAGCCCGAAACACCAGATGCGCGCCGAGATCGAACAACTCTCGGATGCCGCCAAGCAGTCGATCGGACTGCTGAGGAGGCATCTTTGACTGGGATACCGTCGAGAAACGCCTCGCGGAGCTGAACGCGGCTTCCGAGAATCCCGAGCTCTGGAACGACGCCGAGGCCGCCCAGAAGGTCATGCGCGAGCGCACCCAGCTCGATGACGCGGTCAACGCGATCAAGAAGCTGAGCCAGGACCTCGAGGACGCTCACACGCTGATCGAACTCGGCGAGATGGAGGGCGACGAGGCCACCATCCAGGAGGGCGAGGCGGGCGTGCGCGCCGTCGAGAAGGAGGCCGCGCGGCGCCAGATCGAGACGCTGCTCTCCGGCGAGGCCGACGGCTTCGACACCTACCTAGAGGTCCATTCCGGCGCCGGCGGCACCGAGAGCCAGGACTGGGCCAACATGCTTCAGCGCATGTATGGCCGCTGGGCCGAGCGCCGGAAGTACAAGGTCGAGATCGTCGAGTGGTCGGATGGCGACGAGGCCGGGATCAAGGGCGCCACGCTCCTGATCAAGGGCCACAACGCCTATGGCTGGCTCAAGACCGAGTCCGGCGTGCACCGGCTGGTGCGGATCTCGCCCTACGATTCGAGCGCGCGCCGCCACACCAGCTTCGCCAGCGTCTGGGTCTATCCGGTCATCGACGACCGGATCGAGATCGAGATCAAGGAATCCGACTGCCGCATCGACACCTACCGGTCGTCGGGCGCGGGCGGCCAGCACGTCAACACCACCGATTCGGCGGTGCGCATCACGCACATTCCGACGGGCATCGTGGTGGCGTGCCAGCAGGAGCGTTCGCAGCACAAGAACCGGGCCACCGCCTGGAACATGCTGCGCGCCCGCATGTACGAGGCCGAGCTGAAGAAGCGGGAGGAGAAGGCCAGTGCCGAGGCCGCCGCGAAGACCGACATCGGCTGGGGTCATCAGATCCGCAGCTACGTGCTGCAGCCCTACCAGCTCGTGAAGGACCTGCGCACCGGCACCCAGTCCACCGATCCCGATGCGGTGCTGGACGGCTCCCTCGATCCGTTCATGGAAGCGTCCCTCGCCCAGCGCGTCTATGGCGGGGCGGATGTGGTCGAGGACATCGAGTAGGGCGCGCGCCCGCTCCCGGGTGGTCGGACGGCGTTTCCCGGCTTCGGGAAAACGCCGCGCCGGCTCCCTCGTCGGGGTATCTCGACGCGAAGCGGGGCCGGCGGAGGGCCGGTCAGAGCACGTCGGTGGCCCTGAGAAAGCGCACCGGGTCGACCGGCTCGCCGTCGATGCGGGTCTCGTAATGCAGGTGGCTGCCGGTGGAGCGGCCGGTGGAGCCCACGCGTCCGACGATCGTGCCCGGCTCGACCCATTGGCCCGGCGATACGTCGAAGGCCGAGAGGTGCGCGTAGCGGGTGACGAGTCCGTGGCCGTGATCGACCTCGACCATGTTGCCGTAGCCGCCATTGTACTCGGCCACCGTGATGCGCCCCGCCGCCGTGGCGCGGGCCGGCTCTCCGGTCTCCGCCCGCATGTCCATGCCGGTATGCATGGCGTAGCCGCGGGTGAACGGATCGAGGCGGGGGCCGAAATTGCTGGACAGGCTGAGGTCCCCGGAGAGCGGACGGCGCACGGGGAGGGCCGCCGTGATCCGGCGCAGATGCGCCTCCTCGGCCAGGGAGCGCTGAACCTCCGACAGGGACAGGGCGAACGCGTCGCCGCTCAGGGGCACCAGCGGCCCACCGATCCCGGCCGGACGCTCGTGCTCGTAGCGGGCGGGATCGAGACCGAGGCGGGCGACGAGGCCGCGCAGGCGCTGGGCGCCTTTGCCGGCCCGCGCCCCGATCGTGGCGAGCACGCGGGACTGCGCCTCGGCGAGGCCGTCCAGGCGCTGCTCCAGGGCCGCGACCCTTCCCTCGACCGCGCGGGCGGATTGTCGCCCGGAGGCGGGGTCTGCGGCGGTCCGGAGCTGGAGCGCATCGGGGGTCGGGAAGGGCTTGGCGCCTGACAGGGTGCCCGGCAGGGAAGTGGACGGGCCCTTGATCGCGGGCTCGGGCGCCTCGCTCACGGGAGCGGCCAGCGTCGCGGCGCCGGGATCGCCCGCGAGGGTGGCAATGGCGGCCTGGCGGGCCTCCAGCGCGGCCTGCCGGCGCGCGAGCTCGGCCATGCGCTGGGCGAGGCCGTCGCGCGACGCCGCCTGCTCCATCGTCACCCGGTCGAGCTGCAGGCGCAGAGTGCCGATCCGCTCCTCGTAGCCGTACTGGAGAGCGCTCTGCTGCGAGACGAAGCGGGCCAGCACCTCGTCGTGGAAGACGAGGTAGTACGTCGCCCCGCCGGCCCAGGCGACGGCAACGGCCAGCGCTCCGGCGAGGAGGCGGGACCGCGGCGCCGAAGCCGGGCCGGCGGGGACGACGCGGTTCGCCGTCGAGGAGGATTTCCGGGAAGACGATGGCATGGGACGCGTGACCTGATCCACCGCGTCACCCTGCCCGGATCAGGGTTAACGAACCGCCAAGGCGCAGCCCCGACGATTCATCATACGGAATCCAGTCCTCAGGCCAGATCGCGGGCGGCGGCCAGCACCGCCTCGGCATGGCCCGGCACCTTCACCTTCGGCCAGATCCGGGCGATGCGACCCGCGCGGTCCAGGAGCATCGTCGTACGCTCCACGCCCATGTATTTCCGGCCGTACATGCTCTTCTCGACCCACACGCCATAGGCCTCGAGCATGGCCTTGCCCTCGTCGGAGGCCAGCGGAAAGGTGAGGGCGTACTTCGCGCGGAACTTGTCGTGGCTCTTCACCGAGTCCGGCGACACCCCGATCACGATGGTGTCAGCCGCGGCAAAGTCGGGGCCGAGGGCGTTGAAGCCCTGCGCCTCCAGGGTACAACCGCTCGTGTCGTCCTTGGGGTAGAAGTACAGGACCGCCTTGCGGCCCGACAGGTCCCCGAGGCTGATCGTCTCGTCGCCGGCGCCCGGCAGGGTGAAGTCGGGCGCCTGATCTCCGGTATCGAGGGGCATCATGCCTTCCTTTCGGCCGATTGATGGTGTGCCTCTGGCGTTGCACCGCGACGGGAGTTCCACGCCCCGGCGCACCAGGACCGACGAACGCCAAAGACCCGCGCAAGCAGAAACCCGTAGGACTGCCGCTCGATAGCCCGAGGGGACGTTCCGATCCAGCGGCACAAGGATTGATGGACCAGGAAACGGCCAAAGGTTCGCGGCCCGCGCGGCCCGCCGCACGGCGGCGGCCGCTGCTTTGGATTGCGGCCGCCCTGGTGGTCGGCCTGACGGTCGCCGTCGGCGGAGTCATCGGCCGCCTGTCGATGGGTCCCCTGCGCATCGACGGCATGTCGGAGCGCGTGGCCTCGGCCATTGCCGGCAGCATCGGTCCCGGCTGGCGCGTCGCTCTCAGCGACAGCGCCCTGGAGCTCGACGCGGAGCAGTCCCTGGCCCTGCGCGTCGCCGGCCTCGACATCCACAATCCCGAGGGCGCCCTCGTGGTCCGGGCGCCCCTGGCCGTGGTCAGCCTCGACACCTGGAGCCTCCTGCGCCTCGCGGTACAGCCGCGGGCCATCGAGTTCCGGGACCTGCAGATGACGGCCCTGGTCCACCGCAACGGCAGCATCGCCTTCGCGGCCTCCGACAGCAGCCCGGGCAGCGCGGTGGTGCCCCACACGCTGCCGAGCGTCGATGCCGCGGCCGGCCACGTCTCGCCGATCTCCGCCAGCGTCGCCTCGATCTTCGGGGTGGTGCTCGATTCCGCCGGCGTGATCGGCGCCCTCGACCGGGCGCGGATCACCAACGGACGCCTCACGCTCATCGACGACGATGCCCGCCAGCGCGCCGTGTTCGAGCACGTCAACGGCCTGTTCCGCCGCGATGCCGTGCGCGACGCCCGGGTCTTCGAACTGCGCATCGACGGGCCGCACGGGGAATGGCGCTTCGGCGGCGACCTGCACGAGGCCGGGGGCACCAAGCGCACCGGCATCATCACCCTCGACGACCTGCCGATCAGCGACCTCCTCCTCCTGTCCGGCCAGTCGAAGCTGCCGGTGGACACCGACCTCAAGCTCTCGGCCAAGGCCGACGTGGCGATCGATGCCGGGCGCATCGAGACGATGACAGCCGAGATCCGCACCGGCGGCGGCAACGTCCTGATCGAGGAGAAGGACTTCAACCCGGTCACCATCGACAGCCTCGCGGCCGCGGTGAGCTGGGACGAGGCCGGCCGGGCGATGAAGCTCGACGCCCTCGATTATCGCGGGGCCGGCAACGCGGTGCACCTCACCGGCGCCTGGACCGCGGCGCCCGCGGGCGCGGATTCCGCCTGGACCCTGGAACTGGCGGGCAAGGACGCGGTACTACGCGGGGCCAATGCGGCCGACAAACCCGTCGGCCTCGACACGGTCTCGGCCCATCTCACCGGCAAGGCCGGCGGGATCGTCATCGACGACTTCTCGGTCCGGGCCGGTGCCGCCAACGGCCGGATCACCGGGACCATCGGGACCTCGGCCGACGATGACGGGCTGACCCTGCACATCGTCGCCGGCGACACCGACGGGCGCATGGCGCTGCGCCTCTGGCCCGAGCACGTGGCGCCGCCCGCCCGCAACTACCTCGTGGACAACCTGCGCGGCGGAAAGGTCAACGCGGTCGACATCACCGTGGACATGAGCGGCTCGGAACTCGCCGCCGCCACCCGCGGCGAGCCGATGCCCGACAACGCGGTCCATATCGATTTCGCGGTCTCCGACGCCACCCTGATCGTGGTGCCTGACTCGCCGCCGCTCACGCGGGGGCGGGTGACCGGCACGATCACCGGACAGACGACCAAGATCCGCAACGTCACCGCCGATGTCCGCATGGCGGACAACCGGACCCTGTCGATCTCGGATGGATCCTTCGTGATCCCCAAGATCACCCCCGACACGGTGACGGCGCAGATCGGGCTGCGCCTCAGCGGCGGCGCCGACGCCCTGGTCTCGCTGCTGCAGACCAACATGTTCAAGACCCTCACGGGCCTCGATCTCGATCCCGGGACGGTGAAGGGCGCCGCGGACCTGCGCATCGACTTCCCCCTCAACCTGAAGCACATCCCCGACCTGCCGGACCTGCCGGTGAGCATCACCGGGACCCTGTCGGACATCGCGGTCGACAAGGTGTTCGGGAAGGAGCGGCTCGAGGGCGGACGCTTCACTGTCCTCTGCGAGCGGGGCGCCTTCTCGCTCAAGGGCGACGGCCGCGTCATGGGTACGCCGATCACGGTGGACCTGCGCCAGCCCAAGGCCGGCGCGCCCGGCGAGGTGAATATCGGCCTGGCCATCGACGACGCCCTGCGGGCCCGCAAGGGCCTGCCGGTGGCGCCCCAGATCACCGGCACCATCCCGGTCCGCCTGACCCTGCCGATCGGCCGGACCGGACCGGGCAAGCCCCCGATCCGCGTGGAGGCCGACCTCACCCGGATGGGGAGCGACGGACTCCTGCCGGGCGTGACGAAGGCCGTCGGCAAGGCCGGACGCGCGAGCTTCACCGTGAGCGAGGGGGCGAACGGCAACCAGGACCTGCGCGATCTCGTCGTCGACGCGGGACCGCTGATGGCGCGCGGCAGCGCCAGCCTCAACGGCGACGGGGGGTTGGAGCGCGCGGATCTGACGGCGCTGAAGCTCTCGCCCGGGGACGACATGCGCGTCCAGGTCGACCGCACCGGCGGCAATGCCTATCGGGTCGCCGTCCGGGGCGCCGTGGCCGATGCGCGCCCGTTCCTGCGCGGGCTCGGCGGGCCCGACGTCAAGGGGGCCCGGGATGCGAACCCGAAGGATGTCGAGGCCGATCTCAGCCTCGGCATCGTCAGCGGCTTCAACGGGGAATCCCTGACCAATGCCAGCGCCAAGCTCTCCTTGCGCGGCCGCGACCTGCGAAGCGGGCGCGTCCAGGGCAAGTTCAGCAGCGCGCCCTTCTCGGCGCAGGTGACCCACACCGATCGCGGCGCCTCGAGCGTCACCATCGAGACGCTGGATGCCGGCTCGACCCTGCGCTTCGCCGACATCTACAAGCGGATGTACGGCGGCAAGCTGATCATGACGAGCGCCCTGAACGACGGGCCGCAGCCGGGCTCCGTCCAGATCCGCAACTTCATCCTGCGCAACGAGCCGGCCCTGTCCAGCATCATGGCGCAGGGGCCGGCCACCAGCGAGGTCGTGGATTCCCGCGGCCGGAAATACGTCGTGCAGAATGCCGGCAACGACGTGGAGTTCGACCGCCTGCGGGCGATCTTCACCCGCACGGGCAGCCGGATCGACATCAGCGACGCGGCGATCTCGAACCCCGCCATGGGCTTCACCATGACGGGCTTCCTCGACACCGCCAAGGAGCGCACCGACATCAACGGCACCTTCGTGCCGCTCTACGGCCTGAACAACGTCGTCTCCCAGCTGCCGATCCTCGGCCAGCTCCTCGGTGGCGGCCGGAACGAGGGCCTGTTCGCCCTGAACTTCCGGGTGTCCGGCCGCCTCGCCAAGCCGGACGTGAGCGTGAACCCGCTCTCGGCCCTCGCCCCCGGCATCCTGCGCAAGCTGTTCAGCGCGGGCGGCGGCAATGACGGCCTCGCTGCGGGCGCGCCGATGAGCGAGACCGAGCGCTGAGGGGCTCGCCGTCCTGCGCGCGACCCCGCTCCGGGATCCCCATGGTCAGCCCGCGCCCGCGATCCCGTCGAGCTCCGCCAGCGCGTTCGCCGGCAGGGACAGACCGGCGGCCGCCATGTTCTCGCGCAGGTGCTCCGGCGACGACGTGCCGGGGATCAGCAGGATGTTGGGCGCCCGGGCGAGGAGCCAGGCGAGGGCGACCTGCATCGGGGTCGCGCCGAGGCGCGCGGCGACGGCCGACAGCGTCGTCGACTGGAGCGGGCTGAAGCCGCCCAGCGGAAAGAAGGGCACGTAGGCGATGCCGGCGGCGGAAAGGTCGTCGACCAGCGCGTCGTCCGCCCGCTGCGCGAGGTTGTAGGCGTTCTGCACGCAGACGATGGGCGTGATCGCGCGCCCCTCGGCCACCTGGCGCGGCGTCACGTTGCTGAGTCCGATCCGGCGCACGAGTCCCTGGCGCTGCAGGTCGACCAGGACGCCCAGGGGCTCCGCGATGGAGCCCTCGGCGGGACCGTGCGCGTCGAACATGATCCGCAGGTTCACCACATCCAGCGCCTCGACGCCGAGGTTTCTCAGGTTGTCGTGGACGGCGCGCGTCAGGTCCTCGGCCGAGGCGGCCGGGTTCCAGGAGGCGTCCGGTCCCCGCCGCGCTCCGACCTTGGTGACGAGGACGAGATCGTCCGGGTAGGGATGCAGCGCTTCGCGGATGATCTGGTTCGTGACGTGGGGGCCGTAGAAATCGCTCGTGTCGATGTGATCCACACCGGAGGCCACCGCCTCCCGCAGCACGGCCACAGCACGAGCCCGGTCCTTCGGGGGGCCGAACACCTGCGGTCCGGCCAGCTGCATGGCACCGTAGCCCATCCGCTTCACCGTCCGGTCGCCGAGCTGGTAGGTGCCGGCTCCGTCGAGATCCTTCGCCCTGTCGCGATCGTTCATGGAAAACTCCTCTGCGCTGAGCTCCACCTAGCCCCTGCCGCCCCGCGCGATAATCCGGCACAATGCGCACGGGCCGTGCGGGGAAACGAACGATGCGCAGCGATCTCGGGGAACTCGCGGCCTTCGTGGCCGTGGCGGAAGCCGGCGGCTTTCGCGACGGTGCCCGCACGAGCGGGCTCAGCGCCTCCGGACTGAGCGAGGCGGTGCGGCGCCTGGAGACGCGCCTCGGGGTCCGGCTCCTGAACCGGACCACCCGCAGCGTCGTCCCGACGGACGCCGGCCTGCGTCTTCTGGAGCGCCTGAAACCGGCCCTCGGCGAGGTCGCGGCGGCGGTGGACGTGGTCAACGGCTTTCGCGATCGGCCGGCCGGCACGCTGAAGCTCAACGTGCCGGTGAGCGCGGCCCGGCTGGTGCTGCCCCGGATCGTCCCGCCCTTCCTGGCGGCCTATCCCGACATCCGCCTGGAGGTGATCGCCGACGACAGCTTCGTCGACGTGCTGGCCGCCGGCTGCGATGCCGGCATCCGCTACGACGAGCGCCTGGAGCAGGACATGGTGGCGGTCCCGATCGGCCCGCGGGAGCAGCGCTTCGCCACGGCGGCGGCGCCGGCCTATCTCGACCGGCACGGCCGGCCGGAGCACCCGCGCGACCTCCTCGACCATGCCTGCATCGGCGGCCGCTTCGCCAGCGGCGCCATGCCGGCCTGGGAATTCGAGCGCGCCGGCGAGATCGTCCGGGTCGAGCCGACGGGGCCGCTGGTCGTGCGCGTCGGGGCGGCGACCGAACTCGCCATCGACGCGGCGATCGCCGGCGTCGGACTGCTGAACCTGTTCGAGGATTGGCTCCAGCCGCATTTCGACAGCGGCGCCCTGGAGCCCGTGCTGGAGCCCTGGTGGCAGCGGTTCTCCGGGCCGTTCCTGTACTATCCCGGGCGCCGCTACCTGCCGGCGCCGTTGCGCGCCTTCGTGGACTTCATCGCCCCCCGCCCTGGACGCAGGGGAGATCTCGCGGCGAACCATCCCCCGGCGTCGCCTGGCACCCCGCTTCGGGATGTTTCGTGATGGACGGGGGATCGCGGTGCGCGGGCTCGGTACCCCAGCGTCACGGCGGTCGACCGGACCCTACGGGAGAGGGGGATACCGGTAGACGATCGCCTGCGAGATGCCATCGCGGATCTCGGCGGATGTGGGTCGAACGCCCGTACCCGGCTTGTCGATCAGGGCCTTCACATGAGACTTCGCCGAGTCCAGGTCGTCGGTCCAAGCCTTCGAGCCAAGCGCCGACGTCTCGTGACGGAGAATAATTCGGAACATGTTTCGCCCTTTTCAAGATTTAGGCGAACATACACGAGTTTCTGAAAGCTCCTACGCGTTAAAATAGAAATAAGTTTGCTTTCTATGATTGCCAGAGACCGACCCCGAGCGCATCTTTCACGTAGGATCTCGCGCGTCAGCGACCGCCGATAGGGCTGACGTTACTCTCAGGTCATTGATTTTAAGGGACCGCCGATGGATGTCGTCCTCACGCCAACGAAATCGGACGTCGATGTCTGGTCCCTGAAGGATCGGCTGGGTCGCGATCTGGGAACGATCCGAAGAAGCGCGACGGGGGATACCGTCAGCATCGAACCGGAGCCGGGCACGATCCTGCAGACCATCAAGCTCCGGCACCCGAGCCTCGATGAGGCCATGTCGGCCATTGCCAAGCTGACGAACGGCGCTTGCAACCTCGACAGCCAGCAATGGGATTAGGGCACCTTGGATGAAGGAATTCCTCGAAGTGGCCCTCGACATGGCGGTCGCCCTGGTCGCTCTGGCGATCGGCGCAACGATGGTCCGGGTTCAGGCCGGAAATTCCGAGCCAACGCTCTCCCGGACACCGTCTCCCGCGCTGCACTTCTGTGCCGCGGCGCTCATCTTCATCATCGGAACCTGCATCGGCGCCACCTCGCTCAGACACTGATACCGGTTTGAGATCCGAATCCCTGCCACGCCTCGGCCCTGCGCTCAGCGACAGGCGCGCTCTGGGGCCGACCTTCGGTGCGAATAACGCCGACGGACCGATCGCAGGGCACGGACGCATGCGGTCCGGGGGATCGCCTGCGTTTTGGCTGTGATCTGTTGAAGTTGCGCGAAGACGCCTGGCGAGCGGCCGTCGCACCGCCCCGGTGGCCAATCGCGTCCGCCCCGGCGACGTCCGTCGCGATCAGACTTCCCTCACTCAGGCCGCCTCGACGGCGACCACGCGCTCGGCGACGGCGTCCAACGCGACGAGGGCGGCCAGGGCCCGACCGATACGATTGAGCCCCGCGTCGTTCTCGATGATGGGAAACGCCATCTCCAAAGCACGCGTCACACCGACGACGGCCGCCTGTCCTGCCGAAGATCGACGCCGACGCACGAGTTCTTTGATTGTCATAGAGATTCCTACCCAGCGGGCAGTATGCGCCTCGATCGATCGATCACCTACACTTATTGTAGATTGGGTCGGATCCCGCCGCCAGGACGCTGCCGGGCGCGAACGCGCGCCTAGAGCCAGCTCCCGTCGTTGATCCGAGCGCGGATCGGATGCTGTTCGGCCAGGACGTGCGCGTGCGAGATCCCCGCCACGAGCGCGAGGGCCGCGGACGGGTAGGAACTCGGGGACCGGTATGGGTGATAGCCGGTCGTGCAGACCGACCAGCGAAAGCGACCTTTCTCGCTCCGGCAGGCCGAGACGGCCACGCTATGGTCTGGCAGCGAAGGAATGCGCATCGGCCCGTCATGCCACGTCCCCCGGTCCTGACCAAGGCAGGGGACCTCCGGGGTGTCCGGGATCGGGGCACGGTCTCGGGTCGATACGGCGGATCACCTCTCAGGCGACGCGGACGAGCACGTGCTTCTTGCGACCGAACGAGAGCTTGATGACGCCGTCCGCGGTGAGGTCCGCCGTGCGCAGGACGGCCCGCTCGTCCGTCACCGGCACGTCGTTGACGCGCAGGCCCCCGCTCTTGATCTGGCGGCGGCCCTCACTGGTGGAGGGCAGGAGCTTGGCGTAGTCCGGGCCGAAGGCCGAGAGGACGCCGAGGCCGGCGTCCAGGAGCTCGGGCGAGACGGTGATGCTCGGGAGGTCCTGCGCCACCGTGCCCTCGACGAAGGTCTTGCGGGCCGTCTCGGCGGCGGCGTCCGCCGCCTCGCGGCCGTGCATCAGGGCCGTCGCCTCCGTCGCCAGCACCTTCTTGGCCTCGTTGATGCCCGCGCCGGGCAAGGCTTCCAGGCGCGCGATCTCGTCCATGGGCAGGAGGGTGAACAGCTTGAGGAAGCGGCCGACATCAGCGTCCTCGGTGTTGCGCCAGAACTGCCAGTAATCGTAGGGGCTGAGCATCCCGGCATCGAGCCAGACCGCCCCGGCGGCGGTCTTGCCCATCTTGGCGCCCGAGGCGGTGGTCAGCAGCGGGCAGGTGAGCCCGTAGAGCTGCGGCGTGCCCATGCGGCGACCGAGATCGATACCGTTGACGATGTTGCCCCACTGGTCCGAGCCGCCCATCTGCAGCACGCAGCCGTAGCGACGGTTGAGCTCGACGAAGTCGTAGGACTGCAGGATCATGTAGTTGAACTCCAGGAACGAGAGTTCCTGGTCGCGCTCCAGGCGCATGCGCACGCTGTCCATCGACATCATGCGGTTGACCGAGAAGTGGCGCCCGATGTCTCGCAGCATCTCAATGTAGTTCAGCTTGGTCAGCCACTCGGCATTGTCGACCATCGTCGCAGCCTGGCCGCCGTCACCGAACGTGAGAAACCGCGAAAAGGTCTTCTGGATACCGGCCTTGTTCTCCTCGATCTGCGCGAGGGTGAGGATCTTTCGCGATTCGTCCCGGCCCGAGGGGTCGCCCACCCGCGTCGTGCCGCCGCCCATCAGGGTGATGGGCGTGCCGCCGGTGGCCTGGAGCCAGTGCAGCATCATGATCGAGAGGAGGTGGCCCACATGCAGGGAGGCGGCAGTGCAGTCGTACCCGACATAGGCCGTCAGCCGGCCCTCGCGGGCGGCCGCATCGATGCCGGCGAGGTCCGACCCCTGGTGGATGTAGCCGCGCTCGGTCAGGACCTTCAGAAAATCGGATTGCGGCTGGAAGGGCGCGTTTGCGGCGGCAGCCTGGGGGGCGTCGGAGGACATGCGAGGTTCCGGTTTCGAGAATCGCGGCACGGGACAGCGTTGAAGGCCGCGTGATAGCACCGCACGGGATGTGGGGCGGCTCTTAGCAGGGCTGCGGACGGAAGGCACGGGCATCAAGGCCCGGGGAGGGCACCATGACGATGATGCGCGCGATCGGGTTGATGAGCGGCACGTCCCTCGACGGCGTCGACGTCGCCCTGATCGAGACCGACGGCGAGACCGTGCGGGTGGTCCAGAGCCACAACGGCTACCTCGAGCCCCTCGGGCCGACGGGCTATCGCGGCTACTCGGACGAGGACCGGGCCCTGCTGCGCCAGGCGCTGATCGATTCGGAAGGGGTCACCGCCCGCGAGGACCGGCCGGGCTGCCTGGCGGAGGCCGAGGCCTTCGTCACCGCCGCCCATGCCGAGGCGGTGGAGAGCTTCCTGGCGGACAACCATCTCACCCCGGCCGACATCGACGTGATCGGCTTCCATGGCCAGACCGTGGTGCACCGGCCGGACCAGCGCATGAGCGTGCAGATCGGCGACGGCGCGGCCCTGAGCCGGCGGCTGGGCATCGCCGTGGTGTCGGACCTGCGCCACGCCGACGTGGTGGCGGGCGGGCAGGGCGCCCCCCTGGTCCCGGTGTTCCACCAGGCCCTCGCCCGCGCCTCCGGCTTCGAGGGGGCCCTCGGCATCCTGAACATCGGCGGGGTCGCCAACGCCACCATCCTGTCGGCGAACGGCGACGTCATCGCGTTCGACACGGGGCCCGGCAACGCGCTGATCGACGACTGGATGCGGGAGCGCACCGGCCGCCCCCTCGACGACGGCGGCCGCACCGCCGCCCGCGGACGCCCCGACGAGCCGCTGCTGGCCTGGCTGCTGATCCACCCGTTCTTCGCCCGGCGGCCGCCGAAATCCCTCGACCGCAACTGGTTCTCGCACAAGCTCGCGGGCCAGCTCTCGACGGAGGACGGCGCCGCGACCCTCACGGCCTTCACCGCCCGCGCGGTGGCCCGCGCCCTCGACCACGCCCCCGAGATCCCGGCCCGCTGGATCGTGGCCGGCGGCGGCGCCCGCAACGGCGAGCTCGTGCGCCTGCTGAACTACCACCTGCGCGCCGAGATCACGACGGCGGACGCCATCGGCTGGTCCTCGGCCTATCTCGAGGCACAGGCCTTCGCGCATCTCGCGGTGCGCTCGCTCAAGGGCCTGCCGATCACCTTCCCGTCCACCACCGGCGTGCGCGAGCCGACCACCGGCGGCGTGCTCGCGCGGCCGGATGCCTGAGGCGCAGCGCGTGTCCTGGCGCAGGGTCGCCCCCGGACCGGCGCATGGCCCCGCGCTGGCCCTCGGGCCAAACCCGCGCTAGAGCGGGAGCGCCATGTCGCACAATACGTTCGGACACCTGTTTCGCGTCACCACCTTCGGCGAGAGCCACGGGGTCGCCCTCGGCTGCGTGGTCGACGGCTGTCCGCCCGGGCTCGCCCTGTCGGCGGAGGACATCCAGGCGGAACTCGACCGGCGCAAGCCCGGCCAGTCGCGCTTCACCACCCAGCGGCGCGAGCCCGACCAGGTCCGCATCCTATCGGGCGTCTTCGCCGACGACCGCACCGGCGGCGTCCAGCTCACCACCGGCACGCCGATCGCCCTGGAGATCGAGAACACCGATCAGCGCTCGAAGGATTACTCCGAGATCCGGGACAGCTACCGGCCCGGCCATGCCGACTACGCCTACGAGGCCAAGTATGGCATCCGCGACTATCGCGGCGGCGGGCGCTCCTCGGCGCGCGAGACCGCCGCGCGGGTCGCGGCGGGCGCCGTCGCCCGCAAGGTCCTGCCCGCCGGCGTCACCATCCGGGCCGCCCTCGTGCAGATGGGCCCCCACGCCGTCGACCGGTCGCGCTGGGACTGGGAGGCGGTGAACGCCAACCCGTTCTTCTGTCCGGACCCCGAGACCGCGACTTTCTATGCCGATTACCTCGACGGCATCCGCAAGGACGGCTCGTCCGTCGGCGCGGTGATCGAGGTGGTGGCCGAGGGCGTGCCCCCCGGTCTCGGCGCGCCGATCTACGGCAAGCTCGACGCGGATCTCGCCGCCGCCATGATGTCGATCAACGCCGTGAAGGGCGTCGAGATCGGCGACGGCTTCGCCGCCGCGTCCCTGCGGGGCGAGGAGAACGCCGACGAAATGCGCTCGGGCAATGCCGGCGCCCCGACCTTCCTCGCCAACCATGCGGGCGGGGTTCTGGGCGGCATCTCCACCGGCCAGCCCATCGTCTGCCGCTTCGCCGTGAAGCCGACCTCCTCGATCCTGACGCCGCGCATGAGCGTCTCCCGGGACAACCGCGACGTCGACCTCGTCACCAAGGGGCGCCACGACCCCTGCGTCGGCATTCGCGCCGTGCCGGTGGCCGAGGCCATGATGGCGTGCGTCCTCGCCGATCACTATCTGCGTCATCGGGGGCAGGTCGGCGCGCGGGACTGATCCTGCCCGCGCCCGCCGTCGTCCGATCCGCGAAACGCCAAGAGACAGCCCGTGCCCCACACCCACGTCACCGAGGCCATCGAGGCCTATGCTCGCGGCGAGATCGTCGTCGTCACCGACGACGACGACCGCGAGAACGAGGGCGACCTCGTCGTCGCCGCCGCGCTCTGCACGCCGGAGAAGATGGCCTTCATCATCCGCAACACCTGCGGCATCGTCTGCGCGCCCCTGACCCGGGCCGAGGCCCGGCGCCTGCGCCTCGACCCGATGGTGGCCTCGAACGACGCGCCGCTCGGTACCGCCTTCACGGTGACGGTGGACACCAAGCACGGGCTGACCACCGGGATCTCGGCCGAGCAGCGCTGCAACACGGTGCGGGCGCTGGCCAACGGCAACATGGGCGAGGACGATTTCGTCCGTCCCGGCCATGTCTTCCCGCTGATCGCCAAGGATGGCGGCGTGCTCATGCGCTCCGGCCACACCGAGGCGGCGGTGGACCTGTGCAAGCTCGCGAACCTACCCCCGGTGGGCGTGATCTGCGAACTCGCCAACGACGACGGCACGGTGATGAAGGGTCCGCAGATTACGGCCTTCGCCGAGCTGCACAACCTCAAGCGCGTCTCGGTGGCCGACCTGATCGCCTACCGGCAGGCCCGCGAGACCCTGGTGGAGCGGGTCGGCACCTTCCCGGTGAAGACCGAGTTCGGCGAGATGACGGGCTACGCCTACACGACGCCGTTCGAGACCGTGCAGCAATTCGCCTTCGTCCACGGCCGCATCGGCGACGGCGAGGACGTGCTGGTGCGCCTGCACCGGTCGAACGTGGTGGCCGACGTCATCGAGGGCGGGCGCCAGATCGAGGCGGTGATGCGCCGCTTCGCCGAGGAAGGCCGCGGCATCCTCGTCTACCTCCGCGACGGCACGGCCGGCGTGCCCCTGAAGCCCTTCGTCGAGGAGGGTTCGGAGGCGCAGCGCGTGGCGCAGTGGCGCGAAGTCGGGCTCGGCGCCCAGATCCTGCGCGATCTCGGCGTCTCGTCGATCCGCAACCTCGCGACCTCGTCGCGCGCCTATGTCGGACTCTCGGGATTCGGGATCGAGTTCCTGGGCGACGAGCGCCTGGAGAGCTGAGCCGACGCGGGGGGCGAGAGCATCCAATTGCTGCTCGACCCCACCGAGGATCGGGTCGGCCGGCTCTCAGGCCTTGGGGCCGCTCGACCAGGACAGCCGGCGCGGGTGGGATCCCGCATGCGGTCCTGGGTAGGACGGGGCCCCGCCCCGGTGGTGCTCGGTGTCGCGGCGCGTCAGGATCTCGCGAACGGCGAGGATGGTGAAGCGATACCAGATGTAGGCACCGCGCAGGAGCCGTCGCCGCCCTCTCGCATCCACGTCCTCGATCAACCGCATTCCGCTTCCCTCTGCGCTCGGCGAGCGTCTCCGTCAAACCTACGTAGTTTCGGTCGCGATGGCACCCATTTTCCGTCATCGCCGCGGGCCGGCGGCGAGAACCGCCAGCAAGGAGCGTCGTCGCCGACACCCGCGTTCGACTTGCTGCGATTCGCTTGCAAGCGCCGGGCCGCGCGTATCGGTCTCGCACATGCCCGACCCGGACAAGGCGGTCTGGCACAGGGCAGACCTGCGCGGGAACCCGCCGCACAGGGCGAACCCATACCGGGAAGGTCCGGCGCAGCAGGCGGTTCCCGCGCGCGCGTATCCTTGCCACAGTGGCGCGCGTGCAGAGTGCGCAGCGCCGGTCGGGACGCGAACGGAGAGGCTTCATGATCGATGATGCGCGCGGGCGCGTCCTCGTCGCCGGCGGCGGCATCGCGGGACTGGCGGCGGCGCGGGCCCTGCACCGGCGCGGGGTGCCCGTCCTCGCCCTGGAGCGGCGCACGGCGCCGGAGGATGGCGGGCTCGCCATCAACCTCCCGGGCAACGCGGTGCAGGCCCTCGGGCAACTCGGGCTGGGCGACGCCCTGGAGCGCGTCGGGTCGCCCGTCCGGCGGCGCGAATATCGCACCCATCGCGGCCAGCTCCTGTTCGCCGTAGACGAGGCGGCGTTCTGGGGGGAGGCGGCCTGCCCGCGCTGCCTGCGCCGCTCCGACCTTCAGCGCCTCCTGGGTCAGGACCTCCCGCCGGAGGCGATCCGGCGTGGCGGCACGATCCGCGCGGTCCGGGCGACCGCCTCGGGCGTGAGCGTCGATCTTGGCGAAGGAGGGGTGGAGCAGGGCGGCCTGCTCGTCGGCGCGGATGGGGTCCACTCGACGGTCCGGCGTTCCATGTTCGGCGAACAGGCGACCCGCGCGGCCGTGCTCGGACAGGCCAGCTGGCGCTTCATGGCCCCAAACCCCGGCATCGATGCGTGGACCCTCTGGGCGGGGGCGGGGGGCCTGTTCCTGCTCATCCCGGTCGACACCGGTACGGTCTATGGCTGGGTTTCGATTCGCCGGACCGGGGCGGGCGAACGGGATCTGGCGAAAGTCCGCCGGGTGTTCGCCCCCTTCCCGCGCCTGGTGCAGGACACCCTGGATCGAGTGCTGGTCCATCCCGACGCGATCCATCATTCCCCGCTCGAGGAGGTGCGGATCGCGCGCTGGACCCAAGGCCGGGTTCTCCTGGCCGGCGATGCCGCCCATGCCACCGCGCCGGTCTGGGCACAGGGCGCCGCCCTCGCCCTGGAGGATGCCCTGGTACTCGCGGACCTCCTGGCGCGCGAAGCGGATTGGAACACGGTCGGCCTCGCCTACGAGGCGCGGCGTCGCCCCCGCGTGGCCCATGTCCAGGCCATGACCGATCGCCTGTCGCGCACCGCCGCGCTGCCGGACTGGGCGCGAAACCGGCTGCTGCCCGTCATCGGCCCACGCAGCTACCGCGCCGCCTATGCGCCCCTCCGCGAGCCGGTCTCGGTGTGGGAGCGGACGTGCGATGGAAGAGGCGCGCCTGTGCAGGGCGCCTGATCGAACGAATTGTCGGAGGGAGAAGGGGAGGCCTGGTAGCGACCTCGTCAGTTCGGGAGGGGACACCAACTCTGTTGAGTTGGTGCGGCCAAGAGGACTCGAACCTCCACCCCTTGCAGGACTAGCACCTCAAGCTAGCGCGTCTACCAATTCCGCCATGGCCGCATCGTCAACACACCGTTCGCGTCGGTCACCGGGCCCGGAGATCCTGTCTCACTCGGCTGCGGCGGCCGATCTCTCGGGGCGCGGCGCAGCCAATAACAGAGGGATTTCCGTCCGACAAGCGCCGCGAGGGCGGGATCAGAGAAAATCGACACCGCCTTCGAGGACCGGGACCGCGCCCTCGCCGATGGTCACCCCGGCCAGGCGCACCACCTCGGCCTTGCGGATCAACTCGGTGATTTCCACGGAGATGCGGTTGCCCGTCACGACGATCTGGCCCCGCGCGATCGGGTGGTCGTTGGCGAGGATCTCGACCATATCGGACTCGGTGGATTCGAGTTCGATCACGGCGCCCCGGCCCATGCGCAGCAGCATGTGCAGCGGCATGTGACTGCGGCCGAGCACCACCTTAAGATCGACCTTCAGGTCTTCCAGAACCGCCACGCGCCCCGTCCCCCGCTCCGGGGCGGCGCGCGATGCGGCGTCCGCCCCTCCGTCCACCTTCCACGCGCGATGGTGAAGTCTTGGTAAACGAAACCCTAAACGCCACCCGGCTGGCGCTCCCGCCGAGGGACTTCCGGGCCGTGGCCGGCACGGCGCCGGTGGACTGGCGGATCAGCGACGCGCTCGTGCCCTACGGGGAGGCCGTGGCCGCCATGGAGGCGCGCGCCGAGGGCATCGCGGCGGGGCAGGCGCCGGAACTGGTCTGGCTGCTGGAGCACCCGCCGCTCTACACGGCCGGCACCTCGGCGCAGGACGCCGACCTCGTCGCCCCCGGGCGCTTCCCCGTGCACCGGACGGGCCGGGGCGGGCAGTACACCTATCACGGGCCCGGCCAGCGGGTGGCCTACGTGATGCTCGACCTCAACCGGCGCCGCCGGGATCTGCGGGCCTACGTGGCCGCCCTGGAGGCCTGGATCATCGCGACCCTGGAGGCCTTCAACGTGCGCGGCGAGCGACGGGAGGACCGGGTCGGGGTCTGGGTCCGCCGACCGGAGCGCGGGGCGGCGGTCGAGGACAAGATCGCCGCCATCGGCATCCGGGTCCGGCGCTGGGTCAGCTTCCACGGCATCAGCCTCAACGTGGAGCCAGATCTGTCGCACTTCTCCGGCATCGTCCCCTGCGGCATCGCCGGCCACGGCGTCACCAGCCTCGTCGATCTCGGCCACCTCGTCTCGATGCCCGAGGTCGACATGCAACTGCGCGCCGCCTTCGAGGCGATCTTCGGCGAGACGGTGTCCGTAGGCTAGAGTTTGCCCGGGATGAGGGGAAACCGGTTCTTCCGAGAAAACAAATCCACGAGACAGACCCTAGATCACCGGCACGCCGCGTCCCTTGGCGTGCTCGCCCGGCTCGACGTGAATGACCACCACGGAGCCCTCGATGGCGTTCTCGATGGCGGCCTCCAGCCGGTCGCAGATTGCGTGAGAATCCTGCACCGTCATCGTGCCCGGCACCACGAGGTGGAAGTCGATGAAGGTGGCCTGTCCCGCGTGGCGGGTGCGGACGTCGTGCGCCTCCAGGGCGCCGGTGCTGTGGAGGGAGATGAGCGCGCGGATCTGCGCGACCATCTCGCCGGGGGCCGCCTTGTCCATGAGGCCGCTGACCGAATCGCGGATCATGCCCCAGCCCGACCACAGGATGTTGAGGGCGACGAGCCCGGCGATGAGCGGATCGAGGATCGCGTAGCCCGTGACCGCCACCAGGGCGACGCCGACGAGCACGCCGCCCGAGGTGACGACGTCGGCCATGACGTGCCGGGCATCCGCCACCAGGGCGGGGGAGCGCCATTCCCGGCCGCGGCGCAGCAGGATCACGGCCCAGGCGCCGTTGATCGCGGTGGCCACGAGGTTGACGAGAAGGCCGGTCAGCGGCGCGTCGAGGGGCTTCGGGTCGAGAAGCCCGTGGAAGGATTCCCGCAGGATCAGGATCGCCGCCACGACGATGAGCGCGCCCTCGATCACGGCGGAGAAGTACTCGGCCTTGTGGTGGCCGTAGGGGTGGTCGTCGTCGGCCGGACGGGCGGCGACCCGCAGGGCGACGAGGGCGAACACCGCCGCCACCACGTTGATGATGCTCTCCAGGGCATCCGAGTACAACGCGAGGCTGCCGGTGACCCAGTAGGCGGCGAACTTGAGGCCCATCACCAGGGCGCCGAGGCCGGCGCTCAGGAGGGCAGCTTTCTGGGTACGGTCCATGGCGACGTCCGGTCTCGGCCCGGGCGCAGCAGCGACGCCCGGTCGCGCGGCCATAGCGCCCGTCCCGGCGCCAAGGCCACGGCAAAGGTTGAACCCGCCGCTGAACGATTGAGCCGGGGCTATGCCGACTCGGAGGTGTCCGGCGTGTCCGGCGCCACGGGCTTGCGCGCCCGCTCGCGGGCGGCGAAGCGCGCGCCTTCGGCCCGGGCACGCTCGGCCTTGCGCCGGAAGCTGCGGGCGCTCCAGTTCCAGCGCGCGGCATCGGCCAGCGTCTCGAGGCGCTGCGCCTCCCGCTCCCAGTACGTCACCAGCTGCCCGTCCAGGGTCACGCGGCCCGGCCGCACCGGCCGGGGGGTCCCGTCGCTCATGCCTCGAACTCCTGACTCGATCTCACCGTGAGGGGGTCGGATTATCGCAACCGGAAGTACGAAAATCCGAGCGCGCCGGGCGGTGGCCCGGCCCCTCAGCGAACCGGCAGGACCGTCCCGGGTTCCGGGCACGCGCGCCGGACCATTGATCCGCGCGGGCAAACCGGGCAGGTGGCGCGGCATGCGCGTCGATCTCTTCGATTTCGAGCTGCCCGAAGACAGCATCGCCCTCAGGCCGCCTGTGCCCCGCGATGCCGGGCGCCTCCTCGTGGTCCGGCCCGACGACGGCCTGGAGGATCGGCGGGTGCGCGACCTCGCGCAGCTCCTGCGCCGGGGCGACGCCCTGGTTTTCAACGACACCCGGGTGATCCCGGCGCGGCTCGCCGGCGTCCGCCATCGCCCGGGCTCGCCGGGCCTGCGGATGGAGGCGATGCTCCACCTGCGCGAGGCGGCGGACACCTGGCGCGCCTTCGCCCGGCCGGGCAAGCGCCTCGCCGCCGGCGACCGGGTCAGCTTCGGCCGCCACGGTGACAGCGCGCCCTGCGCCCTCGGCGGCCTCGACGCCACCATCGCGGCGAAGGGGGAGGGCGGCGAGATCACCCTGCGCTTCGATCTCGCCGGACCGGCCCTGGACGAGACCATCGCCGCCATCGGGGACCTGCCGCTGCCGCCCTACATCGCCGGCAAGCGCCCCACCGACGCGCAGGACGCCACCGACTACCAGACCGTCTATGCCCGCGAGCCCGGCGCGGTGGCGGCCCCCACCGCCGGCCTGCACTTCTCCGAGGCGATGCTGGCCGAACTCGATGCCGCCGGCATCGCCCGCCACACCGTGACCCTGCACGTGGGCGCCGGCACCTTCCTGCCGGTGAAGGCCGACGACACTGCCGACCATCGCATGCATGCCGAGATCGGTCGCCTCGACGCCGACACCGCCGAGGCCCTCAACGGCGTGCGGGCGCGGGGCGGGCGCATCGTCGCTGTGGGCACCACGGCCCTGCGCCTCCTCGAGAGCGCGGCCGACGCGGACGGGCGCCTCCACCCCTTCGCCGGCCAGACCGAGATCTTCATCACCCCGGGCACGCGCATCCGCGCGGTGGACGCCCTGATGACCAACTTCCACCTGCCGCGCTCGACCCTGTTCATGCTGGTCTCGGCCTTCTCGGGCCTGGAGACCATGCGGGCGGCCTACGCGCACGCCATCGCGGGGGGCTATCGCTTCTATTCCTACGGCGATTCCAGCCTGCTGTTTCCGGCGCGCGGCTGAGGCGCCGGCCCGCGCGGGGTTTGCCTCGAAAGCGCCGGAGGCTCTAAGACGGCGCCCATGTCCGAGCCCGCCTCTCCCGCCGCATCCGCCGGCCTGCCAACCGAATTCACCTTCCGCGTCGACGCCACCGACGGGGCCGCGCGCACCGGCGCGATCACGATGCCGCGCGGCACCATCCGGACGCCGGCCTTCATGCCGGTGGGTACGGCCGCCACCGTGAAGGCGATGTATCCGGGCCAGGTCCGCGAACTCGGGGCCGACGTGGTCCTGGGCAACACCTACCACCTGATGCTGCGCCCCGGTCCCGAGCGCATGGCCCGCCTCGGGGGCCTGCATCGCTTCATGAACTGGCCGCATCCGATCCTCACCGATTCCGGCGGCTTCCAGGTCATGTCGCTCTCGGCCCTACGCAAGCTGGACGAGCAGGGCGTGACCTTCCGTTCCCACGTGGACGGCTCGACCCACCACATGAGCCCGGAGCGCTCCATCGAGATCCAGGGCCTGCTCGGCTCCGACATCCAGATGCAGCTCGACGAGTGCGTCCGCCTGCCGGCCGAGCACGCGGCCATCGAGAAGGCGATGCACCTGTCCCTGCGCTGGGCCGAGCGCTGCCGCGTGGCCTTCGGCACCCAGCCCGGCAAGGCGATGTTCGGGATCGTCCAGGGCGGCGACGTGCCGGCCCTGCGGGTGGAGAGCGCCCGCGCCCTCGTGGACCTCGACCTCAAGGGCTACGCCATCGGAGGCCTCGCGGTGGGCGAGCCCCAGGCCGTGATGCTGGCGATGATCGAGACCGTGGAGCCGCACCTGCCCGCGGGCAAGCCGCGCTACCTCATGGGCGTCGGCACCCCGGACGACCTGATGCGCTCGGTGGCCCGGGGCATCGACATGTTCGACTGCGTGATGCCGACCCGCGCCGGCCGCCACGGCCTCGCCTATACCCGACACGGCCGGATCAACCTGCGCAACGCCCGCCACGCCGAGGACACCCGCCCCCTGGACGAGGCCTCGTCCTGCCCGGCGGCCCGCGACTATTCCCGGGCCTACCTCCACCACCTCGTGCGCAGCGACGAGATCCTGGGAATGATGCTGCTCACCTGGAACAACCTGTCCTACTACCAGGACCTGATGGCGGGCCTGCGCACCGCCATCGCGCAGGGCCGCCTCGCCGACTTCACCGACGAGACCCGCGCGGCCTGGACCCGGGCCGAGGCCGAGCGCGCCGCGGCCTGACGCACCATCCCCGGGGGACGACCGCGAAGCCGGTTGACCCCATACCGCCGACCCCCTATTGCGAGCCACGCTGTTCGACACGGCGCGGCGCCGAGCGCCGCAACGCCCCGTCGCACACGAGCGCGTAGCTCAGTTGGTAGAGCAACGGACTTTTAATCTGTAGGTCCTGGGTTCGAGCCCCAGCGCGCTCACCATCTCTTTCCAGATCTCGAAATGTGATCCGCTGCGCAGCGCCGCTTCTCGTGGCTCCGCAGGAATGGTGACGCCCCGTCGCCGCGCATGAGCGAGCCGATAAACTGCGTGGCCGCGACCGTACGGGACCCCTCGCCGGGGGGAGTCGTTAGAGAAGCGGAACCGGTGGTCCGATATGCCCGAAGAGGCGTTCGAGCATCGTTGCGGGCTGGCAAGATCGAGCGGATCGGGGGCGATCGGAGATCGACCGCGAAAACATCGCTGGCGCGCCCTACGGGAATCGAACCCGTGTTTTCGCCGTGAAAGGGCGACGTCCTGGACCGCTAGACGAAGGGCGCCGCTGCGGTGAGCGGTTCTATATGCGGCTTCGGGCGCGGGGGCAACGGGGGAATCGCCGCGGGTTTGCGGCTTGACGAATGCGGCCCCGGCCGGTTTGTCGGGCGGACACGCGGACCGCTCCTTCCGGCGGCCGGAGAGCGGACCTGACTGCATGACCACGCGACGCGACGGCCCGCCGGGGCCGAGGACGAACAAGCCCGGCTTTTCGCGCAGTCCCTTCCGGCGCGGGCCGCCGCAGAACCAGCGGGGCGCGGCGAGCGTCGCGGCGGCTGCCGGCGACCACGTCGTCCTCTACGGCTGGCACCCGGTGGCGCAGGCCCTGGCCAACGAGGGGCGTAAGCTGCACCGGCTGCTCGCCACCGAGAACGCCATGATCCGGCTCACCGAGGAGATCGGGACGCTGCGGATCGATCCCGAGCTGGTGCGGCCGAGCGCCATCAACGCGCTGCTCGGACCCGACGCCGTGCACCAGGGCCTCTACCTGGAGGCCGACCCCCTGCCGGGGCCGGATCTCGACGAGCTGGGCGACGACGTGCTGCTCCTCGCCCTCGACCAGATCACCGATCCGCACAATGTCGGCGCCATCGTGCGCACCGCCGCCGCCTTCGGGGTGGCGGGCATCATCACCACCGCGCGGCACTCGCCCAACGCCACGGGCGTGCTGGCCAAATCCGCCTCGGGCGGCCTGGAGCACGTGCCCCTGATCGTGGTCCGCAACCTGTCGGACGCCCTGGTCGACCTCGGCAAGCGCGGCTTCACCCGGATCGGCCTCGATTCCGACGCCGAGACCGTACTGGACACCATCGGCCCGAAGCGCCCGGCCGTGATCGTGCTCGGGGCCGAGGGCAAGGGCCTGCGCCAGCGCACCCGCGAGAACTGCGACGTGCTGGCCCGCATCCCCTTCAGCGGCGAAATCCGCAGCATCAACGTCTCGAACGCCGCCGCGATCACGCTCTACGCCCTCAGCCCCCGCGGCTGAGTCACACCTCGGCGTTGGCGCCTCAGCGTTGGCGCCTCAGCGTTGGCGCCTCAGCGCCAGAACGGCTTGACCGCCACGAGGTCCCCATGGGCCTCGGCGGCCGCTCTCAGCAGCTTCCGGCCGTCGGCCTCGTTGTCGCCGGCCGCAAGGCCCGCGGCGAACGCCGTCTCGCCGGGGATCTCCTGCGGGTCGGGCACCGCCACGAGGCTGGCCAGCACCGTGTGGGCGGTGGCCTGGTCGTTGAGGCTGCCGAGATGGTCCTGCAGGTCGGACAGGGCCGAGACGAAGGCCTTGTGGCGCTTGCGCAGCTTCTTCTCGGTGTAGAGGCTGGCGAAGAACTCTGCGCCGTAGCGAAGCTTCTTCGCCTCGATCCGGACGCGGTGCCGCTCCTCGGCCTCCTGGCGGTCGAGGTGGCGGCCGCGCTTCCGGATGCGGCGCAGGGCCTTGTCGAGCACCTCGGCGGCGAAGTCGCGCGCCGGCAAGTCGCGCGCCGGCACTCCGCGGTCCGGCACTTCACGGTCCGGGGCGGCCAGTCCGGTCCGCCAGGCGCCGGTCTCCAGCCAGGCGGCGACGTCGAGGACCAGGCCGCGCCATTCCTGCGATTCCAGGGTGGCGAGGACGCCGTCATGAGCGCGGTCCCGCTCCGCCTCGAGGCGCCGGCGCAGGTCGTCGAGACCGGCCTCGTCCGGGCGCCTGGCCATCTCGGCCGGCAGGGTCTCGGCCAGGAACACGTCGAGGTTCCGGGCGTGGCCGAAGGGTTCGGTGATGCGCTTGATCTCGTCGCGCAGGGTCGCGGCCGTCGCGTCCTGCGCCAGGACCGGCTTGAACAGGGTGAGGGCCGAACGCAGGCGGCGCAGGGCGACCCGCAGCTGGTGCAGCGCCTCCACGTCCCGGTTGTGCAGGAAGACGTCCTCGTTGAGGCGCAGGTGGGACAGGCAGGCGAAGGCGATGGCGCGGAAGGCCTCGCCGGCCGTGGCGTCCGGCGCCAGTGAAACCGGCCGCGCCTTGCTCGGGCGCCGCAGGGTGCCGTCGCGGAGGCTGAAGCCGCGGGCCGACTTGCTCAGTGCCCCAAGCCGGAGCGGCACGGTCTCGGCCAGGGCCTGGGCCAGGGTGAACAGGTCCTCCGACCGGCCCTCCTTGAGTTCGAGTTCGAGCTCCCACAGGGGCGCGTCGCCGTTCGGGGTCTCGATCCGACCCTCGTCGAAGGCGACCTCGATCCGCGAGGCTCCGTAGCGCACCAGGCGGCTGCGCCGCTCCACCAGGGTGGCGAAGATGGGGGACAGCTCCGGCGCCTCGGCGCCCGCCAATACCTCCGGCACCGGCGTCTCGGAGACCTGCGCCAGGTCGGGCGCGTTCCCCGCGACGGGCGCCTCCCATTCCGAGCGGTCGAACAGGCCGGGGGCGGTGGCGGCGGCCTTCACGGTCTGGACGAACGTCTCGCCGTCGCGGCGGACCCGCAGGGTCAGCCCGGCCGCACGCAGGTCGCCGGCGGCCGTGTCGAAGTAGGTGGAGGTGAGGAAGCGGGAGTCCTCCGAGCCTTCCGCCTGCAGGAAGGGATGGCGGCTCAGCTCCGCGAGGTCGCTGCCCTCGCATTCCAGCTTCAACTCGATCTCACGCGGCGCGACCATGATGTGTCCCAAGTTTCGGCCCCGATCCGTCGTCCCCGACGGGGCGGCGGGCCCCCAGCGATCGGGACAAGCCCGGCCCGCGGCAACCGTTCCGTGCGGAATCACCAGCCACCGTCGTCGGTTATGGAGCAGGGCGACCCGGACGCGCGACTGAATTCGTGACGATTTTCATTCGCCCCCGGCGCCGAGTGGTGTAGCGGGAGGAACCGGCCCGGGGCCGGCGGGAACGAGACTCGTTGGGCGTGGTGATGAATCGGGAGCGGCTGAGGGCCGACCGCCTGCTGGTGGAACGGGGCCTCTTCGAGAGCCGCGCCCGGGCCCAGGCCGCCATCGCGGCGGGTCTCGTCCGGGCGGACAACCAGCCGGTGACGCGGGCCTCCGACCTCCTCGCCCGGGACGCGCGCCTCGTGGCGTCCGCCCCCCATCCGTTCGTGTCCCGCGGCGGGCTGAAGCTCGATGCCGCCCTCGACGCCTTCGGCTTCGACCCGGCGGGCCGCGTCTGCCTCGATGTCGGGGCCTCGACCGGCGGCTTCACCGACGCGCTGCTGGCGCGGGGCGCCGCCCACGTCTACGCCGTCGACGTGGGACGCGACCAGCTCCACGTCTCCCTCCGGGACGACGCCCGCGTCACCAGCCTGGAGGGCACCGATGCCCGCAGCCTCGACCGCGCCGCGATCCCGCGCCCCCCGGACCTCTGCGCCATCGATGTCAGTTTCATCTCCCTCCGGCTGATCCTGCCGGCCCTCCTGCCGCTGCTGGCCCCCGGCGCCGACCTCGCGGCGCTGATCAAGCCGCAATTCGAGGCCGGGCGCGACCGGGTCGGGCGCGGCGGGATCGTCCGCGATCCCGCCATCCACGACGCCGTCTGCGCCGAGATCCGCGCCGCCCTCGAGGCTCTGGGGCTTCAGATCCTCGGCCTCATCCCGTCACCCGTCGCCGGCGGCGACGGCAACCGCGAGTTCCTGATCGGGGCGCGCCTGGACCCACGACCATGACCGAGCCGGACACCCAGCCGACCCCCGAGACCCTGGAGATCCGCCGCCTCGGCGCCCGCGGCGACGGGCTGGCCGAGGACGGCACCGCCGTCGCCCTGGCGCTGCCGGGGGAGCGCGTCACGGTGCTGCGGGCGGGCACGCGCGGGACGGTCGTCGATGTTCTGCACGCCTCGCCGGATCGCATCGCGCCGTTCTGCCCGTATTTCGGCACCTGCGGCGGCTGCACCGTGCAGCACCTCGCGCCCGTGCCCTACGCCGCCTGGAAGCGGGACCACCTCGTCCAGGCGCTGTCCCATGCGGGGCTCGCCGTCGCGCCGGAGCCGCTGGTCGATGCCCGCGGGGCCGGGCGGCGGCGCCTCACCCTGCACGTGCGGGCCATCGAGGGCCGGGCGCAGGCCGGCCTGATGGCGGCGCGCAGCCACGACCTCGTCGCCATCGACCATTGCCCGATCACCGTGGCGGCCCTGCACCGGGCGCCCCAGGTGGCGACGGCCCTGAGCGCGCCGCTCGGGCACGGCCGCAAGCCCCTCGACGTCGCCGTCAGCGCCACCGAGGCCGGCCTCGACGTCGACATCCGCGGGCACGGACCCGCGGCCGAGGGAGTCCGCGCCGCGCTGGTACGCCTCGCCGGAGACCTCGACCTCGCGCGCCTCTCGCTGCACGGAGAGGTGCTGGTGGAGCGCCGGGCTCCGGCGGTCACCAGCGCGGGCCTGCGGCTGGTGCCGCCGGCCGGCGGTTTCCTCCAGGCCACGGAGGAGGGCGAGCGGGTGCTGACCGAGGCCGTGGTGGCGGCCCTCGACAAGAAGACGAAGCGGGTCGTCGACCTGTTCTCCGGCAGCGGACCGTTCAGCCTCGCCATGGCGCGCAGCCGGGACGTCCATGCCGTCGAGGGCGAGGCGGCGGCCCTGGCCAGCCTCGACCGGGCCGTGCGGGCGGTGCCGGGCCTGCGCCGGGTCACCACCGAGCGCCGCGACCTGTTCCGCCGGCCGCTGCTGGCCCTCGAACTCGACGCCTACGACGCCGTGGTGTTCGATCCGCCCCGGGCGGGCGCGGGCGCGCAGGCGGCCCGGATCGCCGAATCGAAGGTGCCGCTGGTGATCGGGGTCGCCTGCGACGCCGGCACCTTCGCGCGGGATGCCGCGACCCTGGTGTCGGGCGGCTACACCCTGGAGCGGGTGATTCCGGTCGACCAGTTCGCCTATTCGGGCCATCTCGAGATGGTCGGGGTGTTCCGCCGCCCGCCACCACCCCGCAAGCGCCTGTAGCCGCAGCGCTCGACAACCGCCGGACCGCTCTTAGGTAGAAGGTCATGCGCGTGATTCGTCCCACCCTGGCCGCGACCCTCGGCCTCTTCGCCCTCGCCGGACCCGCCGCGGCGGATTCCTGCGGAGACCTCATCGACCGGGTGGTGGCCGAGACCCAGGCCACCCTGGTCAAGCGGACGGCGGACTTCGCGGAATTCAGCGCCCCCGACGGGATCGGGATGACGCTGGCCTGCGGCGAGCTCTCGGCCACCGGCGTCCAGTTCCGGGGCACGCCGCTCCCCGCTGGCTACTTCGATCTGTTCGGACGGGCCGGCCACGCCGTCACGGGCCTCGCGTCCGAGGACTTGGCGCAAGCGGCCCGGACGGCCCGCACCGCCGCCGCCACGACGCGGCACAGCAACGTCGATGCCGGGAAGGTCCTCGTCACCTGCTCGCTCTCCGGATCGCGCGAAGCGCCCGTCACCGCCTGCGCGGTGATCGAGCGCGACGAGCGCCGCTGAGCCTCGTTCAGGACCTCATGGCGAGGACCATGTAGCCGGAATACAGGAGGGCTGCGGCCAGCAGGAGGTAGACGTTCGGTTCCATGGCGTCCTGTTAGGCCGCCCGGGCGCCGTGGGTCGAGCGGACGCGCTGCCGCTGCGGCATCCGGTTCGCTTCAGACATCGTTAACCCTGTTCAGCCGAACGATGGCGGCCGGCATGGCCGATCCCCACGCCGTCGAATCGCACCGAGGAGCCGATGCCCCGTTCCCGTTCCGCAGCCCTGGCGATCGCGGGTAGCCTGACCGCCCTCGCGCCTGCTATCGGGGTCCTGACGGGCGGCCCGGCCCTCGCTGAGGAACCGCTGTTCATCCGCATCCGCCCCGGCGGCGAGGCGAGCGTCGGCTCCGGTGGGTCCGGCGCCTTCGACGACGCCGCGGCCCAGGCGGCGCGGGCCCGCAGCGAGGCGGTCTGGCAGCGGGCCGAAGCCCGGTCCCGCATCGCCATCGCCTCGGTCTGCACCGGCTGCCTCGCGGCCGTGCCGCCCTCCTCGGTGCCGGTCGCCGCACCGCCCGCCCGCGCCGATGCGGGCGGCCTTACGCCCCTCGCGGCCGATTCGCCGGCCGTTCTCCCTCCGCCCCTCGCACAGGCAGATGCCCCATGACGCAGGCTCACCCGACCAGCGGCGCCGTTCCCGATCCGGATTGCCCGGTCTCCCTCGAACTCCTCGGCCAGGTCTACCGGGCGGACGAGGAGGACCTGCCGGAGATCTTGGAGGCGATGTCCACGACGACGCGCGCGCGCCTCGCCGTCTACCTCTACGGCAAGAGCCACATGCACCAGCTCGGCCTGCGGGTCGCGCGGGCCTGCGAGCGCGAGGATCTCGTGCGCGTCGCCGACGAGATCGGTTCGGTGGTCTACGGCCAGTCCCGCCTGAAGCCGGCGCGTCCGGCGACGCCGAGCCCAGCCGCCGCCCCGCCGAAGAAGATCAGCCTCGGCGGATCGGGCACCAAGAAGATCAGCCTCGGCGGCTCCGGGGCGAAGAACCGCCTCTTCGACTGAGCGAACGGGTCCCCAGCCCAGATACCGGGCGCGGGACCGTCTCGGTAAGGCCGAGCCGCCAAGCCGGCTCGGCGCGACCTATCTTGAGAGTGGATGCTGATGTTCGGTTCGTGGTGGAAGCTCGGCATGGACGCGACCCTGCTCGCGATGGAATCGCAGCAGGTCATCGCCCTGCGCCTCGCCAAGCTGGCGACGGGCGGTGCCGCGGCCCAGGCCGAGGCCCAGCACATGGTCACCGAGAAGATCATGGCCGCCCAGGAGGCCGCCCTGCTGATCGCCACCGGCGGCTCCACCGCCGGGGTCGTGGCCGGCTACCGGCGGAAGGTCCGCGCCAACGCCCGACGCCTGTCCCAGGGCTGAGCACCCGCCGCCATGCCGGGGCGGTTAACGCCCGCTTAACCATCCGGTTTCATCCTCGCCCGGGACGTCGGACCGATCGGACGAGGAGACAGCATGAACCCCTTCGAGCAGCAGGTGCGCGAACGCGCCTATTACATCTGGGAAGACGAGGGCCGCGTGTTCGGCCAGGCGGAGGCGCACTGGCTGCGCGCCGAGATCGAGCTCCTGACCCCGTCGCGGATGGGCATCGAGGTGATCCAGGCCGCCACCGCGGACGTCACCCTCTCGGCCAGCCCGGCCGCCGTCCTCGCCGAGACTCTCAAGGCCAAGCCGAGCCGCAGCCGCAGCGCCGGCGCCAAGGTCGAGACGAAGGCGAAGGCCGCCGCCGACACGAAGGCTACCAAGCCGGTGGCCACGAAGGCGCCCGCTGCCAAGACGGCCACTGCCAAGACTGTCGCTGCCAAGACTGTCGCTGCCAAGACCGCCGCTGCCAAGACCGCCCCTGCCAAGACCGCCGCTGCCAAGACGCCCGCCGCCGAGAAGGCCACTGTCGCCAAGGCGGCCGTGGCCAAGGCTGCGGTGACCAAGACGCCCCGGGCTCCCGCCCGCGGCCGCGTGGTCGAGAGCGTCGCCACCGTTCACTGAGACGCGCGGGCCGGAGCCTTCCGGCCCGCCCCCGGACGAATCAGAGCCCGCTTCACCGGACCGGTGGGGCGGGCTTTTCGCTGGCCGCGGAGGCCGCCTCCACGCGAGGGACGCCGGAACGAAGGAAAACCTTGACCGTTGTCAGGCCAGATCCAGAGACGTGGCCGCGGCCCTGAGGGCCGTGCGCCTTCCCAGGCGAGGCTTCCATGAAGACGACGATCGCGACCCTTCTGGCCCTCGGGGTGGCCGGCCTGCCGCTCGCCGCCCTGGCGGGACCCGGCGGCCTGCGCGGCGGCCCCGCGCTCCTCGACGTCGACACCACCGGCGGCGTCGGCGGGCGGGCGCCCTGGAGCGAGCCCTACGAGTATGATTCCGGCGGCGACAACGATCGCCGTCCGGAGCTGCCCTATTACCAGCAGGGCCGCGGCCAGCAGACCGGCGGTCCAGCCCGCAACCTCCTGCCCGACGACGGCCTGCACATCTTTCCCCGCTGAGCCCGCCGAACGAATCCCGCCATCCCGGCGGAACGGCCGGGAGAGCCATCCGTTCGCCCAGGGAGCCCCGGCCTGTCCGCCGGCGTGCAACCGGTTCGGGATGACGCGATGACCAAGACCGTACGGGCGGTGATCTTCGATATCGACGGAACCCTGCTCGACAGCGTCGACCTCCATGCCCAGGCCTGGGTGGACGCCTTCGCGCATTTCGGCGTCACCGTCAGCCACGACCAGGCCCGCAGCCAGATCGGCAAGGGCGGCGACCAGTTGCTGCCGGTCTTCCTCGACGCGGAGCGGGTGGAGCGCGAGGGCAAGCCGATCGAGGCCTACCGCTCGGACCTGTTCAAGCGCGACTATCTCTCGAAGGTGAAGCCCTTCCCCGGCGTCCGGGCCCTGTTCGAGCACCTGAAGGCCCAGGACCTGACCCTCGCCCTGGCCTCCTCCGGCAAGGCGAAGGAGGTGGAGCACTACCAGACCCTGATGGGGGTCGAGGACCTCACCGACGTGGTGGTCAGTTCCGACGACGTCGAACGCTCGAAGCCCTTCCCCGACATCTTCGAGGCCGCCCTGACTAAGCTTGCCCCGATCACGGCGGCGCAGGCCGTGGTGATCGGCGACACGCCCTACGACGCCGAGGCGGCGGGGAAGGCCGGCCTTCCGACCATCGGGGTTCTCTGCGGCGGTTTTCCGGAAGCCGACCTGAGCGCGTCCGGCTGCATCGCCCTCTACAAGGATCCGCAGGACCTTCTCGACGGCTACGCCGCCTCGCCGCTGGCTCGGTGATCCGGCGACCGGGATCCCGGTGCAGCGGTTTCGGTCCGGGCCTGTCGATTCGGACGGGCCCGGTGGCAAACCGGCCACGCGACGCGTGGGATCTGCACCGATCCACACATTTCCCGCGTAATCCCGCTTTGTTCCGTGGCGCAGGGCAGGATTGCGTGCCGGCTATGGATAGATGGCAAAAAACCCTGGCGCCGGGTCCTTCGATGGCGTAGCGAGCCGCCCGTGATCGCGCCTGATCACGCCACGGATCCGCGGACCATGCCCCAGCCGGCCCAGACGAACCTGAAAATGCACCCGGCCAGCGAGCCTGTTCCCCTTCGGGCGCTCATCGACGCGGCGGTCGAGGACCGCACCACGCCGATCAGCCGGCTGCTTCGCCTGATGGCCGCCCTCGACGCGGACACCAACGACAACGAGAACCTTCGGCACGTCCTCCGGGCCCGGATCGGCGCGCCCCTCAGCGTCTGATCCCACCGCCTTCGCGTTTGTCGGGGATCAGCGGAAACCGGTGATCCCGAAGAGACGAACGACCTGACCGGAATCGGGAGTCCGCGAGGTTCAGGATGAACCCGCCGGATCCTACGAGGCGCGCGCCCGCTCCCGGCGGCGAGGCCCCGGCTGGGCGCGCTTCATGCAGGCGAAGTAGAGCTGACGGCCGATCGCGTAGAGGCCGAGCCCCTTCGGGTCGGGCGTCGAGAACACCCGGTCGCGGGCCTCCGTGCGGCAGGCCGCGTCCTGCGGACTCTGGATCGGCGTGGATTCCCCCTGCGCCGAAGCCGCGTGAGCCATGGCCACCGAGGCGATGGCCGAGAGCGTCAATGCGAGCGCCGGCCCACGCCACATCCCTGTTGTCTGCATCCTGTTCCCCCTGCTGTCGTGGTGGTGACGTCGTTTCGGCGTGCCCGTCAGGGCATCACCCAGGCGCAATCGGCCTCGTTCGCCACGGTAAGGCACTCGAACGGGGCCCCGCCGACCATGGCGCGGTGCTCCGCGGCGCCGATGCGCGTACGCGCGATCCGTCGGCAATCCGGATGCTGCGGCAGGACCGCCTCCGCGGCAGCCCGGTCGCCGCTGGCCATCAGGACCCGCAACGCGACCAGGGTCTTGCAGGCGATGACGTCGGTGGGTTCGACCGGCTGGGCGCGGGCGGCGGTGCCGGCGGCGAGGCCGAGGAGGAGGGCCAGGGGGAGGACGCGCAAAGGTCGGGTCATCGGCGGCTCTTCTCCGGTGCGGCGGGTTTGTCGGACGTTCTGTCGGTGGCCTTGTCGGCCGCCTTGGATTTCTCGCCCGCGCGAGGCTTCGCCACGGCCTCGGTGGGCTTGACCGTGCCGGCGACGACCCAATGGCAGACGCTCGTGGTGCGCAGGGTCAGGCAATCGTAGGCGCTGCCGTTCAGGGTCAGGTGCTCGGCGATGCCCGCCACCGCATCGCGCGCAACGACCTGGCAGCCGAGGTGGTCGGCCTTGTCGTCGGTGAGGCGCGCGACGGCGGTGGCCACCACGTCCTTGCTCTCGCGCAGGAGCAGCCGCAGGTTCGCCAGGGACGCGCATCCGATCGCCGGTACCGGTGCGGGGGCCGGCGCAGCCGGGGCCTCCCGGATGGTCGCCTGCGCCGTGCCGGCGACCGCCAGGGCGAGCAGGAGAGGTCGGATCGAACGCATCGGGAAATTCTCGGCAGAAACGAACGTGATCGGCGGCCGGCCTCTCCGGAGGAGGGCGGGCCGCCAAGCCATAACGCGCTCGCGGCCATTCCGCCGCACGGCGGCCGCGCTTTCAGGGGCCTGACCGGCGCAGCTTGGCGAAGCGCCTGATCGCCCGGTCCCGTCGCAGGCGGGAGAGGCGCTCGATCCAGAAGATCCCGTCGAGCTGGTCGATCTCGTGCTGGAGGCAGGCCGCCCGGAATCCCTCGGCGTCCTCTTCGTGCTCGGCGCCCTCGAGGTCGCGGTAGCGAACCCGGATCCGTACGGCCCGGTCGACCACGTCCATCACCCCCGGCATCGAGACGCTGCCCTCCTGCTGCGGTCCGCGCTCGGGGGAGGCCCAGACGATCTCCGGGTTCACGTAGGCGGTCACCGGCTCGCCGGGCTCCATCCGCAACAGCACCAGGCGCTGGCCCTGCCCGATATGCGGCAGGGTGAGCCCGAGGGCGGAGACCGCCAGCATCACCGCCTCGAGGTCACGGGCGGATTCGTGCAGGGCGTCATCGAACCGGGCGACCGAAGCCGCCACGAGCCTGAGGCGGGGATCGGGATAGATGAGCAGGGAGGAGGCGGACACGAGGGTCATTCCGGAGCGGGATGGGGGACGTCACGGTTGCGCGAGGGCGACCCGGACGCGGGTTCCTGGCCCGCGCCTTGCGGCGTTCGATGGATGACAAGCTCGACCCGGAGACGGAATGGCACGGCAACGCACCGGGACCCCATCGCCCAAGGGGGCCCACCGATTCCTGAGGCTGCGCGAGTCCGGCGAGGTCATCCTCGTCGCCCTCACCACGATCCTCGGCCTGCTCTGGGCGATCGTCCTGGTCACGCATTTCCACGAACCGCTCAGCGGCATCGGCCAGTCCCTCTGGCTGACGCGCTGAGCGTCAGTATTCCCACTCGGCCCCGACGCCCACCGCGGTGCGGCCGTCGCTGCCGGCCTCGCCCTGGATCTTGATGCGCCGGGTCACGTCGTAATCCACCGTCGCCGCCGTGTCGGCGGGCTTGGCGCCCGCCTTCACGCCGACGCTGAGGCGGTCGCTGAGATAGCGCGAGGCGCCCAGCGCCGGTCCGCCGCTGGCGCCGGTGGAGACGTCGAGGCTGTCGAGCCCGAGGCCCTTGCGGGCCTGCTCGAAGACGTCGACGCCGCCGGCCCCGCCGGAGAACTGGGCCACGGCCTGCGCGAGCTGCAGGGCCTGGAACGGCGACAGGCCCCCCGAGGCCTTCTTGAACAGCAGGCGCGAGAGCACCTCGTCCTGCGGCAGGCTCGGGTCCGACGTGAGGAGGAAGCTCGGCTGGTTGGCCGGACCCGTCACGGCGATCCGCGCCGTGACCTCGGCGGCCTTGGTCTCGGCGACGAAGTCGAGATCCGGCGTGGCGATCTCGCCGCCGAAGGTCAGGCGCCCGCGGGTGAAGTCGAGGCGCTGGCCGACCACGCTGAGGCGGCCGCGCCGCATCTCGAAATCGCCGGTGGCGACGGGATCCCGCGAGGAGCCGGTGATTTGGAGGGCGCCGCCCAATTCGGCATCGATGCCGCGACCGCGCACGAAGATGCGGTTGGGGGCGTTCACGGCGACGTCGAGGGTGGCGTCGAAGGGCGGGGCGACCTTGCCCCGCTTGCCCAGGGCCGCGACCTTGGCGCGGCGGTCGGCCCGGGCGGCGAGCCGGGCGCGCACCTCCGGGGGCGTGTTCACGCGACGGATCTCGGGCAGGGGCTGCACCGTGGCGGGCAGGCGGTCCGGCACCGAGACGTCGACGGAGACGAGGTCGATCCGGCCCGCCACCTTCGGGGTTCGGGCCAGTGGCCCCGTGAGCGCGAGGTTGAGGCTCGCCACGGCCGTCATCAGCGGGCTGGAGACGAGCTCCGCCCGCTCGGCCGAGACCCGGAGCGAGCCCGGGAAGCCGGCGGCGGGATCGAGCGCCACCCGGCCGTCGCCGCGCAGGCTTCCGCCGTTGCGGGTCAGCGCCGTCAGGCGCTCCACCACCAGGGTGTCGCCCCGGCCGGTGACCCGTCCCTCGATGTTGGTCAGGCGAATGCCCTGGAGCGGATCGGTGAAGGAACCGCCCGTCAGGGTGGCGCTGCCCTCGGCGCGGGGGGCCGCGAGGGTGCCGGTCACGCCGGCATCGAGGGCGATGCGCCCGGCGACGCGCTGGCCGCCGACGCTGAGGAGGCTGTTGGCGAGCGCCGCGTCGAGGGTGCCGCGCAGCTTCACCGCCAGCGCCTCGCCGGGGGCCACCGGCAGGGAGCCGGTCACCGTCAGCTCGGCGCCGCGCCCGGCGGAGACCCGTCCGTCGATCCCGGCGCGTCCGTCGCTCACCGTGCCGCTCGCCCGGGCGTCGATGGGCGGAAGGCCGGCCTTGCGGGTCTCGGGCGTGACGAGGCGGGCGACCGTCAGGGCGTAGCGGCCCTCGGGCCGGTTGGCGGAGCCGCGCAAGTCCGCCTCGCCGTCGAGGGTTCCGGAGAGGGCGAGGTTGGGCGCGGCGATCCGCGCCAGGGCGAGGGGCAGGCTGCGGATGCCGAGCTTGAGGTCGAGGGCCTCGCCGACCCGGCCCGACAGGCTGAGGCGGCCGCTACCGGCGGACACCACGAGGTTGTCGATCACGGCCGAGCCTCCGTCGAGGGTCACACTCGCGGGACCGGCCAGGGCGAAACGGTCCCCACCCCGCGCGGCGGAGAAGCGCGACAGGTCGATGCGGGTGCGCTCGCCCGGCACGAGACGGGCGGCGCCGTCGAGGTCGAAGCCCCGGGCCTTGGCCGTCAGGGTGATGTCGCTGGCGCTCGGCGAGCCCACGGCGACGAGACGCACGGTGTCGAGGCTCTGCCCGGAGGCGAGGAGGCGGTCGGCGTTCACCCGCCCGTCGACGATGGGCCGGCCGAGCAGGTCCCGCCCGGTGAGGTCGGCGTCCAGGCGCGACAGGGCGAATTCGCCGAAGCGCAGGGACGCCCCGTTCGCCCGGATGCCGGCGTCCTGGCGCCCGCCCGCGCGGGACAGGGTGACGGCGGCCTCGACGTTGCCCGCCATCGGTGTCAGCGCGAGGGGCGCGAGGTCGTCGAGATTCCCGGCCTTGAGGGCCAGCGCCCCCTCGGTGAGGAAGGTGCGGGCATCGAGGGCGGCGTGCCCGTCGAGGGTGACCGAGCCGAGGCCGAAGGCGAGGCGGTCGAGGACCCAGGCGTCGGGGGCGGGCCGGGCCACGTGAGCGTCCCCGCGCAGGGCCTTTCCGCCCACCGCGCCGGACAGGCGCAGGGTGCCGTCGAGGGCGCCGGTGACGTCCGTCAGCGCCGTCTCGACCCGGAGGTCACGCAAGGGGCGACCGAGGGCGCGGGCGTCGTCGGCGGTGAGCGTGGCGGTGAGGTCGGGCTTCTCCAGGGTGCCGGTGAGGCGCCCGTCGAGGAGCGCGCGGCCGGACAGCTTCGGGTCGAGGGTCGACAGGTCCTTCAGGTCGACCAGCAGCTTGGCGTCGGCGAGGCGCGCGGTGGCGCGGCCCTCCAGGCGCCCGACGATCTCGGCGCCCTCAAGGCGGGCGTTCTCGAAGGCGTAGCCGTCATAGACCTGCGACAGGCGGCCGCTGAAGCGCGGCGACGGGCCGAGGGTCCGGTCGAGGGCCGGCAGGGACAGGACGAGGCCCGAGGTGCGCAGGTCCAGATCGGCGTTCACCGCCTTGCGGGCCGGGTCGCCGCTCAGCGCCGCCCGCGCCGTCAGGGTGCCGGCGAGCGGCCGCCCGGCCACCTCCGAGAAGGCCGCGAGGTCGGACAGCGCCGCATCGAGCGTGCCCGCGAGGGTGTTCTGCCCGATCCGGCCCACATAGGCGGCCCGGGCCGTCGGGCCGTCGAGCTTGAATTCGGCGACGTCGACGACGCCGTCGGGCTGCAGCGTGCCCCGGAAGCTCAGCCCGGCCCGCGATCCGATGGCCCGGCGCAGGGCCGGATCGGCGAGGCGCAGGCCGTCCACCTTGGCGTCGGCGGCCAGTACGAAGCGGGCGGCGGCGGGATCGGCGCCGGCCGGCGCCATCGACAGGGTGGCGTCGACCCGCTCCAGGGCCGAGCCGCCGGCGCGCAGGCCCGCGGCCTTCAGCGTGCCATTGACGACGGGCCGCGCGATCGGCCCCTTCAGGCTGCCATCGAAGACCAGGGTGTCGAGTTCCGCATCCGCCGCCTTGGTGACGCCGCCCTCGGTGGGCACGGCGCGGGCGGAGACGAGGAAGTCGGCGATCCGGTCGGCGGTGAGGGTACCCCGGGCCTCGAGCCGGGCCGTGCGCGAGGTCAGCTCCAGCCGGTCGATGCCGAAGGCCCCGCTGTCGGAAAAGCGCAGACCGCCGTCGAGCTTGGTCGTGCCCGAGAAGATCGCCGCCGCCGGGCCGGGCAGCAGCCCCTCGATCCGCGAGGCGAGGTCGAGGGCGAGCCGGCGCTCGGCCCCGATGCGGGAGATGCGGGCGGTGCCGCGGGCCCCGAGGTCCGGCCCGGCATCGAAGTCGAGGCGGGCGTTCCAGGCGTCGAGCGTGCCGCGCCCGTCGAGGTCGAGGTTGATCGGCGGTGCGCCGGGGAGGTTGGCGGCCTTGGAGAGAAGCCCGCCGGCGGGCTCCACCAGGGTGGTCTTGAGCTCCAGGGTCTCGCCCTTCGGTACGAAGAGCAGGCGGGCGCCGAAGCGCCCCTCGGCGTCGAGGCGGCGCACCGCCACATCGAGGTCGAGCCCCTCGGCCGGCGCGCCGAGCTTGGCCCGCCCCTCGGCCGTCAGGCGGGCCGGCTGCCCGGCGAGGGCCTCGCCGAGAACGAGTTCGGCCAGCTTGAAGGTCTTCACCTCGACCTTCACCGGCAGGTCGGGCAGCAGCGATCCGTCGGGCTCCGGCGTCGCCGAGACCGGGGCGGGGAGGGGGCGGCGCAGCACTTCGAGGCGCCCGACCTCCAGGCTGTCCACCTCCAGGCGGCCGGAGAGCAGGGCGAGGCGGCGCCAGACCAGGCGCGCCCGGTCGAGCTTCAGCCAGACGCCGTTGGCGTCGCTGATCGCCACGTCGCGGATGGTGGCGTCCGACGAGAGGGCGCCGTCCACGGCCCCGATGGCGACCCGCGAGCCCGGCGTCGACAGGGCCTTCGAGAGGAGGCCGCCGAGCACGGTCTTCTCGCCCTCGTCGGCGTAGGTCAGGGTGGCCGGCGTCGCGGCGAAGACGGAGAGGCACAGGGTGGCGGCGGCGACCTGCGCGCGCGGACGCTTCCAGAATCCCATCAGAAGGACTGCCCCAGGCTGATGTACAGGGCCACCGGGCGCTCGTGGTTGCCCTTGATGCGGTCCATCGGGAAGGCGAGGTCGACCCGGATCGGGCCGATGCCGGTGTAGTAGCGCAGGCCGAGGCCGACCGCGTAGCGGATGCGCTCGTCGAAATCGGGCAGGCTGCCGGCGAAGGCGGTGCCCGCGTCGATGAAGGGCACGACGCCGATGGTATCGGTGACCTTGATGCGCGCCTCCACCGAGGCCTCGAGCAGGCTGCGTCCGCCGATGGGCAGGTTGAAGGGTCCGCGCGGGCCGAGCGTCCGGTAGGGGAAGCCGCGCACGGAACCGCCGCCGCCGGCGAAGAACCGGATGTTGGCCGGGATGTCCTCGAGGTTCGCCCCCGAGATCGAGCCGAAGCCGATGCGGCCGGCCAGGATGTAGCGGCCCTCGTCGTCGAAGGCGTAGTAGGTCGAGCCCTGCGCCTTGGCGACGAAGATCGACGGATCGGAGCCGAGGAAGCCCGCATAGGGCGTCGCCGAGGCGGTGAGGCGCACGCCCTCGGTCGGATCCAGCAGGTTGTCGGTGGAATCGTAGCTCACGGAGAGCGGCACGCCGACGAGGCGGTAATCGACCTTGCCGAGGGCGTCCTGCGAGCGCCCGGCCTGTCCGTCGAGGCCGACCTGGGCGAAGAAGGTGTCGGAGAAGCGGTGGCGCAGGGCGACGGTGCCGCCCGCCGCGTCGCTGACGTAGGATTGCTGTGCCTCGCGGCCCACGAAGACGTTGGCGATGAAGTCGTTCCGGGTGCCCCAGAGAGCCGGCTTGACGAAGGTGGCCGAGAGCCGCCCGCCGAGGCCGTTCGAGTCGATGCCGGCGGCCTTGCGCTGCTTGGCGTAGAGGTCGTTGCCGAGATAGTAGATGTCGGCATCGACCCGGAAGGTCTCGCCGCCGCCGAACAGGTTGCGGTTGGCGTAGTAGGCCCGGATGCCGGGACCGTCGACGGTGGAGTAGCGGGCCGCGACGCCGATCAGGTTCTTCTCGCGCTCGGTGACGTCAACGAAGATCGGCAGGTTGCCGGACGGATCGAGGGTCTCGCCCTCGCGCACCCGGATCGAGCCCAACCCCTCGACCTTGGCGACCGAGCGTCGGATGTCCGACACGGCCTTGGGCGAGTAGGGATCGCCCGGCTCGGCGTAGATGAACGAGCGCACCACCGCCGGGTCGATGTCCTGCGTGCCGCGCACCGCGACCTCGCCGAGGCCGGCGATCGGCCCGGGATCGACGGTGTAGGTCACGTCCATGACGTGGGCGGCGTCGTCCACCACGGGGTCGCGGGCGACCGCCTTGGCGAAGGGATGGCCCAGGGCCCGGAAGCGGTCGACGATCTTCGCCTCGCGGGCCAGCACGGTGGCCGAGCGGGCCGGCACGTCGTCCCCGACGCGGGTGAAGCGCTCCGGCAGGACCTCCTCGGGAAACGGGTTGCCCCGGGGGTCGCGGGCCTGGATCGACCGCAGGGTGTAGAGCGGACCGGGATCGACCACGACCTTGACCGGCACGAGGGCGCGGGAGCGCGACGCTTCGGCCGCGCGGGCGGCCGCCACCACGGTGGACTCGCCGGCCAGCGCGACGCCGTCGACGCGGATCGCGACGGTGCCCTGGTAGTAGCCGTAGCCCGAGAGCACGTCGGCGAGGCGGCGCTGGTCGGCCTCCGCCCGGCGCACCAGGCCCTCGCCGTCCGGCGGCGCCTCCTGGCGCAGGCGATAGAGCGTCGAGGTGTCCTGCAGCGCGCGCAGGACGTCGTCGTCATCGATGCCCGAGATCTTCACCGTGTAGGGCAGGGCGCCCGCGCTCGGGACCGGCGGTTCCTCCTCGGAGCCGAACAGGCCGAACAGGTCGAAAGCCCGGGCCGGCCCCACGGCGAGCCCGGCCCCGGCCGAACCGAGGACGAGCGGCCAGGCGAAGCAGGCGAGCCTCCAGACCGACCCGCGACGCATCCGCCCCCGAATCCGCGTCACGAATGGCCGTTCCGGCGAGCCCGGTGCGCCTGCGCTCCCGGCTCTCGTCGCTGCGTCGCAGGCCTCGCCATCCCATCCCCTTCCGGGCCGCGGCCCCGCTGCCGGTCCCGCATCCCGGTCCTGTCCCAGGGCCCTTCGGACCCACATATGTTGACCGCCAGCCTACCGGTCCGGCGGCGGTGCAGCAACCGCGGTGCACCGCTCTACCCCCAGCCGCGGGGGTGGTTGCGCGGTTCGCCGCAGGCCCGGCTCCGCCTCGGCTTTCCGCCATCGGCCAGGGAACCCGGCTTTGGCTGGCGCCTTGTCCCTGCGTCGCAGGCTTCCTACTTTTGTCCCCATCGCTCCATGGCCGGCTCATTCCGGGTAGCTCACCCGCCCTTTTCCCAGGACTGCTCGCCAGTCCTGCACGCGGGTGCCGCTGCGATCGCACATCCCATCCGACGATCCTGCGCCTCGGGTGCCCGCGCGATTGCGACGCGGGCACCGGGCAGCCGATGGCAGGCAAGACAACGCTTCAGGAGAACAGCACCATGAGCACGGGCACCGTGAAATGGTTCAACGAGACCAAGGGTTACGGCTTTATCCAGCCGGATGACGGCGGCAAGGACGTGTTCGTTCACATCTCCGCCGTGGAGCGCGCCGGGATGCGCAACCTGATCGAGGGTCAGAAGGTCTCCTACGAGATCGAGAACGACCGCCGCACCGGCAAGCAGTCGGCCGGCAACCTCCAGGCGGCCTGATCGCCGCCGGCCGGTCCGGGTCGCCCGATGCGGGCGGCCCGAGACCGGCTCGAATGCTGCGGCATCGTTTCAACAACCTGTCAGAAGCCGCTTTTCGATGAGCGGCTTCTGTTGATTCCCGGCAGGCGGTCGGGCATGGGGCTGTTGCGGTGCAAGATCAGCGTATACCCCAGTTTTTCCACGGCCCCATGCCGCGCGTGCTCCACGCCGGATGCGGGCGACACACCACATGAGAAAGGTCAGATGGGCGCCTTCGACTACAGGAACTTCGACGATCGCCGTAAGAACTCCGTCAGCGCCAAGCAGATGCTGCTGGAAAAATTCAAGGCCCGTCCTCCGGCCGATGATCCGGAGATGATCGCCAAGGCGCAGGCCCGCGCCGAGGTCGCCCGCGCCCGCGAAGAGCGCGCCCGCGAGCGCGAAGCGGCCCGGATTGCCGCCGAGAAGGCCGCGGCGGAAGCCAAGCGGGCCCGCGAGGAAGCGGAACTCGCCGCGCAGATCGCCCGCGAAGAAGCCGAGGCTCTGGCCGCCGCCGAGGCGAAGGCCGCCGAGCTCGTCGCCAAGAAGGCGGCCCGCGATGCCCGCTACGCGGCTCGCAAGGCCAAGGCCCGCCGCTGAGCTAAGGCCTGCCGCGAGGCGTCAAGACCCGCTGCGAGGGGTCAAGGCCCGCCGCAAGGCGTATGAGCGCGCCGCCGAACCACTCCTGAGCGCACCTCTTCGGCGGCGCCCGGAGCGGGGATGGACGCGAACCGGACAGCGAAAAGGGCCGACGCGGCGCGTCGGCCCTTTTCGTGTTGGACGATCGGGCGAACCGCGTTCGTCCTCAGCTCTCGGAGCGCGTCTCGGACTCGGCGTCCTCGCCCTCGGCGGTCTCCTGGCCCTCGGTCTGGGCCTCGGCCGGCTCCGCCGTCTCCTCTTCGGGACGCGGGCCTGCCTTGAAGGTGCGGCGCGGCGCGTTCCCGCGCTTCATCTGGACCGGCTTCTCGATCGCGCCCAGGCGCTCGGACAGGAGCTTCGCGCGCTCGTTGAAATCATTGGTCGATCGCGACTGCGACGCACCGCTCTTGAACGCATTTGCCACTTGGGCCTCATGGGGTTGCCCAGGGCACGGGGTCGTGCGGGGTTGGCTCCGTGTAGCACGGTTGGGCCCCCGCGTCGGCTTTTATTGTCACGGCGCGACGCGGAAGCGCCGCGGCTCAGAAGCGTGCCGTCAGGAAGAGGCGGACGTTGCGGCCCGGCAGCAGGATCTCGTCCTTCTTGAACGAGGCCGAGTTGCGGATGTCGTCGTCGAGGAGGTTGCGCCCCTGCAGCCCGAGGGTGACTTCGCTCGCGCCGTAGAGTGCCGGATCGACGGCCTTGGTGTAGCTCACCTCGGCGCGCAGGTCGTTCCAGCCGGGCGTGACCGTCTCGAACGGCGCGATCTCCACGTGGTCGAAGGCGTGCAGCAGGTTCACCCGGGCGAACCAGCCCTCGGTTGCCAGGAACACGCCGCCGCCCAGGCGATGGGGTGGAATGCGTGGCACGTAGGAGCCGTCGTCGAACTGCGCCCGGACGAAGTCGTACTGCGCCTCGAGGCCGGCCCAGCCGTTGCCCACCGGGATCAGGTCGAGCTGCGCGGCGATCTCCGCACCGTAGAAGGTGGCGTTCTGCTGTGCGTAGACGATCTGCCGAAGTTCGTCCCCGCTGCCGCAGGAGGCGAAGTCGTCGCCGCAGCGGTTGCCCGTGTCGCGCTTGTAGATGAAGCCGGTGTAGCGGGTGTAGTAGCCCGTCGCGTCGAGGCGCAGCGGCCCCTGCGCCCGGCGGAGACTCATCTCCACCGTGCGGGCACGCTCGAGCTTCAGGCGGGGATCGCCGATCTCGAAGGTCTCGGTCGCGTCGTGCGGTCCCTGCGAGAACAGCTCGTAGGCCGTGGGCGCCCGCTCCACGTAGGAGCCGTTCACGCTGGCCACGAAGCCGTAGGGCAGGTCCTGGAGGGCGCCGAAGCTGGCGCTCTTGGGCGCGAAGCGGCGCTTGAGGCCGAACGCCTGGGGATCTTGCCCCTCGACCGGCAGGTAGTCGCTCGGGAACTGCACCGCCGTGCTCGCCGAGCGCGTGCCCTCGATGCGCCCGGCCGCCTGGAAACGCAGGCCGTGGCCCACGTCGAGCTGCTCGAAGAGGTAGACCGCGTTCGAGCGCGACTCCGTCGGCGGCAGGAAGCTCTCCCCCTGCGTGTTGAGCACCCGGCGTCCGCTCTGCACGCCGAGGGCGCCCGTCAGCGTCCCTAGGGCGGTGAAGACCGGCACGTGCTGGGCCTCGATGCGCCCCTCGGCCTCCCGGCTCTTGAAGGTGGCCTGGATGCCGTCGATCCCGGTCTCGCCGATGCCGCGCTCGTCGTGCCGGTAGACCGAGCCGCCGGCCCAGAACCGGATCACCTCCAGGGGGCCGTCCAGCGGGCGGTACTCGCCCCGGGCGACGACCCGATCCTGGCGCGGGTCGAGGCGGGTCCGGCTCTCGGCCGCCTCCCCGCCGGGGATCTGGTAGAGCGCGTCGTAGTGGCTGAAGGAGATGCCCACGAAGCCGCGGTCGCCGATGGCCGAGATGCCGACGGAGCCGCCCTGGGATTCGGTGGCCGAGTTGCGCTGGATCCCGCCCGGAATGGCGTAGCTGTCCGTGGCGCTGCGGAAGCCGTCGGCATGGACCGCGATACCGTCCTTGCCGGCATCCACCGTCGCGGCGCCGAGCCGCCCGTTGTCGACGCTGGAGAATCCGGTCGTGACCTGACCGGACACCCCGTTCGCCGGGATGAAGGTCGGGACCCGGTTGTTCTCGGCCGAGACGACGCCGCCGATCGCCCCGGAGCCGTAGCGGAGGGTCGCCGGCCCGCGGATCACCTCGATCCGGTCGCTGACGAGAGGGTTCACCGGAACGGTGTGGTCCTCGCCGAGGTCCGAAACGCCGTTGTTGATGACGCCGTTTTCCTGGATGCGCACCCGGGCGTTGTCGAGGCCACGGATGATGGGCCGGCTGGCGGCGCCGGGCGCGTAGGTCGAGGAGGAGATGCCGGGGCGGTCGAACAGGGCGTCCCCGAGGGTGCGCGGCTGCTCGCGGGCGATCTGCTGCTGCGTCACCACGGTGACGGGCGAGTAGGTGCTGGTCACCACCGGGAGCACGCCCACCGGGAACGACGCGCCGGCGTCGCCCGCGGCGCCGCCCGCTCCGCGGACGGGCTGGATCGGGCTCGGCGAGGTGACGCTGAGTTCGTCCAGGGTCGCCTGGGCCTGCTGCGCCGCGCCGGCATTCGCCCCGAGGCCGGCCCCCGCCAGGGCCGCGCCGGCCCACACCATCCGCGATCGACGCACCCGCTCACCCCATCACTCAACGTTATAATGTTTCATGATGGGGATGTTATTGTATGACAAGTGCCTGACGGGGCGCGGACCCTCTTCCCGCTCCCCTGTGGCCGGGGCGCATCACCGGCTGCCGGTCCCGAGGCGGCGTCCGTCCGTGCGCCGGGCCGCGTCCCCGTGGCACGTGGTGCGTCGCGGAACCGTGAGCGGGTCGGGTAGATTGCGCAAGCATGTCCGACTTGAACCACCACGACCGGCCGAGCGCCGACGGGCGCCGGGCCGCCGGGGGCCTGCGGGTCACCGTCGACCTGAACCTCTGCCAGGCCTACGCCCAGTGCTGCTACGCGGCCCCCCACCACTTCGTCCTGAAGGGCCGCGAGGCCCTCCACTACGACCCGGCCCCCTCGGCCACCGCCCGCGACGACATCGAGCGCGCGCGGATCGCCTGTCCGGTGCAGGCCATCCGCGTCGAGGATGCCGGGGCCGACCCGCGATGAGCGACGCCGAGACGCGGATCGTGGTGGTCGGGGCCTCCCTGGCCGGCCTGCGCGGCGCCGAGAGCCTGCGGCAGGCGGGCTTCTGCGGCCCCCTGACCATGATCGGGGCCGAGCCGCACCGCCCCTACGACCGGCCGCCGCTCTCGAAGGCGGTGCTCACCGGGGAGGTCGCGGCCGACGCCACGACGTTGCCGAACCTCGTGGCGCTCGAGGCCGACTGGCGCTTCGGCGACCCGGCCACCGGCCTCGACCGCACCCGACGGACCGTGACGCTGGCGAGCGGCGAGGCGGTGCCCTACGACCGGCTGCTCATCGCCACCGGGGCCTCCGCGCGTGGCTGGCCGAACGCCGCGGAAGCAGGGCTCGCGGGCGTGCATACCCTGCGGGGCCGCGACGAGGCCGAGGCCCTGCGGCGCGACCTCGCCGCCGGCCCGGCCCACGTGGTCGTCATCGGCGGCGGCTTCATCGGCTGCGAGGTGGCGGCCTCGTGCCGGGCCCTCGGTCTGACCGTTACCCTGGTGGAGACCGGGCCGACTCTCCTCGCCAAGGTGCTCGGGCAGCATCTCGGCTCCGTGGTGGAGGCCCTGCATGCCAGCCTCGGCACCACCATCCGCAGCAACGTCAAGGTGGCGGCCCTGGAGGATGACGGCGCCGGCCGCGTGGCGCGGGTCCGCCTCGCCGACGGCACGATCCTCCCGGCCGACGTGGTGGTGGTGGCCCTCGGCGCCGTGCGCAACACGGGCTGGCTCGCCGGCTCGGGCCTCGCCTGCGACGACGGCGGGATCGACTGCGACGCGCAGGGTTACGTCCTCGATGAATCCGGACGGCCCGATACCCGGATCGCGGCGGCCGGCGACGTCGCGCGGTTTCCCCATCCCCTCTATCCGGGCCACCGCATCGCCCTGGAGCACTGGGGCCACGCCGTCGCGCAGGGCCGGCATGCGGGCCGGCTCCTGGCCGGCCTCGCGCCGGAGCCCTACGCCGAGGTGCCCGCCTTCTGGTCGAGCCAGGGCGGCATCACCCTCAAGTCGGTGGGCCTGACCACGGGCGCCGACGGCTTCGTCGTGGCCCGGGGCAGCCTGAAGGAGGGCCGGTTCGTGGCGGTCTACGGCCGGGAGGGCCGCTGCATCGCCGCCGTGGCCTTCGACTGCGCCCGCTGGCTCCCAACCTATGCCGAGCACATCGCCGCGGGGGCGCCGTTCCCGCCCGAGACCGGCGGCGTCGATGCCGGCCCGTTCGCGGTGCTGCCGCCGGCCTTCCCCGAACCCGCCGAGCCCACATCTTCCGAGAAGGACGCGGCATGAGCGACCACACCCTGTTCGCGCAGATCAAGGACGAGGCCGCCCGGCCGGACCCGTACCCGCTCTTCGCCCGCCTGCGGGAATGCCCGGTTTCGCGCCAGGCGGACGGCACCTACGTGGCCGCCTCCCACGCGGCGATCGCGAGCTTGCTGCACGACCCGCGGGTGAGCTCCGAGACCCTGCCACCGGCCGACCGGCCCAAGACCGGCAACCCGCTCAAGGACTGGCTGGTGAAGCCGGTGCGCGACCACATCACCGACACCCACCGGCCCTTCATCTTCCGCGATCCGCCAGACCACGACGCCCTGCGCGCCGCCGTGATGCAGCAGTTCACGCCGCAGCGGGTCCAGGCCTTGCGGGCGCGCTCCCACGTCCTCGTGGACGAGATCCTCGACAGGCTCGGGGACGCGACGGCCATCGATATCGTCGACGACCTCGCCTATCCGCTCCCCGTGACGGTGATCTGCGAACTCCTGGGCATCCCGCCGGCGGACGAGGCGCAGTTCCACGGCTGGGCGACGCAGCTCGCCACCGCCCTCGAACCCGACACCCTGCAGGACGACGACCTGCGCGCCGAGAACAGCCGCACCTTCGATGCCATCTCCGAATACATGCAGGGCCTGATCGCGCAGAAGCGCAAGGACCCGCAGGACGACATGCTGTCGGGTCTGGCCACCGCGCCCGTCGACGGCCACGGGCGCATGAGCGACTTCGACCTCATCGCCACCGCGATCCTGATGCTGGTGGCCGGCCACGAGACCACGGTGAACCTCATCACCAACGGCATGCTGACCCTGCTCCGCCACCCGGAGGAGCTGCGGCGCCTGCGCGAGGACCCGTCCCGCGCCCCCCGCGTCGTGGAGGAGCTGCTGCGCTACGAGCCCCCGGTCCAGTTCCGCACCCGCAAGACCCTGTGCCCGATCACGCAGAACGGCGTCACCATCCCGGAGGGGGCCCCCCTCGTCCTGCTGCTCGCCTCCGGCAACCGGGACCCCGAGGTCTATGCCGAGCCCGACCGCTTCGATCCCGACCGGGCCGACAACTGCCATCTCGGCTTCGGGGGCAGCCTGCACTACTGCGTCGGCGCGCCGCTCGCCCGCTTCGAGGTCGAGGCCGCCCTGGTGGCCCTCGCCCGCCGCCTGAAGAACCCGCGCCTGACCGTCGACCCCCCGCCCTACCGGCCGGGCTCGGCCCTGCGCGGCCCGAAGCACCTGCGCCTCGCCATCGACGGCATCGCTCCGTAGGGTCCGGCCGCGCGGGACCATCCCGAAGGTCAGGCGGACCCCGCAAGCAATGCACCTTACTCAGAGAGACTTCTATACTGATCTTTTAACGGAATATTGTTGGATCTAGCCTATAAAAGGGCTCGCGACGTAATCCTACTCAGCGAGACACTGCAATGAAGTTCGGTATTCGGACCCGCCTGTATGCCGGTTTCGGCACGCTGATGCTCCTCATCGCCGGCCTGGGCATCGCATCGCATTACCAGTTCGCCGAACTGTCCGGCCAGTACGAGAACCGCAACCGGATCGAGACGAACACCCGCGACATCTACACGATCACGGGCCTGACCGACCGGCTCATCGCCCAATCCTTCGCATACAGCGCCACGGCCAAGCCGGAGACCCTGGTCGACCTCGATCAGACCCGCCGGAGCATCGTCGAGATCGGCGACCGGGTGACGCGGAACACGGCCTCCGACGAGCGTCGGAAGGTCTACGCCCAATTGCCCGACGGGGGCCGGGACCTGGAGCAGGACGTCGTCCGCCTGGGAGCCAGCGGCGCCGCCCTGGCCGAGGCCCGCACCCGCCTGTTCGACGAGGGCAACGGCCTGACCCGCCTGAACCAGGCCATCCTCCAGGAGATCCGGGCCAACGGCAGCGTGTCGCACCTCATCCAGGCCCAGACCTACGACAGCGCGGTCCTGCTGACGCGGATGTCCGCCTGGCGTTTCCTGACGACCCTGGACCCCAAGGGTCCGACGATCTTCGCGGACTACGCCCAGACGGCCGTAGCCGCCGGCAGGGCGCTGCGGGCCCTCGATCCCGACCCGGCGTCCGCCGCGGCGATCACCCGCGGCGAGGCTGCGTTCGCCAGCTATATCGGCGCCTTCCAGGAGGCCGCCAAGGCCATGGAGGACAGCCGCCGCGATTTCGACGGCATCAAGACGAAGGTCGCCGCCATCGCGGCCGCCGGGGTCCAATCCCGCGCCGTCACCGAGGGGCGGATGAAGGCCGTCGCCGCGACCACCGAGGCGACCGTCGCCTTCGGCGAGCGCCTGCAGCAGGGCCTGATCGCCCTGGCGCTGATCCTGGGCGGCGGCATGGCCGTCCTGATCGCCCGCAGCCTGATCCGCCCGATCGCCGGGATGACCGAGGCCATGACCCGTCTGGCCGCCGGGGAAACGGCGGTCGTCGTGCCGTCGCAGGACGCCACGGACGAGATGGGCGCGATGGCCAAGGCCGTCGACGTCTTCCGCCGGAACGCCATCGCCCGCATCGAACTCGAGGCCCAGCAGGTCTCGGAGCGCTCCGCCCGTCAGCGCCGCGCCGACCGCGTCGACGAGTTGGTCAAGGGGTTCGAACGGACGATCGGCGCCGCCGTGGGGGTCGTCACCGCGGCCTCCACCGAACTCGACGCCACCGCCCGCTCCATGACGGGCGTGGCCGACGCGACGAGTCATCAGGCCCAGGCCTCCAGTGCGGCCGCCGAGCAGACCTCCGCGAACGTGCAGACGGTCGCCTCGGCGGCGGAGGAGATGGTGGCCTCCCTGCGCGAGATCGAGCGTCAGGTGAAGCAGTCGAACACGGTCGCGGCCGCGGCGACGCGGGAGGCCCAGGCGACCGACGTGGCCATGGCCAGCCTGTCGGCCGCCGCCGAGCAGATCGGCGAAGCCGTGACGATGATCTCCGGCATCGCGGGCCAGACCAACCTGCTGGCCCTGAACGCCACCATCGAGGCGGCGCGGGCCGGGGAGGCCGGACGCGGCTTCGCCGTCGTCGCCACGGAGGTCAAGGAACTGGCCGGCCAGACGGCGCGCGCCACGAACGAGATCGGCGGACACATCGCGGCGATCCAGCAGGCCACCGCCCAGGCCGTCACCGCGATCCGCCAGATCGGCCAGACCATCGGGTCGGTCAACAGCATCACGGAAACGATCGCCGCGACCGTGATCGAGCAGACGGCGGCAACCGGAGAAATCTCGCGCAACGCCATCGAGGCCGCCCACGGGACGGAGGACGTCTCGGCGAACGTGGCCCGGGTGCTGGCCTCGGCCGGCGAGACCGGCAGCGCCGCCCAGCAGGTGATGATGGCGGCCGGGGAACTCTCGACCCAGGCCGTGGCCGTCCAGCGCGAGGTCGAGACCTTCCTCGACGCCATCCGGGCCGCCTGACCTCGGCCCGGCGCCGGCTGCGCGACGGTCCGTCCCGCAGCCGCGCCGGCATCCGGCCCGGCTCAGGCCCGGACGTCGAGCGTTCCCATCATGCCGAGATCCTCGTGTTCGAGGATGTGGCAGTGGTACATGCGCGGCCCCGCCATGTCCTGGCGCAGGCGGATGCGGACCGTCTCGCCGGCCGCCACGTTGACGGTGTCCTTCCAGGACCGGAATTCCGGCGTCCGGACCGCGCCGCCCTTCGCGATGTCCACGATCTGGAACTGGGTCCCGTGGACGTGGAACGGATGGTCCATGTCCGACTCGTTGACGATGCTCCAGGATTCGACCTGGCCGACCTTCGAGACCTCGTCGATGCGGCCCAGGTCGAATCTCCGGCCGTTGATCAGGAATCGCATCGCCATGCCGCCGGACGGCGCGGCCGATGCGGGTCCGGGCGGCGCCGTCGCGCCCCGGTCCATACCCGCCATGCCGTCCATACCCGCCATGCCTCCCATGCCCGCCATGCCTCCCATACCGGCCATGCCCTTCGAGCCATCCCGGCCGCTGCCCTGCGTCATGGCTTCCGTGAAGACGAAGCGCCGGGAGACGACCGGCTCGCCGAGCGGTGCGATCCGGTTCAAGACCGGCGGCAGGGGCGGGGAGGCGGCGGCCGGCTGGCCCGACACCCGGGCCGTCAGCAGGACGAGGCCGGCCTCCTTCGGCTCACCCGGCCCCATCCAGCCCCGCGCATAGGGGCGCGTCGTCAGCCGGGCCTCCCCGGGCCGGTCGAAGGTGACGATGAGTTCCACGCGCTCGCCCGGCGTGATCAGCACGGCGTCGACCGGAACCGGCGTCTCCACCAAGCCGCCATCGGTGCCGACGAGGAGCATGCGCGCGCCCTCGAAGCCGAGGCGCAGGAACCGGGCATTCGTCGCGTTGACGAGGCGGATGCGGCGCTTCTCCCCCGGCGCTACGGACAGGACCGGGTTCTTCTGCCCGTTGACCAGCACATGGTCGCCGACGCGTCCGTTCATGGCGTCGGCCATGGTGCTCCGGGGCATCGTTCCATCGGCGGCGATCCGCAGATCGGTGAGCATCAGGACGGTGTCGCCGTAGGCGGCCGGAATGGGATCGACCTTCGGCTTGACGAGGAACAGGCCCGCCAAGCCGCGATAGACCTGCTCGGCAGTGAAGCCGTGCGGGTGCGGGTGAAACCAGTAGGTCGCCGCGCTGCCCTCGGGGAGATCGAAGGCGTAGACGCGCTCGTCCCCCGGCGCGACCGGGTTCATCGGGTTGCCGTCCTGATCGGACGGGACCGGCATCCCGTGCCAGTGGATCGTGGAGGGCTGTCCCGGAACGCCGTTCCGGAACCGGATCGCGATCCGGTCGCCCTCCGTCGCCTCGATCACGGGCTGGACGCCGTTGTAGAGCAGCACCGGCGTCTCGAGACCCTCCGCGTAGCGCACGACGCCCGGGCCGGCCGTGATCGTCGCGCTAAAGCGGCCGGGAACGGTGGACTGGTTCGGCAGGCGCGGCAGGTCGCGCAGCGGTTGCCCCTGGGGCAGGACGGGCGCCGCCGGCGTCGGGGCGCGAAGTGCACCCTGGCCCGCCATCGTGCCCATGTCGTGCCGCATCTGCGCCGACGCGGGCCGGGACCCGATGAACCCGGCGAGACCCGCCACGAATGTACGCCGCCGCATCCTCAGCCTCTGCCCGGTTCATTCGACCAATCCATCAATCGCCTTATCAGGAATTCATCGGCCAACACCATCCCGAAAGCAGCATTTGTTGTATATTTTACAGTATTGACGCGACAGTAATGCGCAAGTCTTCGTCATGGTGTCGTTGCGCGCACGGCGAAGCCCCTTCCCAGCCATGACGCCGCGGCGACGCGCAGACGTCCCGCCGAGCGTCGTCGGCGTGTCGTACCGATCCCGAACACCGACGAGACCCTGGACCCCATCGAGGGCGGGCGCGCCGGCCGACGCGCGAAGACACGCGAACAGCACGCGAAACGCGCCGAATGCAGATGAGTCCTGGGACAGATCTTTCCACGCGGTCTCAGCCGGGACCGCGACGCACGGCCTCCGCGAAGGGATCTCGAGGGCGCCGATGCGCCCGACGCGATCCCGGACCGCAGCCCCGTGACGAGTGGCCGTGAGGCCCCTAGCCGCCCGCGACCACGACGAGGCGCTGGACCTCGCCGCGCAGGTACGCCTGCAGGAACTTGTCGTAGTCGCGGAACGAGACGCAGCCGTTCGAAGCGCCGCTCGCACCCAGCATGTAGGTGTGCGCGAGGAGGCCGACCCGGCCGTGGATGGCCTCCGGGCCTCCGACGGGGCTGAGACGCAGGGCGCGGACGCCGTGGAACGGCTGCTCGCGCTCGCGGATGTCGTAGGTGCCGAGGGGGGTCGGCCCCCTCATCCGCACATGCGTGTGGCCGGGATTGTCCATGCTCTCGCCCAGCCCCGAATGCGCCTCGAGCTTCTCCCCGTTCGGGAGGGTCACGACCTTGGCGCGGATATCGTAGACCGCGACGCCGCCGGTCGGGCTGGTCGGCACGGCGCTGAGGGCGCGCCGGAAGACGTCGTCGACGGGTTTGGTCTCCAGGGCCGCGTAGGCGAGCCGCGGCGGCTCGGAACTCTCGACGCCGAAGAGCTTCTCGATGAAGGAGCGGGTGTCCTCCGGGGGCGGCGCCGCGCTGGCGGTCCGGGCGGGCGCCGCGCGGGTCGACCGTGCGGAGAGGCGCCCGGCGCGAAATTCCGGGGGCCGCGGCACCGGCAGCGGCACCCACCGCGCCACGAGGGGCGGCTGGGCCGTGGCCGGCTCCGCCATAGCCGTGGGCGCGGTCTCGGGCGCGGCCTCGGGGGTTGCTGTCGTGGCTTCGGCGACGCCCGCGGGCGCAGGGACTTCGGGTGCCACGGGCGCCGGGACTTCGGGCGCCGGGTCGGCGGACGTCGCGGCGGCGGAGTCGGCAGACCTGTCGGCACCGACCGGGGCCGCTGCCGGCGGGTCCACCGGCGTGACGGCGGCGAGGGTCGGGATCGCGGCCGGCGGACGGGACCAGGCGACGAAACCCGCGATACCGCCGCCGAGGAGGAGGGCCGCGAGGCCCAGGCCTCGGGCGGCGCGACCGGGTCGGGTCGACATGGAACGCTCGGCAGCTTCCGCCATGGTCGGCTCCATCTCCTGCATGGGCCGGCGCACGTGCCGGGCCTTCGGTCCGGCCCCAGGGCGCGGATGACGGGCGCGCGACTTGCGTCGTCCGTCACGGGGCTATCCGACCCGGTCGACTCGGCGTTTCTGAGGCGGGATTGTGCCGAAACTGGACACATGCTTGTATCCGGCGCGCCTTTATTCGCGGAATCTGCCGAACCTCCGTCGCAAGACTGCCGATCCTGTGTCGCCACACTTTCGTCCGGAATGCGAGACCAAGCGCGATTCGTCGATCCTCGCGCCGGGGTCGGATCCCGCTCGGCCCCTCGTCCTGGCGGAACGCCGGCGAATGCCCACGCGGCAGGCCGGCGCGACGGAGCCGGGGGTCGGCCCCATCCCCTGAGGCACGAACGCCACACCCGCCGCGAAAGATCGAGCGGTCCCGGCAAATCCCTTACCGCCCGCGCCCGGCGCCTTGCCGCCAGCGCAATTGCCGGTGACGCAGGCCGAAACGAAGAGCCCCCGGGCTCCCCACCCGCACCTGCTCGGAACATGACATCGATGCCGCGTTCGCTCCTGTCGACAGCCGCCGTCCTCGCGCTCGCCGCCAGCCTCGGCGCCTGTGCCTCCCAGCGCCTCGAGGGTCCCACGCGCGGCCGGATCGCCCCCGGCCCCCAGGCGGCCCTGGAGCCGGTCGTCCCCGCCATGCCGTCCGGCCCGGTCACCTCGGAGCCGCTGGCCCCGCCGCCGGGCGCCACCGCCGCCCCGGCGGACCTGCCGCCCCCGGTGGGCGCCACCGTGGCCGTCGCCCCCTCGACCCCGGTGATCGCCCCGGAGGCGCCCCCCGTCGCCCCGGCTCCGCCGCCGGTCGTGGCGGGCGGCCGCTCGTCCGTCGTCGGCACCTGGAATGCCAAGGACGCCACCGGCGCGAGCTGCAAGGTCTCCCTGTCGAGCGCTCCGGCCCTGGACCTCTACAAGGCCAGCGCCTCCGGCTGCCCGAACAAGGACCTCTCCAAGGTCACCGCCTGGGATTACCGCGACGGCGAGGTCTACCTCTACCAGCCCGGCGGCACCGTCGCGGCCCGGCTGCGTCAGGGTGGCGGGGCCCTCGACGGCGCGCTGTCGAAATCCGGCGCGTCGCTGGCGATGGTGCGCTGAAACCCGCGCGACCTCGACACGACCCTCTTGGTATACCGCGACGAAAAAGCGGGTCCGCGCGTCACGGATTGACGCGCAGGCCGAGCAGGAACGTGTTCGCGTGGAAGCTCGAACCGGACGAGGTGCTGTCGAGGCGCTGGTAGATGTAGCTCCCGCGCATCGCCAGCCAGCGGTTGAAGCGATAGTCGATCCGCGCCGTCGCCGAGAATCCGCGCTCGGTGATGTTCACCCGGTCATAGTCGTTCGACAGGTAGCTGATGCCGCCGGTCAGCGAGAGATTGCGCAGGAGATCGTGCTGGACTTCCAGCGTCGCGGTTTGTGTCAGGACACCGCTCGAACCAGGCACCGACGTCTCGACGATGCCCGTCGCTCCATTCAGGCGGACCGTGGTGAGCGGACTCGCGCTCCAGATCAGCGCCGCGGTGATGACGGGCGCCGTCAGATCGCGCAGGGCCGGGTCGACATAGCTGCGGTGCTGAAGTCCCGCCGAGATTTCCCCGGTGACGAAGCGGGTCAGGGCAAAGGATGCGCCGCCCGAGAGCGTGATGCCATCGGAATCGCGCCGTATTCCCGAGGAGTCGACGCGCAGATCGTAGACGCGCGTGTCAGCCAGGACATCGACGAAGGGCGTGATGACGGGCGAGATCTCGTATCCGGCCCGAAGTTGCAGGCCATACTGGTTCAGGTTGCGATCGCTCTGGCGCAGGATGGTGCCATCCGAGAGCTGCGCATCCTCGAACTCCGAGCGGTCGAGCAACCCCCGCAGCGAAACCTGGACCCGGTTGAAGCGCTCGGAGACGCCGACCGTCGTGCCATAGCTCGCGATCAGCGGCCGGGTCGCCGTCGCGGCCGCCAGGTCCGGCGTGCCAGTGCGTTGTGTTTCCAGGAGAAATCGGCCTTCGACCTCGATCCGCGTGTCGCGGTTCGCGTCGATCCGCAGCCGCGTCACGCCGGCTCCGTTCGGCCGGCTGGCCCCCTGATTGTCCGGATAATCGACGTAGCCCCCCCGCAGGTCGCCGGTGAGCTCGCTCGACGACCAGTCGCTCCGGAAGCTCAATTCGCCATCGGTCCGCAGCGCCAGCGACGGCTTGGCCAGCCGATTCGTGATCTGGTCGGGGTTGGTGTCATAGCCGATGCTCTGCTGGATCGCAGGCAGGATCGTGAAGGTGCCGACCTTGATCCCGAGCGGCGCGTAGGCCTCGTCGATGGTGATCGGCCGCCGAAGGGCCGTCGAGAGAAAGAAGCCCGGCGTCTGGACACCCGCGAGCGGCAGCACCGTCGGCAACGGAACGCCGCTCACGGCACTGCGCACCACCGGCGTGAGACGCAGATCGTAAGGCGGCACTTGCGTGATCGATCGGACCGGCCGGACCGTCGCGCTCCCGAAGCGGCGCGGCGGGATCGCCCTGAGCCGCAGGAGATTCGTCAGTCCGCGATTGTTGGGCCCATTCGTCCCGCCGGAGGCGAGGGCGCTGCCGGATCGGCTTCCGGCCAGCGCACGGGTGGCCAGTCCTCCGCTGCCTGACGTCTCTCCGCCGGTCGCAGAGCCGTTGCTGTTCAGAACCCCGCTGCCCGAGACGGCACTGCCCCGCAGGCCCGCGCCCAGCGGCAGGACGTCGCCCACGGCCGGCGCTCCGAAGGTACTATCGGGCGCACCGGAGGGAAGCGCCTGAGCCCAGGCAAGGGACGGAAGCGTGAGGGCAGCGATCAGGGCAAAGCCACGAAGACCTTGGCTCTGCCATCCTGCGATCGGCCCTGCGCATGTCACGGATCGACGTCTTTCCGCTGACCTTGACGCCGAAGACGGCGCTTCGAGACCTGGACCGCCTGCGGATGCGCGAGACGGACGACGCCAGACCGCCTTTCAAGGGAAGACGCCCCGACCTCATGGTTAACAGGCCTACAACCGGCACGGTTAATGGGGCGTCAACGCGGAGCGGGACACATCGGCCAAAGCCAAGGGGTCGCCATCCGACCACAATCGCTGTCCATAGGCGGACGACCGTGGCGCCGCACGCGCACGCGATCTCACGAGAAGGATACGGGCCAGTATGGCTCCAGCAGACAGCGCCCAGGCCTTGCGCCCCGCCTCGATCCCCGCGGATTCGACGCTCTCGCCGGCGGTCGCCTCCGCCCTGCGGACGATCGAGACCGAACGCGACGGGCTCGCCTGCTTGATGGAGTCCATCGGCAATGGGCTCGGCGCGGCGTTCACCGATGCGGTGTCGCGCATCGCCCGCGCCAAGGGACGCGCCATCCTCACGGGCATGGGCAAATCGGGCCATATCGGTCGCAAGATCGCTGCGACGCTGGCCTCGACCGGGACGCCCGCCCTGTACGTTCACCCCGCCGAGGCCAGCCACGGCGATCTGGGCATGATACAGCCCGAAGACGTCGTGGTGGCGCTATCCTGGTCGGGCGAGACGACGGAGCTGGCCGACATCATCGGTTATGCCCGTCGCTACCGCGTCGGCCTGATCGCCATCACATCCAACAGTTCATCGACCCTGGGCCGCGAAGCCGACATCTGCCTGACCCTCCCAAAGGCGCGCGAGGCCTGTCCGAATGGCTTGGCCCCGACGACGTCCACGGCGATGCAGCTCGCCCTCGGCGATGCGCTCTCCATTGCGCTCCTCGAAGCACGCGGCTTCTCCGCGCGGGAATTCAGCATCTATCACCCGGGCGGTCGCCTCGGCGCGTCGCTGCGTCAGGTTCGCGAGGTGATGCATACCGGATCCCAGCTGCCGGTGGTCCCACGCGGGACGCCTATGCGCGCGGCCATCGCCGAGATCGATGCGAAGGGGTTCGGCTCGGTGGTCGTGGTGGACGCCGAGGGACGCCTCGCGGGGATCCTCACGGACGGCGATCTGCGCCGCAACGTCTTCCGCACCGATCTCGATAGCCTCGCGGTGGAGGCGCTGATGAGCGGCAAGCCACGGACGGTCGCCCCCGAAACGTTGCTCGCGAAGGCCCTGGAAATTCAGGAATCGATGAAGATCACGGCGCTGATCGTCGTCGAGGACGATCGCCCGGTCGGGCTCGTGCACTACCACGATCTGCTCCGCTCAGGCGTCGCCTGAGCCTTCAGAGGCGGCGCTCGAGCCAGCGCTGGACCGGTTTCCAGCCCGGGATCCACTTGGATCGCCATCGCGCCGCGTCCTCGGCGGCATCGCGGGCCTCGAGGCTGTCGAAGGCATGCGCGCGCTCCAGCATCTCGGCCGCGACCGCTAGTGGGTCCGGGATCGACCACCCGAAATGAAAGCCGGGCTCCTCTTCGATCATGCTCCCCGGAACGAAGTAGTACCGCGCCTGCGTGCCATTGAGCGCATCGAGCAGGGGATAGTTGGCGTGGACCGGAGGCGTCCAGTTCAACGCGAGGATCCGGCGGTTCGGCGCCGCGAAGACGGCCGTGTGAAACGCCGAGCCTGCCGTTCCAAGAACCATTTTCCGTTCCGAAAGCAGACGAACCAACTCAGGAAACCGCAGGGTCTCCGGGAAAACGATGTCCACCCCCTGCCGCGCCAGACGCTCGCACAGCACATCCTCGTTGCGCAGGCGCGAGATCCCCGATGCCAATCTTGCTTTCGACAGGTAGACCGGCCGCGTTTCCCGATCGACAGCGACTGGGTCGTAGAACGCCTCGCCGGTATAGTGCGTGAGCGTGCCGTAGATCGCATGGGTGAAGTCCTGCTCCTTTACGCTCGGCTCCGGAACCAGCAGCTTCGGGATCCGCGTCACGTTCTGGAAGGTCACGAGGTCTGCGATGGTCAGATCGAAGCGGGCGAGAATGTCGGCGAGGAACGGTAGCGTCGCCCATTTCGCGTGCAGCGCATCCAGAGGTCCTTCAGCGTAGCAGAGGAGGCGTGGCTTCGGTCCCCTCCAGGTGAGGAGTGGCCAGAGGCGCGCGAAGGTGCCGAGGAGGAAATGGCCGTAATGGGTGATCAGCGGACCGATGAAGAGAGTCGGGCGATCGTCCGCCTCGTCCACGACGTCCGTCAGCATGGGATTGGCGCCAAATTCGATGATGGTGCCATCAGCATCGCACAGCGCCCAACTCCCGTCCGGGGTCGCCGGCTGATACACGGCGTTGGTCACCGCACGCAGTCCCGGAAGTGTATCGCGCTGTTCGATCCGTCCCCATACGGTGCGGCAGCGCTGCAGCTTGGCCTTCACGCGCGGACAAGCCCCTCGAAAGAGAACCGTAAGATCTTCATACCGTCGACCTTGTCGTCACCCTCGTGAGCGTGCGTCGAATCGGCAGCGGGTGTGGCACGAACCAACGTTTCCATCCTGGCCTTTCGGCTGTGTCCGAGGGCACCTATAGTTTCCTCCGCATGCCCACGCCACCTCGCCCCGTCCGTCGCCTCGATCCGATCCTCGTCGACCGTATCGCTGCGGGCGAGGTCGTTGAGCGGCCTGCCTCAGCGGTCAAGGAACTCGTCGAGAACGCGATCGATGCTGGCGCACGCAGTATCGAGGTCACGATCGAAGGAGGCGGCCGACGCTTGATCCGCGTGGTCGATGACGGCGCGGGCATGGATGCGGATGATCTTGCGCTCGCCGTAGAGCGACACGCCACCTCGAAGCTTCCAGGGGGAGACCTTACCCGCATCGAAACGCTGGGCTTTCGTGGCGAGGCCCTACCCTCCATCGGCGCGGTCGCGCGCCTGACTCTTACCAGTCGCACGGCCAAGGCCGAAACGGGTGTCACCCTTACGGTCGATGCGGGCATCAAGGGCGAAGTCCGCCCGGCACCGAGCGCGCGCGGCACGCGCATTGAGGTGTCCGATCTGTTCGCGGCCACGCCTGCGCGACTGAAATTCCTGAAGTCCGACCGGGCCGAAACGGCGGCGATCGGCGACATCCTGCGCCGCCTCGCGGTGGCGCAGCCCGAAATCCGACTTGTCCTGCGATCGGAGAGTGGGACGCCGCTCATCTTCGCGGCCGAGACAGAAACGGGTTCTTCCGCAACCCTTCGGCGCCTGACTGGGATCTTCGGCACCGACTTCGGATCGAATTCGCTAGCCCTCGACATGGCCCGCGAGGGCTTCGCGCTTGCGGGTCATATCGGCCTGCCGAGCTTCCATCGGGGCGCTGCCAGCCAGATCCACTTCACCGTCAATGGCCGGCCGGTCCGTGACCGCCTACTGCTCGGCGCAGTCCGGGGCGCCTACGCCGATTCCATGAGTTCCGACCGCCACCCGGTTCTCGCGCTGGCGATCCTGTGCGATCCGTCGCTGGTGGACGTGAACGTGCATCCGGCCAAGACCGAAGTCCGCTTTCGCGATCCCGGCCTGATCCGGAGCCTGATCGTCAGTGCGATCCACGAGACCCTCCGTCAAGCCGGCCTGCGCGGCTCCACCACGGGCGCTGCCCGCACGTTGGACGCCTTGCGGCCGACCGGTCTCGCCGTTCATTCGGGCACCAGTACCTATCCGATCCCCTCACTGAACCGACCGGGCTCGGTGCCGTCCATTGCTGCGCCCTATCCCTACCGCCAGGCGGTTCCGCGCTCGCCGGCGCTCGCCGGATTGGCCGAGGCGCCCCAGGCCCGCTTCGCGCATGATTTCGCCCCCCCGGCGGCGGATCTGCGCCCAGGGGTGGAGCCAGCGGACGAACAGGCGCACCCCCTTGGAGCGGCGCGGGCTCAGTTGCACGAGACCTACATCGTCGCCCAGACGGCCGATGGTCTTGTCCTCGTCGATCAGCATGCCGCCCACGAGCGCCTGGTCTATGAACGGCTGAAACGCGAACGCGCACGGGGCGGCATTGCCCGTCAGGGCCTGTTGATTCCCGACGTGGTGGAGATGGCTCCCGGCGAGGCGGAGCGCCTCGTCGCCGCGGCCCCCGATCTCGACCGCCTGGGCCTCACGCTCGAGCCGTTCGGCTCGGGCGCCGTCCTCGTGCGGGAGGTACCGGCCGCTCTCGCCGGCGCCTCGATCCGAACCCTCGTCACCGATATCCTCGATGCGCTCAGCCAGAGTGGTCTCGAAGACGAAAGCCCCGATAGCACCGATGCGGGTGCAGGCCCCCTCGGCCGACGCCTGGACGCGATCCTGTCGCGGATGAGTTGCCACGGCTCGATCCGAGCGGGCCGGCGCCTGCACCCAGAGGAAATGAACGCGCTCCTGCGCGAGATGGAAGCGACGCCGCTCGCCGGCACCTGCAACCATGGCCGCCCGACCTTCGTGGAGCTGAAGCTCCACGACATCGAGCGGCTCTTCGGACGGCGCTAGGCCGCCGGCAGGTCGGAGGCGGCCTTCAGAGCACCGTCGAGGGCCTTCTGGCGGGCGTCCGGACCGAGTGCGATGCCCTCGGCGACGATGATCTCCGGGTTCGTGATGCCGATGAAACCCAGAACCACGCGCAGGTAGGTCTCGGCATGCTCCGCCGCCGCGTTCGGTGTTCCCGCTCCGTAAAGACCGCCCCGAGCAACGGCTACGATGACCCGCTTCTGCGGAACGAGGCCGACGGCGCCGCTCTCGGTGTACTTGAAGGTCTGGCCCGCCACGAGGATACGATCGATCCAGGCCTTCAGCTGCGACGAGATCGTGAAGTTGTACAGAGGCGCGCCGATCACCACGATGTCGGCGGCGAGGAATTCGGCAAGGACGGAACGGCCGAGCTCGACGTCGTGCTGGATATCAGGGGTGTTCGTCGCGTTCGGCTGGTGGCCTGCCAGGTAGGCACCCGAGAGGTGCGGAATCGGCGTCGCGGCGAGATCGCGGTAGGTGACGTCGAGGCCCGGTGTCGCCGCCGTCAGATGCGTGACGATCGCAGCCGAAACCGCGCGGCTGACCGAATGGTCCCCCAGAATGCTTCCGTCGACGTGCAGGAGTTTCATCTTCGATCCCCGGTATCAGAAGTGTACCGAGGCGGTATAGAGAACCAGATGCGCTCCCGCGCAAGGAGGCACATTCGTGGAACTGGGGCACAACGAGGGAACCGCGACGACCGCACAGCACAACCCGGGCGATTGCCGGGTCGTCGGCACAGTCCTGTCGCGGATCGGCGACAAGTGGTCGATCCTCGTGGTGATGATGCTGACGGAAGGGCCGCGGCGCTTCAACGAATTGAAGCGCCTGGTCGGGGGCGTCTCGCAGCGGATGCTGACCTTCACCCTCCGGGGCCTCGAGCGCGACGGCTTGGTCTCACGGACCGTGTATCCTACTGTTCCGCCCCGGGTGGAGTATGAACTTACGGATCTCGGGCGATCCCTGCAGGTCCCCGTTCAGGCCCTGGGGGCCTGGGCATTCTCGAATCTTCCGGCGATCCAGGAGGCACGAAGTCGCTTCGATGAAGGCCGACCAAATTGAAGGCAGGATATTATCTCACGTCCAGTAAAGGATACGAGCCGGCAAGGTGCGCTGGATCTCTCCCGTCAGCCAAGAACGCATGGACTGCATCAGATCTCGCGGAAAGACGTACTTCACCGATCCGAATTTCGTCAGCTTGCGACTTCGTTCCGTCTCCGTCATCGGAAGATCCGAACCGGGATACCACCCTTGCAGAACGCTCTTCGAACCGGGCGTGAAGCGATGGGTGATGAGTTCAACGGTGAGATCGATGCCCTTCACGCCCGACAGCGCCGCGGCGACATCCCGTATCAAGCCGGCATAGGCGTCCTGCCAGTTCGGGACCGGCAGGATCGGCGCGATGGTGAGGCCGACCGGATAGCCAACCTCCGCGACCTCCCGGAGGGCCGCCAGGCGCGCATCCAAACTCGCCGTTCCCCCCTCGTAGCGAGCGGCCGAGCGCGCATTCACGGAGAACCGGATGCGGGTACGCCGGTTGTGGGCAAGGCCGAGCAAGGGCTGGACGGCCGCGAACTTGGTGGTGAAGCGAAGTTGGACCGGTGCGTCCCAGGCGCCGAAGCGGGTGATGGCGGCCGAGAGCGAGCCGGTGAGATGTTCGATGCCGAGGGGATCGGTGTAGCACGAGGCCTCGAAGGTGGTGCCTTCCTGGGCGCGGTCAGCCTGGGTCGAGGTGATGGCGCCCTGGCCGAGATAGGCCGGCAGGTTGTCGAGGATCGCGTCGAGGTTCGCGTAGGCCCGCGTCACCGGGGGGCCCGAGAGAGAGCCCGCCAGGTAGCAGTACTGGCAATGGGCCGGGCAGCCCTCGGCGAGGTCGAAGCGCCAGTCGGCGCTCGGGGGAATCGGCTGGAGTTTCAGCTTGGTCGGTGGGGCGACGACGATGGCGAGGGTCGCCTTCGCCTCGCGATACGCGATCCGTGGGTCCAGATTTCGTAAGCCCGTCAGACGGTTGGCAGCCAAGCGCTCGACCGGTAACCCGAGGGCCTCGGCGCGAGCCACCATCGCGCGGCCGTGCGCGTGCTCCAGGGCGGCCGGGGTGACGAGGACGCGGCGCGGTCGCCAGAGGCGGGACGGGCGCGGGTCGGAGGCGACCGGATCGATCTCGGCGGCGTCGGTTCGGGGTTCGGCGAGGACCATACCGGAGGAACGCGCCCGGGTGCCGCGGGGGTCCGCCGCGCGCGCGTCGGTCGCGCCGGTATACCACGCAGCTCGCGTCGAGGTCGCGCGTCAGGCGGCGTAGCGCGCGTAGGCGAGGGCGGTGTCGCCGTAGACCCGGCGCTCCAGCTCGGTGAATCCGGGCGGCAGGGCGACGTGGACACTCGCGGATTCCTCGACGACCGCGAGGGCGCCGGGAGCGAGCCAGCCGCCGGTGGCCGCGCTGGCCAGGGCGGCCGGAGCGAGGTCGCGGTGGTAGGGCGGGTCGCAGAACACGAGGGAGAAGGTACCGCTGGTACCGGCCGGGCCGAGTCGGGTGGCGTCGCGCCGGAACAGGCGGGTCGCCCCTTCGGCGCCGAAGGATTCGATGTTCTCCCGAATCAGGGCGCGGGCCTCGGCGCCCTCGTCGACCAGGAGGGCGTAGGCCGCACCGCGCGACAGGGCTTCGAAGCTCAGCGCCCCGGTGCCGGCGAACAGGTCGAGGACCCGGGCCCCGGCGACGGCGTCGTCATAGGCGTGCGCGAGGACGTTAAAGAGCGCCTCGCGCAGGCGGTCCGAGGTCGGCCGGATCGCATCGGTCTTCGGCGTGGCGAGGCGGCGACCGCGGTGATCGCCGCCAACGATCCTCACCGGCCGCCACCGCGGGGCGGACGGGCGCCGCCGGGCTTGCCGCCACCGGAGCCGCCGCGGCTGAAACCGCCGGGCTTGCCACCGGGCTTGCTGAAACCGCCGGGTTTGCCACCGGCCTTGAAACCGCCGCCGGGCTTGCCGGCCCCCTTGAAGCCACCGCGCTCGCCGTCCGGGCGGGTGCCCTTGAAGCTGCCACGGTCGCCGTCCGGGCGGGTGCCCTTGAAGCTGCCACGGTCGCCGTCCGGGCGAGTGCCCTTGTAGCCACCGCGCTCGCCGTCCGGGCGGGTGCCCTTGAAGCCGCCACGGTCGCCGCCGGGGCGGTCGTTGCCACGGAAGCCGCTGGGCTTGTCGCCCCGGAAGCCGTCGCGGCGGTCGTCCCGGGCCGGCGCGCCGCGGGAGGCCGGACGGGCGCCACGGTCGTCGCCGCCCTCGGCGCGATTCGCGTTGCCGCGGAAGGGGCCGCGGGGGCGGTCCTCGCTCCCGCGCGGGGGACCACGGCGCTCGGCACCGTCCTGCGAGCGGAAGTTCCCGCGCGGACGGTCGTCGTCCCGGCGCGGCGGCCGGCCTTCGCCGCCGAAGCCGCGAGCGGGCCGGTCACCGGCGGGGCGAGCCTCCGAGGCACGGTCGTCGGCCTGCCGGAACGGACGGCCCTGGGCCTCGGCGCGGGGGAAGCGGCCCTCGCGGGGGGCGGCCTCGTCCCCGCGACGGCGCACGGCGCTGTCGCGGCGATGCGGCTCGGCGGCCGGTTCCTGCGGGCTCGACTTCAGGCGCTCCACGAGGACACGGCGCTCGCCGGTGCTGATGGCGCCGACGCGCTCGCGTCCCCGGGCGGCGGCCGTCTCGCGCTCGACCTTCGGGTCGGCTCCCCGGCGCGGGATCTTGACCCGCCGGGTCCCATCCTCAGTTTTGGCCTCGTCCTCGGCGCGCCAGACGGAGCGGCGCGGACCGGCGCTGTTGCCGCCGGTGGGCACGCGGGCGGGCTTGGCCGGCGCCATCGGGCGGCCGCCGCCGCGCGGCCCCTCGTCGTCGGTGCCCCGGGTGTCGCGGCGCTGGGCGGCCGAGGCGCTGCGGGCGGGCTGCTTGGCCTGCTGCTTCGGCGAGCCGAAGGGCGCGATCGGCTCGCGCACCGGGCTCTCGAAATCGACGCCGGCCTGTTCCGAGAGGGCCGGACCGAGCTGTTCCTTCAGCACCTTGGTGCGGATCTCCTCCGCCAGGCCCGCTTCGAGGTCGCCGAGCTGGAACGGCCCGAACGAGAGGCGGATCAGCCGGTTCACCGCGAGCCCGAGATGCTCGAGGATGCGCTTGACCTCGCGGTTCTTGCCCTCGCGCAGGCCGAGGGTGATCCAGAGGTTGTCGCCGGACGCCCGGTCGAGGGTCGCCTCCACCGGACCGTAATCCATGCCGTCGATGGTCACGCCCCGGCGCAGCTTGTCGAGCTCGGCCTGGGTGGTGTCGCCATGGGCGCGCACGCGGTAGCGCCGCAGCCAGCCGGTATCCGGATGGGCCACGACCTTGGCGAGGCCGCCATCGTTGGTGAGGAGCAGCAGCCCCTCGGTGTTGATGTCGAGGCGGCCGATGGCGACGACGCGGGGCAGGTCCTCGGGCAGGTTGTCGAAGACGGTCTGGCGGCCTTCCGGGTCGCGCGCCGTGGTCACGAGGCCGCGGGGCTTGTGGTAGATCCACAGGCGCGTGCGCTCGCGGGCCGGCAGCGGCTCGCCGTCGACGGTAATCCGGTCATCGGGGGTCACGTTCATCGCCGGCGAGGTCAGGACCCGCCCGTTGAGGGTGACGCGGCCCTGCTCGATCATCGCCTCGGCATCCCGGCGCGAGGCGATGCCCGCGCGGGCGATGGCCTTGGCGATGCGGTCGCCCTCGGGCGTGCCCTCGTCGCGGGCGGGACCGCCGGCCGCGGTCCCCGGCTGGGCGGCCTTCGCCACGGCGGTCGTTGCCATGGCGGTCTTGCGGCGTAGGGGCGCGTCGCCGCCGCGGGGCATGGCGGCGTGCCGGACCTTCGGCTTCTCCTCGGCCGAAGGGCCGGGAATGCCGGCATCGGTCGCCGGAGCCCAGGACCCGGCCGGGGCCTTCGACTCGGAAGAGGTCGTGGCGGCGGCCTGCGGCGCCGCCGCCGCGGGCGCGGGAGGCTCGGCGGCGACAGCCTCGCTCGGCGCGGCTTCGGGTGCCTTGGCCTTGGAGGGCTTGGCCGTCATGGGCTTGGCCGTCCTGGGCTTGGCCGTCCCGGGCTTGGCCGCGGACGGCTCTGCCACTGCGCTCGCGGCCTCGGGCGCGACGGTGGAGGCCTCCTTCGAGACGTCCTGGGACGCCTCGGCCTTGGCCGGCTTGGCTTTCGCGGCTTTCGGCTTCGCCGTGTCGACGGGTTCGGCGCCCGCCGCAGCCTTGGCCGACGCGGCATCGGCCGTCGCAGGCTTGCCCGTCTCAGCCTTCGGCTTGGCGGAGGCCGCCTTCGGGGCCTTGGACGTCACGGTCTCCGCCGCGAGCGTCTCCTCGGATGCGGCCGGCTTCGCGGACTTCGCTTTCGAAGGCGTCGCACCGGACGCCGGGGTGTCCGAAGCCGTCGCGGTCGCCGTCTTGCCAGGGCCGGCCTTGCCCGCACCCGTCTTGGCGGCGTCCGCCGTCTCAGGCTTGGCCTTCGCGGCCTTGGCCGCCTTGGCGGGCGGGCTCGCCGCCCCCTCGGCCGCCCCTGCGGCGGGCGCGGACGCGCGGGCATTCGCTGGCGCGGTCTGGGTGGAGGCCGCCACGGTCTTGCTCGACGGGTTTGCCGAAGCCTTGGGCTTCGAACGGGAGGTCTTGGCAGGCACGTCCTCAGACTTGCCCATCGTATCGTCAGTCTTGTCGGTCATGCCTGCCCCATAACAGAGCGGACGCATTGTTGCGAGTGATCCCGCGCGCAAGGGCCGCGGGTTCGGTGGATGCAATCCCCAAACATGCGAAAAGGCGGCTCGCGCCGCCTTTCCGAGATCATCGTCGCCGGATGCGAGACCCGGGGTCGAAAGACTTAGAGCTTGCTCTTGACCGCGTCGGCGGCGTTCTTGACGCCGTCCTTGGCATCGCCGACCGTCTTCTGGGTCTCGCCCTTCAGCTCCTGGGCCTTGCCCTCGGCCTTCAGCTTGTCGTTATCGGTCACGTTGCCGATGCCCTGCTTGACGTTGCCGACAGCCTCGTTGGCGAGACCCTTGATCTTGTCGGTGGTGCTGCTCATCGTGCGCTCCTCGTCTTCGGGTTGGCGGTCGGCGTCGTGTCGGCCGTGCCGCATTGCCCTTCCCAACGGCCACGCCCGTGCGATGTTCCGGGTTTTAACATCCTCGTGAAGCCATTCCACGAACGGCTTCGGCTTCTGCTCGGTGCGGCGGCTCCATCGGCGCGCCGCGCTTGAACAATCCGCGTGCGAAGACGGCGGCGATGTCCCGTGGCGGTGACGAAGCCGCCGTCGGGCCCGACCTGCCGTCGCAGGACCGCCAGCCGGGGGTCGCTGGGCTTTCGTGCCGGCGGTGTCGAGGGTTCCTCGGATGCAGCCCATTGCGAAGCAGCGTCGCGGTCGCCAAGGATCGGGCGCCAGGGATCGGGCGCCCGATCCGCAGGATTCCATCATGCCCGAGACCGATCCGTCCGCCACCGACCCCCTCAGCCACGCCTTCGCGGCGGCACGTCGGGCGGCGGTGGAGGGGGAGGTTCCGGTGGGTGCGGCGGTGGTGCGGGATGGGGTGGTCCTCGCCGTGGCGCACAATCGCCCGCGGGCCCTGCGCGATCCGACCGCCCATGCGGAGATCCTGGCGATCCGGGCCGCCTGCCAGGCCCTCGACGACGAACGCCTGAGCGGATGCGACCTCTACGTCACCCTGGAGCCCTGCGCGATGTGTGCGGCCGCGATCGCCTTCGCGCGGATCCGACGGCTGTACTTCTCGGCCGCGGACCCGAAGGGCGGTGCCGTGGAGAACGGGCCGCGCTTCTTCAACCAGCCGACCTGCCATCACAGTCCGGAAGTCTATGGCGGCTTCCGGGAAGCCGAGGCCGCCGGGTTGCTGCGGGATTTCTTCGCCGAACGCCGCCTGCCCTAAAGTTCAGCTGCCGCCCCCGCCGCCGGTGCTGGCGATCGGCGTCTGGGTCTACGCGGCGTTGCCGGACGCGCCGGACGCGTTTGAGGCACTTGGAGGCCCCAGTGGCTCCGGGGGCGACGGTGCCGATTGAACCCGGCCCCCGATTATCGATGCCGCCGGGCCAGACGATCCCTTCGCCGACGACGCCCGGAATCGTCAGGCGCGGCGGCCCGGGGGGCTCGATCTCGGCACGGGCATTGCCCGGCGCCAACGCCAGGGAGCCGCCGGCGAGGACCAGGGAAAGGGCGGTGGGGACGATCCGCATGGGGTCCTTCCCGAGATGGGCGTGACCCGGTCGGTGCCGGACCGACACGGATCAATCCCGGTGGTTTCGAGCCTTGCCGGGGCTCGATCGCCGAAGATCAGGCGGCCGCCAAAGGTTTCGAGACGTCTTCCAGGGATTTCCCCTCGGCCGCCGTGCCGAAGAGACCGCCCACGACCGCCGCCACGGCCATCAGGGTCGCGCCGATGAGGTAGCCGACCAGCACGTAGTCCCGCGAGCCGGTCTCCACCAGGGCGCCGAACAGGAGCGGCCCGGAGACGCCGCCGATGCCGGTGCCCAGCGCGTAGAACACCGCGATGGCCAGGGCCCGGATCTCCAGGGGGAAGGTCTCCGCGACGGTGAGGTAAGCCGCGCTGGCGGCGGCGGAGGCGAAGAAGAACACCACCATCCAGGCCGCCGTCTGGCCCACCGGGCCGAACACGTCGATCTTGAACAGGTAGCCGGTGATCGCCAGCAGGACCGCCGAGATGCCGTAGGTGAAGGCGATCATGGGACGGCGGCCGATGGTGTCGAACAGGCGCCCGAGGAGCACGGGACCCAGGAAGGAGCCCAGGGCGAACGGCAGCAGGTACCAACCGACATGGTCGCCCGGCACGTTGTAGAACCGCTGCAGCACCAGGGCGTAGGTGAAGAACAGGGCGTTGTAGAAGAAGGCCTGCGCCACCATCAGGGCGAGGCCGACGAACGTCTGCCGGCGGTGACCGACCAGCATGGTGCCGAACACCTCCTTGAGGGGGGTGTGGCTGCGGGTCCTGAGCTTCATGCGCTTGCCCTCGTCGATCGGCGGCAGGGTGTGGCCCTCGTCGGTGAAGCGCTTCTCGATGGCGGTGACCACGCGGTCGGCCTCGGCGACGTAGCCGTGGGTGGCGAGCCAGCGCGGGCTCTCGGGAATCCAGGTGCGCAGGAGGAGGATGACGAGGCCGATGCCGCCGCCGACGAAGAAGGCGATGCGCCAGCCCCAGGCCGGGTCGATCATGCCCGGGCGCAGCACCACGATGGAGAGGAACGAGCCCATCGCCGCGCCGATCCAGAACGAGCCGTTGATGACGAGGTCGGTCCAGCCGCGCACGCGAGCCGGCACGAGTTCCTGGATCGTCGAGTTGATGGCCGTGTATTCGCCACCGATGCCGGCGCCCGTGAGGAAGCGGAACAGGCAGAAGCTGTAGATATTCCAGGACAGGCCCGTGGCGGCGGTGGCGGCGAGGTAGAGCGCCAGGGTGATGAAGAAGAGCTTCTTGCGGCCGATGCGGTCGGTCAGCCAGCCGAAGCCCAGCGCGCCCGTGACGGCGCCGACGAGGTAGGAACTCGCCGCGAGGCCGATGTCGAACTCGGTGAAGCTCATGGGCTCGGCTCGCAGCGCCCCGACGAGGGAGCCCGCGAGGGTGACTTCGAGGCCGTCGAGCACCCAGGTGATGCCCAGCGCCACGATGACGAGGACGTGGAAGCGCCCCCAGGGCAGGCGGTCGAGCCGGGCGGAGATGTCGGTGTCGATCACGGTTCCCATCGGGACCCGCTCCGGCGTCGTCCCCGCGCTCGCGCTGCCCCGGTCCGCCACGGCCTTGGTTGCCATCGAATCCTCGTTAACCGTGCTGTACGACAGTTGTTGGCAATCCGGCGCGGTGCCCGGCGGTTCCGCCAAGCTTCACGCAAAGGTTAAGTCATCTCCGCTGAACTCGGCAGGCTCTCCCGGACGCCCTGCCGATGCCTGCCCGCGTGTCTTCCGCCCTGCTTCTCGCCCTCACCGCCCTCGGGGTCCCGCCCGCCGCCGCATCCGAAGCGGGACGCGGCGCGGCGGCGCGGCCCCTCGATCCGTGGCGACTGCGGCCGAGCGACGTCGTGCCGGCGGAGGCGGGCCCTGCGCGGGACGCCAAGGGCCGGCCGGTCTCGGAGATCCCGGAAGAGCGGCGCGTGGTCCGGGTGGTTTATCCCGGACTCACCAATCCGCGCTGAGACGCGGGTCGAGGGCCTCGGCGAGGCCGTCGCCCAGCACGTTCAGTGCCACCAGGGTGGCGACGAGGAACCCGGCCGGGGCGGCGAGCATCCAGGGGGCGGATTCGATGGCCCGTGCGCCCTCGGCGATCAGGGCGCCCCAGCTCGTGGACGGTTCCTGCACGCCGAGCCCGAGGAAGGAGAGGAAGCTCTCCAGCAGGATCACCTTGGGGACCAGCAGGGTCGCCGCCACGGTGACGGGCCCGAGGGTGTTGGGGACGATGTGCCGGCGCAGGATCGCGACCGCGGAGAGGCCGAGCGCCTCGGCGGCGCGCACGAAGTCGCGGTGGCGCAGCGACAGGGTCTGCGCCCGGGTGATCCGGGCCATGTCGAGCCATTCCACCGCGCCGATGGCGACGAGGATCAGCCCGAGCCCGGCCCGGAAGAACACCAGCAGCAGGATGACGAAGAACACGAAGGGCAGGGCGTAGAGCACGTCGACGCCGCGCATCATCACCGCGTCGACCCGGCCGCCGGCATAGCCCGCCACCGCCCCGTAGGTGACGCCGATGAGGAGCGCGACGCCGGTGGCGACGAGGCCGATGAGGAGCGAGATCCGGCCGGCGACGAGGCTGCGCGTAAGGAGGTCGCGCCCGAGCACGTCGGTGCCGAGGGGAAAAAAGAGCCGCCGCACCGGCGCCTCGACCACGAGGCGGCGCCCCTCGGCCTCCCGCGACAGGATGGTGGCGGGGCCGAACAGGTCCGAGCGGGGCAGGTAGCTCAGCACCCGCGCGTTGATCGGGTTCGGCGCCGACAGGGTGACGCGCAGGCGCCCGTCCGCGACCCGGATGTCCGCGGCCGTCACCCGCATGCGGAAGGCGAGGCGCTCCACCGCCGGCGCGATGGCCTCGGGGCGCGGATGGGCGCGCAGCGAGGGCGCGGTGCGCACGAGGTCGGGATAGATCCGGCCCGGATCGTGGCCGGTGAGCGGGGGACCGGCGAGGCAGGCGAGGGCGACCAGCGCCAGGACGGCGAGGGCCGCCAGGGCGCTCCCGTTGCGGGCGAGGCGCCCGAGGACGCGCCTCACCGGGCCGCCCGCAGGCGCGGGTCGAGAAGGCCGGACAGGAGATCGGCCACGAGGTTGAGGGCGATGACGAAGACGGCCACCAGCACGACGGTGCCCATCACCAGGGTGTAGTCGCGGTTGAGCGCGCCGTCGACGAAGTAGCGGCCGATGCCGGGCAGGCCGAAAATGGTCTCGACCACCACCGAGCCGGTGAGCAGCGAGGCCGCCGTCGGCCCGAGGATCGCCACCACCGGCAGCAGGGCGCCGCGCAGGGCGTGGCGGGCGATGCGGTGGGGCGGCAGGCCCATGGCGCGCTGGGTCCGGACCGGCTGCGCGGCCAGCACCTCCGCCAGGGCGGCGCGGGTGAGGCGGGCGAGCGCCCCGACCTGGGGTAGGGCCAGGGTGACCACCGGGAGCACGAGGTTGGCCGGCGCGCCGTTCTCCCAGCTGCCCACCGGCAGCCAGCGCAAGGTCAGGCCGAACACGATCTGCAGCAGGGGCGCCACCACGAAGGTCGGCACCGCGAGCGTCAGGCCGGCACCGAGGCCGACGAGGCGGTCGACGGCGCTGCCCCGGCGGAAGGCCGCCAGCGCGCCGAGGCCGATGCCGAGCACCAGGGCGAGCGCCAGGGCGAGGGCGCCCAGCGTCATCGAGACCGGCAGGCCGCGGGCGAACAGCTCGCCCACGGTGAGGTCGCGGAAGGAGAAGGAGGGCCCGAAATCGCCGGTGAGCAGGGCGCCGAGGTAGCGCCCGTACTGGACGATCAGCGGCTGGTCGAGGCCGTAGACCCGGGCGAGGTTGGCCATGGCGGCCGGGGGCAGGGGCCGCTCCAGGTCGAAGGGCCCGCCCGGGGCGAGGCGGATCAGGAAGAAGCTCGCGGTGACCACGGCGAGCAGGGTCGGGATCGCCTGGAGGAGGCGGCGCAGGACGAAGCCGATCACGCCGTCAGCCTCAGGAACCGGGTCGGCGCGGCGTTGCGCAGGTTCGGGTGGTAGCCGGCGAGGCGCGGCGCGATCAGGGCCTTCGAGCGGGTGTGCATCACCGGGATCCAGGGCAGTTCGGTGACCACGATCGTCTCGGCCGCGAAGAGGAGGTCGGCCCGTCGGGCGATGTCGCGCTCGGCCGCCGCCCGCCGCATCAGGGCGTCGTAGGCCGGGTTGCTGTAATGGCCGGGATTGAGGCCGTCATTGCCCGTCTCCAGCAGGAACAGGAAGTTCTGTGGGTCGGAATAGTCGGCGATCCAGGACATGCGGGCCACGTCGAAGTCGCCGCCGTCGCGCAGGTAGGCGAAGTGGGTCTTGGCGTCGGTGTAGACGAAGCGGGTCTCGATCCCGATGCCGCGCCACATGTCGGCGATGGCGAGCGCCGTGTTGCGGTTGTTGTCGCTGGTGTTGAAGCGATACTCGAGCCGCAGGGGCCGGCCTTCGCCGAAGCCGGCGGCCGCCAGCAGCGCCCGGGCCTCGTCCTCGCGATCGATCGGCAGGGCCTCGCGGCCTTCGGTCTCGGGCGGCCGGCGATAATGGTCGAGGCCGGGCGGGCAGAGGGAATAGGCCGGGTCCATGGTCCCGCCCCAGAGCTGGCTGGCCAGGAACTCGCGGTCGATGACGAGGGAGAGGGCGCGCCGGACCCGGACGTCGTCGAAGGGCGCCTTGCGGGTGTTCACCGCGAGCGCATAGAGGCCGAGTGAGGGGCCGAGCACCACTTCGGAGCCGAAGCGCGCCTTGAGCGAAGCGATCTGGTCGCCGGGCAGGTCGGCCAGCGAATCGATCTCGCCGGCCGCGTAGCGCCGGACCGCGCTCGACAGGTCCGGCGTTGGCAGGAAGGCCACCTGCGGGATCGCCACCGTGGCCGCCGCGTGGAAATGCGGGTTGCGCTCCAGGGTGATGCGGTCGTTCGGTACCACCTCCGCCAAGCGGTAGGGGCCGTTGGTCACGCTGTTGCCGGCCCGCGCGAAGGCGTCGCCGTGCCGGGCCAGGGAGGGCGGATGCACGGGCAGCGAGGTCTGGTGCGTCAGGAGTTCGAGCAGGTACGGCGTCGGCTGCTCCAGGGTCAGCACGAGGCGCCGCTCGTCCGGGGCGACGACCCCGAGGGCCTCGGGGGGCAATCCGCCCTGGTTCACCGCCCGGGCGTTCTTCAGGGGGAACAGGACCTCGGCGTATTTGGCCGCGGTGGCGGGGGCGAGGATGCGCCGGAGGGCGAAGACGAAATCCCCGGCTAAGACCGGATCGCCGTTCGACCAGCGCCCGTCGGCGCGCAGGGCGAAGTCGTAGGTAAGGCGATCATCGGACAGGGTCCAGGCGGTGGCCGCCCCGGGGATGATCGCGCCGTGATTGTCGTAGGTGAGCAGGCCCTCGTAGAGGTCGCGCAGGATATGCGCCTCGGCCACCGTCGAGGACTTGTGCGGGTCCAGGGTCTCGGGGTCCGCATCGTTGCCGCGCCGGTAGAGGTCCGCCGGCGCGGCCACAGCCCGGCCGAGGCCTCCGGCGGCCAGGAGCGCCGCGCCGCCGACGAGCCAGTGCCGCCGATGCGGGCGCGGCATCGGTTCAGGCGCCGGTCTGCGCGGTGAGCCCCGCCGCCTCGATGCCGGCCAGCGCGCAGAGCTCGTCGTTGTCGGAGGTGTCGCCCGAGATGCCGACGGCGCCGATCACGGCCTCGCCCCGGCGGATCAGGACGCCGCCCGGCACGGGCACCAGGGCGGCGGGGCCGACGAGGTGGCTGACGGCGGCGACGAAGTAGGCCTGCTCCTCGGCGCGCTTGTGGATCGCCCGGCCGCCGAGGCCGAGGGCAAGGCAGCCATTCGCCTTGCCCATCGCCACCTCGGCGCGGCGCAGGGAAGTCCCGTCCTCGGCGCCCATCGCCTTGAGGGCCCCGCGCGCGTCGTAGACGACCACGGCCAGGGGCTTCAGCTTGTGGGCGCGGGCGGTCTCCAGGGCGGTGGCGACGATGGTCTGCGCGGCGGCGAGGGTGAGGTCGGACATCGGGGCTCCGGATTTTTATCGAGGGGCGTGCCCCTCGACTAACCCGGCGCGGCGCGACCGACCAGGGGCTCAACCGCCCAAGCCGCGCCAGGCAGGATTCTCGGTGCGCTTGGCGCGCTAGGCAGAGCTCTCAGCGCGCGTGGCGCGCCAAGAAGGCGTCGTAGCGGGCGGTGACCGCGCCCAGGCGCTCGAAATGCGGGAAAGCGCCCGTCTCCAGCACGTCGAGGGTCCAGTTCGGATCGCCGCGGAAGCGGTCGGCGTATCGGTAGTCGACGAAATCGCCGCGGGTGCCATGGATCATCCAGACCGGCCGGTCGAGGCGGGGATAGATCCGGCCCGTCTCGGTGGCGAAGAGGTGCCCGGCCAGGAACGAGAAGGGCGCGAATTCGGCGCCGGGCTGGTGGGCCGAGATCTGGTCGTAATCCAGCAGGCCCTCGTCGATGCTGCGCGAGCCCCAGGTCTTCTCGAGAAAGAACCGCATGCTCGGGCGGCTGACGAGGAGGTCGAACAGCGCCTGGCCCCAGAGCGGATAGGCCGCCACCGCCCGGGCCGTGTCGCTGCCGGACGGATTGCGGCGCTCGTAGCGCTTGTCGAAACCGGTCGGGCTGATCAGCCCCAGGCTGCGGTAATCGTCGGGGCGCGCCAGGGCCGCCCGGGCCAGGAACTCGGCCGAGAGGGAAAGCGCCATCACGTCGATGGCGGCGCCCCCGTGCCGGTGGCGGATCTCGGCCACCATGGCGTGGATCGCCGCGGTCATCAGCTCCGGCGTGTAGACCCGGTCGCTGCGCTCGGAGAAGCCGAAGCCTGGCAGGTCGAGGGCGTAGACCGGACGCTGCTTCGCGTAGTGCAGATAGAGCGGGAGGACCTCGTAGGCGTTGGCCGCCGCGTTCACGGAATGGATCAGCAGGAGCGGCACGCCCTCGGCCGGCCCATCGGCGTAGAACGACAGCCCGCCCGCATCGCTGCCCAGGCATTCTTGCCGGCCGGGGAGGGCGGGCGGCATCCGGCGACGATGGTCGATGCCGAGGCGGCTATAGGCGATACAGGCCCCGGCGGCACCGAAAGGAAGCAGCGCCAGCAAGGGCCCGAGCCGGCGGCGGGGGGCATCAGGCATCGTCGGGGTCCCTCGGGTTGCGCCGTCGGAAACGCCCCGGCGGTTTGGATGTTTCCGAGCGGCCTTGCGGTCGGTGCTGGTCCTTTCACGATCAGGGCGCGTCTCGCTCGCCTTGGGGGGAGGAGGGGTGCGTCGTGCCTCTCCAGCAAACGACGCCCCAGGACAGGGCGCGTCCCTCTCCCCCTTGTGGGGAGAGGTTAGGAGTGGGGGTGGTTCCGCCAGACGTCGCCGGTCAAGGGTCGCCCAACCACCCCCGCCTCCAACTCCTCCCCACAAGGGGGAGGAGGGCTACGTCGTGCCTCTTTGCGCAGGCGACGCCCGAGGGCAGCGGAACGCGTTCCTCTCCCCCTTGTGGGGAAAGGTGAGGCGTGGGGGTGGCTCCGCCAGCCGCCGCCGGTCGAGGGAGGATGCGTGCGTGCCCCCATCACCGGAAAGGCAGCCGCGACCGCACCGTCCATTCCGGGGCGCCGCAGGCGAGCCCGGAATCCAGAACCGCCGACAGCGTGAAGTCTTACACGACCTGCGTGTCTGGATCCCGGGCTCCGCTGCGCGGCCCCGGGATGACGGGGTGCTGCGGGCTGATTTCCGAACACGGGGTCCTCTCCTGGAGTATCGCAGCACCGCGGGGAGCGGCTCGACCCCGCTCAGGCGGTCGCGCCCTCGATCTCGCCGCTGAGCTCCAGCCACTCCTCCTCGGCCGTCTCCAGGGCGGCGGCGGCGTCGGCGCGCATCTTGGCGAGTTCGCCGGCCTTGGCCGGGTTGGCCTGGAAGGCGGTGCCGTCGGCCAACGCCGCGTCGATCTTGGCCATGGCGTCGGTGAGCTTCTTCATGCGCGCCTCGACGCCCTCGAGCTTCTTGCGCAGGGGTGCGAGAGCGACGCGGCGGTCGGCATTGGAGCGCCGTTCCATCGCCTTGGCGCCGCCGGTGGAGTCCGCCGCGCCCTTCTCGGCCTCGCGCTCCGGCCCGGCGAGGACGTAGCGGCGGTAATCGTCCATGTCGCCGTCGAAGGCCTTCACGCTGCCGTTCGAGACGAGCCAGAGCCGGTCGGCGCAGGCCTCCACCAGGAAGCGGTCGTGGCTCACTAGGATGACGGCGCCCTCGTAGTCGTTGATCGCCTCCACCAGGGCCTGGCGGCTCTCGATGTCGAGGTGGTTCGTCGGCTCATCGAGGATCAGGAGGTGCGGGCCGCGGAAGGCCGCGAGCCCCATCAGCAGGCGCGCCTTCTCGCCGCCGGAGAGCTGGGAGACCGGCGTCTCCGACTTGGTGCCCGAGAAGCCCAGGCGGGCCGCCGCCGCGCGGGCCTTCGATTCGGGCACGTCCGGCATCAGGTCGCGGACATGGGCGTAGGCGCTCTCGGCCGGGCGCAGTTCGTCGAGCTGGTGCTGGGCGAAGTAGGCGACCTCCATCTTGGAGGAGCGGCGCAAGTCGCCGCTCAAGGGGGGCAGGCGCCCGCCGATGAGCTTGCAGAAGGTCGACTTGCCGTTGCCGTTGGCGCCGAGCAGCGCCACCCGGTCGTCGGGTGCGAGGCTCAAGTTCAGGCCCGTGAGCACGATCCGGTCCGGGTAGCCGGCCTGCACCCGCTCCATGGCGACGATGGGCGGGGAGAGCGGCCGCTCGGGGCTCGGCAGGCGGAAGGCCGGCACGTCGTCCTCGATCACTGAGGCGATGATCTCCATCTTGGCGAGGCGCTTGACGCGAGACTGGGCCTGCCGGGCCTTGGTGGCCTTGGCCTTGAAGCGGTCCACGAAGCTCTGGAGATGGGCCCGCTCCGCGTCCTGCTTCTGCTTCGCTTTGGCCTGGAGCACGCGCTTCTCAGCGACCTGCCGGGCGAAGCTCGTGTAGCCGCCCCGGTAGATGCTGAGCTTGCCCCGGTCGAGGTGCAGGATGTGATCGACGCACTCGTCGAGGAGGTCGCGGTCGTGGCTGATGATGACGGCCGTGCGGGGATAGCGCTCCAGGTAGTCGTAGAGCCAGATCGTGCCCTCGATGTCGAGGTAGTTGGTCGGCTCGTCGAGGAGCAGCAAGTCGGGCTCGGAGAACAGCACGGCGGCGAGCGCCACGCGCATGCGCCAGCCGCCGGAGAAGTCGGCGCAGGGGCGCCCCTGCGCCTCCGCATCGAAGCCGAGACCGTGGAGGATCGCCGCCGCGCGGGCCGGCGCCGAGTGCGCCTCGATGTCCACCAGCCGGGTCTCGATCTCGGCGCGGCGCAGGCCGTCGGCGTGCTCGGCCTCCGCCATCAGGCGGGCGCGCTCCGTGTCGGCGGCCAGCACCACGGCGTGCAGGGTCTCGGGGCCGGCGGGCGCCTCCTGGGCCACCGCGCCGATGCGCATGCCCTTGGGCATCGAGACCGTGCCGCCCTCGGTGGGCAGCTCGCCGAGGATCGCCTTGAACAGGGTGGTCTTGCCGGCGCCGTTGCGCCCGACGAGGCCGACGCGGGCGCGATCCGGGATGACGAAGGTGGCGCCGTCGAGGATCAGGCGCTCGCCGATGCGGTAGGTGAGGTCGTTGACGCGGAGCATGGCGCGCTTTTGCGGGGTCGGGGCCTCACTGGCAAGCGGCCGGGGCCGCGCGCCCCGCACCGGCCTGTGCGGTTGGCGCGGACCTCGCATCCACGCCTATCGGCAGGCGAGCAGTACGGGACAGCTTGACCCAGGAATTGCACGGCGTATCGATCAGGTTCGATCATCGAGGGGGCAGGACGCGTGACCACAGGACGGCTGACGACCATCCCGTTCTTCAAGGAGCCGGGAATCGAGCTGTCCGTCTACGAGACGCGCTGCCACTGGCGCCGCTTCGACGAGAACGAGGTTCTGGTCGATTACGACGACGTCTCCACCGACGTCTATTTCCTGGCCTCCGGCGAAGTGCGCATCCTCAACCGCTCGCAATCGGGCAAGGAAGTGATTCTCGGCGAGATGCGCGGCGGCGCCTTCTTCGGCGAGCTGGCCGCGCTGGACGGCATCGGCCGCTCGGCCAACGTCACGGCCCTGACCCGCGGCGAGGTCTGCGTGGTGCCCGCCCCCGTGTTCCGGCAGATCATCTTCGCCTCCGAGGCGATCGCCGACCGGCTGTTCCGCCTGTTGGCCAAGCGCGTGCGCGAGCTGAACACCCGCCTGATGGAGCATGCGCTCCTCGACCTGCGCCACCGGCTCTATGCCGAGCTGCTGCGCCTGTCGGTGCCCCGCGCCGGCGGCGACGGCGAGCGGGTGGTCACGCCGCCGCCCTACCACCATGTGCTCGCCGCCCGCATCGGCTGCCGCCGCGAGCAGGTGACGCGGGAATTCACCGTGATGGCGGCCGACGGCCTGATCGACCGGACTCGCGGCGCCCTGGTGATCCGCCGGCCCGACCTCCTGGAGGCCCGCGTCGCCGAAGCGCTGCGCGAGGATGGCTAAGGGTCCGGCACCCGCGATGGCGTCGACGCGCACGCCCGGTCCCGCCGGCCTGCTGACCTGTGCCGGCCTCGGCAAGCGCTTCGGCGCGCACGCGGCGGTGGCCGACCTCGACCTCACCCTGCAGCCCGGCGAGTTCGTCTGCCTGCTCGGTCCCTCCGGTTGCGGCAAGAGCACGCTTTTGCGCCTCATCGCCGGCTTCGAGAGCCCGACCTCGGGCACGATCCGCCTCGGGGACACCGACATCACGGCCGACCCGCCGCATCGCCGGCCGGTCAACATGATGTTTCAGTCCTACGCCCTGTTCCCGCACATGAGCGTGGCCGCCAACATCGCCTATGGCCTCACCGGCCTCGGGCGCGCGGCCCGCGCGGCGCGGGTGGACGAGCTCCTGCGCCTCGTGCGTCTCGACGGGTTCGGCCCGCGCAGGCCCGACACCCTGTCCGGCGGGCAGCGGCAACGGGTGGCGCTGGCCCGCGCCCTGGCGCGCGCGCCGAAGGTGCTGCTCCTCGACGAGCCGCTGGGCGCCCTCGACCGCGCCCTGCGGGAGGAGACGCAAGGGGAGCTGCGCGCCCTGCAGCGGCGCCTCGGCACGAGCTTCCTCGTGGTCACCCACGATCCCGGCGAGGCCCTGGCGCTGGCCGACCGCATCGGCGTGATGGAGGGCGGCCGCCTCGTGCAGATCGGTGACGGGGCGAGCCTGTACGAGCGCCCGGCCAACCGCTTCGTCGCCGGGCTCCTGGGCGACGTGAACCTGATCCCGGGCCGGGTGCTGGACCGCGACCCCGGCGGCCTGTCCACCCTCGACACCGCGCTCGGGCCAATGCGCGCCCGCGGCGCAGCCGACGGGGAAGGCGTCATCGCCCTGCGGCCCGAACGGATCGCGCTGGCCCGCACCCCGTCCGGGGACGGACGGGCCCTGCCCGGGCAGGTGGTCGAGACGACCTATCTCGGCGACCGCATCCGGCTCCGGGTCCGCATGGCCGACGGATCGCTCTGGCGGGTGAGCGCGCCCACGGGCGCCGACGCGCCCGGCGTGGGAGAGACCGTCCACCTGTCCTATCCGCCCGAGCGGGCCTGGCTGATGCCGGCGGCGGGGTGAGCATGAAGCGCTGGCTCCCGGTCCTGCCCGCCCTGTGGCTCGCCGCCTTCGTGCTGCTGCCGGTGATCCTGACCCTGAAGATCAGCCTCTCGACGCCGGCCACCGCGCAGCCGCCCTACCTGCCGGTGCTCGACTGGAGCGCGGGGTTCGAGGGTTGGGGCAGCTTCCTCGAGGCCCTCGACTTCGCCAACTTCGAAACGCTGGCGGGCGACGCCCTCTACCGCGACGCCGCCCTGTCCTCCGTGACGCTCGCGGCCGTCGCCACCGCGATTCTCGCCCTGATCGGCACCCCGATCGCCCACGCCATGGCCCGCGCCCCGGAGCGCCGTCAGCCGCTCCTCGTGGCGCTCCTCATCGTGCCGTTCTGGACGAGCTTCCTCATCCGCATCTATGCCTGGATCGCGATCTTGAAGCCCGAGGGGCTGCTCAACGCCGGCCTGATGCGGCTCGGGCTGATCGCGCAGCCCCTGGAGATCCTGAACACCCAAGGGGCGGTGCTGATCGGGCTCACCTACGCCTACCTGCCCTTCATGGTGCTGCCGCTCTACGCCGTGCTGGCCAAGCGCGACCCACGCCTGGCCGAGGCCGCGGCCGATCTCGGCGCCGGGCCCGCGCGGGTGTTCTGGACCGTGACCCTACCGCTGGCCCGCCCCGGGCTGGTGGCCGGGGCGCTGCTCTGCTTCGTGCCGATGGTGGGCGAGTTCATCATCCCGGACCTGCTCGGCGGCTCGGACACCCTGATGCTCGGGCGGGTGCTGTGGAGCGAGTTCTTCTCCAACCGCGACTGGCCGCTCGCCTCCGCGGTGGCGATCCTGGTCCTCGTCCTGGTGGTCGGCCCGCTGATCCTGTTCCGCGAGGACGGGGCGACCGCGCGGGAGGCCGGCCGGTGAGGGCCCTCGACCGCATCGCCCTCACGTTCGGGCTCGGCTTCCTCTACGCGCCGATCCTGATCCTGGTGATCTACTCGTTCAACGCTTCGGCCCTGGTCACGGTCTGGGGCGGGTTCTCGACCCGTTGGTACGGCGTGCTCGCCGCCGACGCCCCCTTGCGCGCGGCGGCCGGCGTCTCCCTCGCGGTGGCGCTGGCCTCGGCCGCCCTCGCCACGGTGTTCGGGACCCTGGCGGCCCTGGCCCTCGACCGGGGCGGGCGCTTCGCCGGCCGGCGGGTCTTCACCGGGCTGATCTACGCGCCGCTGGTCATGCCCGAGGTGATCACCGGGCTGTCGCTGCTGTTGCTCTTCGTCGGCCTCGGCCTCGATCGCGGCCTCCTCACCCTGGTCGTCGCGCACGCGACCCTCGGCCTCGGCTTCGTGGCGGTGATCGTCGGGGCGCGCCTGCGCGGTCTCGACGGCGCGCTGGAGGAGGCGGCGGCCGATCTCGGCGCGGCGCCGGGCCGGGTCTTCGCCACCGTCACCCTGCCGCTGATCGCGCCCTCCCTGGCGGCGGGCTTCCTCCTCGCCTTCACCCTGTCCCTCGACGACCTCGTCATCGCGAGCTTCGTCTCGGGGCCGGGGGCGACGACCCTGCCGATGCGGCTCTACAGCCAGGTCCGGCTCGGGGTGAACCCGGAGATCAACGCGGCCTCGACGCTTCTCGTCGGCGCCGTCACCGCCCTCGTGCTCACCGCCTCGTGGCTGACCGGGCGCAAGGGTGTAGCCTGAAACGCCGAGGGCCGGCCTTCCGCTACGGGGCGTAGGCGCGGGCGCCGGCCGGGAGGGCCAGCCCGACGGCCGGCATCCGCAGGGACTTTGACGGCGCCACCGCGCCGCCGCGCAGGTCCGGCGTGGCGTCCAGGGCGAGGCTGCGCACGTCGAGGTTGCCGAAGGGACCCGCGATCTGGACGCGCATCGGCGGCCGCTTCTCCGACGCCGTCCCCCGTGCGGAGATCTCCGCGAGGGTGTCGCAGCGCCGGTCCGGCAGCGAGACGGTGCCGCGCAGGGAGGCAGCCAGGACGTTGGCCTCCATCGTGCCCTCGGTGATCTCGCCGATTCCGTCGCGGAAGCGCAGGCTCAGGGTCGCACGCTCGAACGCCGTGCGGCCGACGCGCCGGGCCGGCATCCGATTGCGCTGGGCCGCCTCGTTCAGGTCGAGCCCGATCACGGTGCCGGCGTCGACCGAGAGGGCGGCATGACCGTCGAGATGCTGCAGCAGCGCGTGCAGGTCGGCCCCCGAGCCCTCGGCCTGGAACTGGCCCTGCGCCGTGCCGAGGATCCAGTTCTCCGGGCGCAGCGCGCCGGGGACGACCGCCAGGTCGAGCCGGTCGAAGGCACCCTGCACCTTGGCGTCGGTCACGGCCGCGTCCTTGAGCGAGGTGGCGAGGGCGAGGCGGCCCTTGAGGGTTCCGCCCCCCAGGGCGGCGCGGCTCAGGGACGCCTCGATATTCCCGTCCCGGACCAGGACGCTGGCGGCCAGGTCCTCGGCGAGGATCGGACCGAACCGGGCCGCGCCCGCCGAGATTCGCAGGTCGAGGTCGCCGCCGGTATAGGGCGCGAGGGCGAGGGCGCGCAGGCGCCAGTCGGGGGCGCCGACGGCTCTCAGCAGATCCGCCAGCAGGGGCGCGAGGTTCAGCGTCTCGGCCGCCAGGGTCGCCTGCACGGCCGGACGGCCCCGTCCGAAGGAGACGGCACCGGCCCCCTCCAGGCGATTGTCGCCGAAGGAGACCCGGACGTTGGGCAGCAGGAGCTGACGCCCCGTCATCTCGAAATTGCCGGTCATCCCGAACGCCCTGACGAACGGCGAGAGGGCGACGTCGCCACCGGCCCAGGCGAGGGTCTCCGGCAGGGACCGCGTCTCGAACTGGCCGAGCCCGGTCAGTGTCAGGCCCTCGGCCCGGACGACGCCGCTGCCCTCGGCCGTGAGGGTCCCGGCGGCCCAGCTCGCCGTGAGGGCGTAGGGCGTGGCGCCGCCGTCGAGGAGGTCGATCACCCGCAGGCCCGAGACGGAGAACCGCGTCGGCATGGCGCTCCACTGGAAGCTGCCGAAGATCTCGGCCTGGGCGCTCCAGAGCGGCCAGGACAGGGTCAGGTCGAGGTCGCGGGCGGTCTGGGGAGAGCCGTCCCGGGGATCGAGGCCCTTGGCGACGGCACGCGACAGGCTGATGCGGCGCGGATGCGCGGCGCCGTCCACCGCGAGGCGCGCGCCGAGAAGCCGAACGGGCTCGGCCCAGCGGGCGTCGTCCGGCCCCGAGGGCAGGTAGACCGTCGCGCCGTCGAGCCCCAGGGTGTTCACCTCGAGGCGCCCCGTCAGCAGGGCCAGCAGGCTCAGCTGGAGGGAGAGGGCGCCGCCCTCCGCCAGGACGGGACCGTCGACGCCGCCCGCGGCCAGGCGGACATCGCGAAACCCCAGGCGCGGCAGCGGCAGCAGGGTGACCTCGGTCGGCCCCCGCGCGGTCATGGCGAGCCCGTAGACCCGCGCGAAGTCCCGTGCCACGAAGGCCCGCAGGCGCGGCGTCGCGACCGACCAGGGCAGGCAGGCGGCCGAGAGGGCGACGACGAACGCCGCGAGGCACATCAGGGACAGGAGGCGGCGCAGGGGCATTCCCCTCCATCCGGTGTGTGGGACGCGCGGCGGACCGCGTGATCGACGAGGGGATGGGCGTGTCCGGCCCCGGCAGCCGCGACGCGCGGAAGACCCGGCGACCCTCTCCTGATAGTCCTCGGCGCCCGGCTTGTCTCCCCGGGCGGGGGCGACGCCCCGGTGCCATCCACCACGCAGCGCGCCGGAACGGTCCCGCCGTCCCGAGCGCCCCCGGGCCACGCCGTCCGGTCGGACCCGCGCTCAGACCCGGTCCGGGCGGTGCCGCGCAGTGCAAAATGTAACGGCCGCACCGCGACAAGGGGTTGGCAGGACGCCGCTTTCGCGTGACGGTCGCGCCGACGAAGAACAGAACCACACAGGAGGGCATCCATGAAGAAGGTTTATCCCGACGCCACGGCGGCGCTGGCCGGCGTGCTGAAGGACGGCATGATGATCATGTGCGGCGGCTTCGGCCTCTGCGGGATTCCCGACGCCCTGATCGATGCGATCCGCGCGTCCGGGGTGAAGAACCTGACCGTGGTCTCCAACAATGCCGGCATCGACGGCGTCGGCCTCGGCAAGCTCCTGGAAACCCGCCAGGTCGCCAAGATGATCTCGTCCTATGTGGGCGAGAACAAGGAATTCGCCCGCCAGTACCTCGGCGGCGAGCTCGCCATCGAGTTCAACCCCCAGGGCACGCTGGCCGAGCGCATCCGCGCCGGCGGCGCCGGCATCCCGGCCTTCTATACCAAGACCGGCGTCGGTACCCTGATCGCCGAGGGCAAGGACGTGCGCGAATTCGACGGCGAGGACTACGTGATGGAGCGCGGCCTGTTCGCGGACCTCGCCATCGTCCACGCCTGGAAGGGCGACACCGAGGGCAACCTGATCTACCGGAAGACGGCGCGGAACTTCAATCCGATGATGGCCACCGCCGCCACGATCACCGTGGCCCAGGTGGAGCATCTGGTGCAGCCCGGCGAGATCGATCCCGACACCATCATCACCCCCGGCATCTTCGTGAAGCGCCTCGTCCACGTGCCGGAGCGCGAGAAGCGCATCGAGCAGCGCACCACCCGCAAGCGCGGCGAGCCCGCCGTGCCGCCCGCCGCCGTCTGAGAGCCGACAAGGAGACCACGATCATGGCCTGGACCCGCGAACAGATGGCCGAGCGCGCCGCACGAGAGCTGCAGGACGGCTACTACGTGAACCTCGGCATCGGCATCCCAACCCTCGTGTCGAACTACATCCCGGACGGGATGTCGGTGCAGCTGCAATCCGAGAACGGCATGCTCGGCATGGGCCCCTTCCCCTACGAGGGCGAGGAGGATGCCGACCTGATCAATGCCGGCAAGCAGACGATCACCGCGCTGCCCACCACCAGCTACTTCTCCTCGGCCGAATCCTTCGGGATGATCCGGGGCGGCCACATCAACCTGTCGATCCTCGGCGCGATGCAGGTGGCCGAGAACGGCGACCTCGCCAACTGGATGATCCCGGGCAAGATGGTGAAGGGCATGGGCGGCGCCATGGACCTCGTGGCCGGCGTCAAGAAGGTGGTGGTGGTGATGGAGCACACCGCCAAGGGCAAGGACGGCTCGGAGAGCCCCAAGCTGCTGGACGCCTGCGACCTGCCGCTCACCGGCACCCACGTGGTCGACATGGTCATCACCGACCTCGGCGTCTTCGCCATCGACAAGAAGGGCGACGGGGGCATGACGCTGGTCGAACTCGCCGACGGCGTTACCGAGGACGAGGTCCGCGCCAAGACCACGGCCCGCTTCACCACCAAGCTCGCCTGAGCGGCGTGGTCCCGGGCGGAGCCGCTCCGCCCGGGCGACGGAAACCCGCCCGGCGCCGGCCGCGGCGGGTTTTTGCGGGCCCGAGGGTCCCCGCGCGCCGGCGGCGCCCTACCGTAAGGCACAGGTCCAAACGGGAGCGCACGACATGGCAGTGGTATCCAAGATGGTGATGGACGAGGGCAGGGCGGCCAAGCAGGCTGGCCAGCCGGACTCCGTCAATCCCTATCCGGCCGGCTCGCAGAACAGCGCCGACTGGCTCGAGGGCTACACCTACGACGAGGCCGAGCAGAACACCGACCGGGCCGAGAGTGACACCTGAGGACCGCGCGGGAGCCGGCGCCGCCGGCTCCCGCTTCGCCGGGGTCGAGTGGGTCACCGCCGAATGTGCCCGCGACCGGGCACGACGATCGGAATCGTTCGCGCCACACCGGACCACGGGATCGGTGCCGGGCGGGCCAAGCCTGGATAAAGAATTTGAACAATTGATTGCGGGCCTGCGTTGGTCGATCAGCTAACGAAAACTGGGAGATACCGCAGCATGTCTATCAAGACCCTTGCCTTTGCCGGCTCGATCGCCCTGGCCCTGACGGGGACCGCCTTCGCGCAGACCGCGACGGGCACCGAGGGCAACATGAACAATCCGGGCAGCGTGAAGAGCAACAGCGAGAAGTCGATGGAGCGGATGGGCGCCCCCGCCACCACGGGTTCGACCATGGCCCCGGCTGGCACCTCCGGCGGGCCCAGCACCGCGACCGTCGGCGCGCCCGGCGGCAGCACCGGCGGCAACGGCGAGACCGGCAGCGGCGCGGCCCCCAGCGGCAAGTAAGCCCGCAAGTAAGCCCGCAAGTAAGCCCGTGAGCAGGCCCCATCGGGGTCCGTCGAACGGCCTGAGTGCGTTCCGAGCCCCGCAGCCCCACTGCGGGGCTTTTTGCGAGCCCGACTACGAACCCGTGTAGCCGAGCGCGGCGGCGGCGGCCTTCAGGCGGTCGAACGCCTCCGCGTAGCGCGCATGCCGGGCTTCGCCGTTCGCCAGCGTCCGGTCGGGGCTGAGATTGTCCTCCGTGTCGGACATCTTGATCAGCAGCCCGCCGAGATGGCCCCTGGCGATCAGGGCGGAGATGCGTGCGTCGTACGGCACCGGCTCGGCGGACTTCGTCAGCATCACCACCATAGCGATGACAGCGTCGGAAAAGCCTTCGGCCCGCAGGGCGATCGGAGTGGTCGGGGTGTCCTCGAGGACGTCGTGGAGGATCGCGGCCTGCATCACCTCCATCGGCTCGATGGCGAGGCGGTCCACCGATTTCGCGTGCCCCGCCCGGCCGACCGCCGCATTGGCGACCCGCTCTAGGTGGCGAATGTAGGGTTGCCCGCCTTTATCGATTTGCCCCGCATGCGCGATCATCGCGAAGCTGTGGGCCTCGAAGATGGATGCCATGCCGCGCGCTCCTCTCCGGCCGGACCTGCCGGCCCGGTAGACCATTCCGCCGAGCGATCCACAAGCGCGGCCGTGCACCGGTGGTTCGGCCCGGAAACGGGACGTCGCCGACCGGTAACGTTAGCGGCCCATTAAGCGGAACCGTCGAAATCAGGGGATGTGCCGGGGCGTTCGCCCGGCCCTTCGAGTGCAGCGTGAGGACAGTGGCGTATGGGCAGCGTTCCGGCGACGATGGACAATGTGGTCCCCTTCCGACGCGCCCTCCGCCCCCAGCCGTCGGCGGCAGCCCCGTCGGCGCCCCGCGGCGGCCTCGCGGCCCGGCGCAGCGAGCAGCGTGCCCTGATGGATTCGGTTTATGCCACGGGCAGCCTGTCCGTGGCGGCGGGCGACCGCGAGACCAAGCTGATCGCGGCGCGGCTCCAGGTCTACGGCTTCGTCTTGATCGAGGAGATCGGGGCCGACGGCACGCCGCGGCGCCTGCGCCCGTCCGAGGCCATCCGCGCCCGGACCGAGTCGCCGTGGCGCCTCTCGAAGGCGAGCTACGGCGCGGGTGCCGGCCTCGCGGTCACCATCCCGGCCGTCGACGACTTCCTGTTCGACCAGCCGGCCGACCGTCCGGCCTGAGGAGGCCGCGCACGCCTCTGTGGCCGCCGGGAGACATCGGCAATTTCCTCGTCGGCGCCGTGGTTCTGATCATCGAATTCTCAGGCCGGGCGTGAGATGAAGGGTCTCGTTTCACTCCCGGCCATACCGCCATGCTGTCCGCCTCAGAAAACATCGTCATCCAGCACCGTGAGATCGTCGCCGTCCTGGTGACCTACGGGATATTCCTGGCCGGCGTGATGGGCGTGGCTTGGTTGATCGCGTAGCCGCGGCCCGGTTGATCGCATAGGCACGGCCGGGTTGATCGCGTAGGCGCGGCCCAACTGATCGCCTGAGCGGACGCGCCGTCGCGGGGTCGGAACCGCGCGGGTTTCACCCCGGTTTTCCGCCCGATCGTTTCGGGAGAGAACCGCATGGCAGACAAGGGCGACGACCACGCCGAGACCTACAAGGCGTTCCACGAGGCCGTGAACATGACGGCGGCCAAGCTCGACGCGTTCCTGGAGACCGACGAGAGCCAGTCGGTCGGCCAGAAGAAGGATGGCGGCGAAGCCACCGGCCACCGCGAGGGGCGGCGCATCGTCGAGCTTCTGCGCACCAAGAAGACCAACCTCACCGACGACGACTACGCGCACATGGCCAAGGTCGTCGGCTACGTGCACCGTCACCTCAAGCAGGGCGGCCCGAAGGAGGCCGACAAGGTGAAGGAGTCCCCCTGGCGCCTGTCGCTGATGAATTGGGGACACGATCCGCTGAAGGACGACTGAGTCCGGCCCGGAGCGGGCTTCGGATTAGGTCGGATCGCGGGTTGGAAAACCACCGGCCGTCCCGCGTTGGGGAAACCTGGTGGAGCTGAGCGGGATCGAACCGCTGACCTCCGCAGTGCGATTGCGGCGCTCTCCCATCTGAGCTACAGCCCCGTTCCGGGGTGGCGGCCTTTTAGGCTCGCTCACGCCGACCTGTCAATTCCCGAAATCCTGCAGCTTTGCGTGGGCGTGATGCGTCCCGCGGGCGCGGGCCACGAGGACATCGTTTCCGCGCATGAACGCCTTCATCTGGCTCTTCGACACCGTCGTGCAGCTCTACATCTACGTCCTCATCGCCAGCGCCGTCCTGAGCTGGCTCGTGGCGTTCAATGTGGTGAATGTCCGCAACCCGATCGTGTCGCAGATCGGCGAGGTGCTCTACCGCCTCACCGAGCCGGTGCTGCGCCCGATCCGAAACATCCTGCCCAACCTCGGCGGCGTCGATCTCTCGCCGATCGTGCTGGTGCTGCTGCTGCTGTTCGCCAGCCGCCTGCTGCACGAATTCGTGCCGACGCAGACCTCCGTCTACATCCGCTGACCGGTCGGGCTTTCGAGGGGCGGGGCGCAACGACGGCCCGCCCGACATCAAAAAAACAGACGCGCCACCGCGTCGCCCTGGGGACGAGACCGTCATGAAGACCAATCCCGGCCGATTCTTCGAGGATTACCGCCTCGGGGAAACCCTCCGTCACGCCACGCCTCGCACGGTCACCCTCGGCGACGTCGCGCTCTACACGTCGCTCTACGGCCCGCGCTTCGCCGTGCAGTCCTCGGACGCCTTCGCGCGCGCCATCGGCTATCCGCAGAGCCCCCTCGACGACCTCCTCACCTTCCACGTGGTCTTCGGCAAGACCGTGCCGGACATCTCCCTCAACGCGCTGGCCAATCTCGGCTACGCCGAGGGCGGCTTCCGCCGGCCGGTCTATCCGGGCGAGACCCTCTCGACGGTCTCCGAGGTCATCGGCCTGAAGGAGAGCTCGAACCGCCAGACCGGCGTCGTCTACGTGCGCTCCACCGGCTCGGACGCCAACGGCGAGACCGTGCTGAGCTACTGCCGCTGGGTGCTGGTGAAGAAACGCGACCCCGAGGCCAAGATCGCGCAGGAGCACGTGCCGACCTTCGCCAAGGTGGTGGACCCGGCCGACCTCGCCGGCGCCCTGCCGCCCTTGAACCCGGCCGCCTATGATTGCGCGCTCTCAGGCTCGCCCCACCGATTCGGCGACTACGTCGTCGGTGAGAAGATCGACCATGTCGACGGCATGACCGTCGAGGAGGCCGAGCATCAGATCGCCACCCGCCTCTACCAGAACACCGCCAAGGTGCATTTCGACGGCTACGCCGCCAAGGACACCCGCTTCGGCCGCCGGCTGATCTACGGCGGCGTCGTGATCTCCCTGGCCCGGGCGCTGAGCTTCAACGGCCTCGGCAACGCCTTCGCGCTGGCGGGCATCAATGCCGGCCGTCACGTCGCCCCGCTCTTCGCCGGCGACACGGTCTATGCCTGGAGCGAGGTCCTGGAAACCGCCGAGCTTCCCGGCCGCACCGACATCGGGGCGCTACGCCTGCGCACGGTGGCCACCAAGAACCAGCCCTGCGGCAACCATCCCGACAAGGTCGGCGACGCCTACGACCCGTCGGTGATCCTCGACCTCGACTACTGGGCGTTCATGCCGCGCTGACCCCCCGATCCCGGCCCGGCGCATGACGGGCCGGGCGGGCTGGTCCGGTGGCAACGAGCGGCGGATGCCGTGCGGGGTCGTGAACCGGACGTGAAAGGCGACGCAGTCCCGGGCCAGATCGGGCCGTCGCCGTCGGCGAACCGCTCCCCGGCGACTCGGCGCCCTGCTCGCCGGCAGACCCGCGGCGGCGGTCGCGGGACGGCCCGCGACCATCCCGCCGAGGGGCGGGGCCACCCCGCCGAACGCTCCGTCCGCGAAGGACCGGGCCTCGGCGTCCACGCCCCGGGCAGCGACGACGAGATTCTCGGCTTTGGCCTGCTCCGCCGCGGACCCTCAACCGGTGCCCGTCGCCTGGTCGAGCCCCCGCTCCCCTGGCTTCGAATCCAGGCCCCGCGCGCACTGCGCGATGCCATCGGCGATGCCGCGACGGATCTCGTCGCCGCGGGCGCCCCCGGCGTTTCCGGTGCGGGCCGGCTCCGCGATATGCGCTCGGATCGCGTCGCTCAGGCTGCCGCCGACACAGTCGCCCCCGTCCGAAACGTCGCCCCGTCTGCGTGAAAGCCGGCGCGTCTCGTGCGCAGGACTGTAATTCCACTTCCAGTCATCGTCGAATACAGTCTGCCGGCCGCTCGCAAGAAGTCTTCAAATCAGATCGTCAGGACACCTGGGTCGACCTGCTTTTCTGGACACATGCGCCGGATCATCGCCCAAAAATCCGCGCAGCGACCGACCGGGGCCGGAGCGAAGCCCCCCTCCGCACCCCCGATTTCCGGTACTTCCGCATTAGAACAATTAGGAATTGTTGCCGCAAAGGCACGGGCCTCGAACCGTTTCCTGCCGACGCTTGATCACCAGTGCGTGATCGACTAACCGCCAGACATGTCGACGTATCGATGAGCAATTTAGGATCACTCTAAGGTAATTCTCGAGAGTTCGATACGCGGCGCGGGCGCCAGCACAAGGATCTACGGGTGCGCAAGATCACCTCAGCGCTGTCAGCAACCTCGATGTATGCTTTGATCAGCACGACTGCGCTGGTCTTCAGCTCGGTAGGTCTGACGTCGAGCGCCAAAGCGCAAGAATCCGTGCGGCTCGACGAGCTTTCGGTGGCGGGGCCTTCCGGCGGGACGGGGCGCGGCGGCCAGGGCGTTGGGCTCCTGAAGGATCTGCCGCCGCCCTATGCCGGGGGCCAGTTCGCGCGGGGCGGATCCCTCGGTGTGCTCGGAACCCGGGACGCCCTGAACACGCCGTTCAGCACCGTCAACTTCACGCAGCAGGTCATCCAGGACCAGCAGGCGCGCACCGCGGCCGACACCCTCGTCAACGACGCTTCAGTCCGCCTGACGACGGCCAGCAACGGCTTCAGCGACACCTTCCAGATCCGCGGCTTCGAGGTTCAGGCGCAGGATGTCGGGTTGAACGGCCTCTACGGCCTGGTCTCGTCCAATCGCGTGGCGGCGCAGTACATCGAGCGCATCGAGCTTCTGAAGGGACCCGGCGCGTTCATGTACGGCATTCCGCCGGGCGGCAGCGTCGGCGGCAGCATCAACATCGTCACGAAACGCGCCCTCGATGTGCCCTTCGTCCAGGTGACGCCGCAATACATCAGCCCCGGCAATTTCGGTGTTCATGTCGATGCCAGCACCCGCGGCGGCGAGAACAAGGAATGGGGCGTCCGCTTCAACGGCCTGGCCCGGGACGGCGAGGCGACGATCCGGGACGGAAACCTGCGGACGGGACTCGGGGCCCTGTCCCTCGACTATCAGGGTGAGCGCCTGCGCTGGGCGCTCGACGTGATCTCCCAGAACGACGACACCAAGAATTTCCGGCCGCAGATCGGCCTGCAATCGGATATCGCCTTCATTCCGCGCCCGCCCAGCGGGCGCAGCAACTGGTTCCCGGGGACGCAGCTCCAGCAGCGGGACAACACGGTCGCCTCCTTCCTGGAATACGATCTGACCGACTGGCTGACGGCCTATGGCGGGATCGGATATCGCGCGGGGTCCAATCGGCAGACCTTCCCGGATTACCGAGTGTTCGGCTTCCCGAGCGGTGCCGACGTTCTCGGCAACTTCCGGCTCGTGAACGCCTTCTACGATTCCTACAGCAGCACCGTCAGCGGCAATGCCGGTCTCAAGGCCCGCTTCGACACCGGGTTCATCAATCACTCGGTGAACCTCGTCTATACCGGGTTCACGCGGGAGGACGGCTACGCCTACGTGGCGAACTCGGCCGACGAGTCGGTCCCGTCCAACATCTATCGGCCGGCGCCGCTGCCAGTCGTGACCGGCGAGCGGATCGCCCCGCAGCGCTATGCCGGGACCACCCTGACGAGCGTCGCCGTCGCCGACACGATGTCGGCCTTCGACGACACCGTCCTGCTGACCGCCGGCGTCCGCTATCAGATGGTGAACCAAAAGAGCTACGACACCGTCACCCAGGCGCGGACCAGCGAATACGACGCGGACGCCACGTCGCCGCTCGCCGGCATCGTGTTCAAGCCCTGGAAGAACGTCTCCCTGTACGCGAACTATGCCGAAGGCCTGACGGCCGGCACCATCGTGGGACCCGGCTACAGCAACGCGGGCGCGATCCTGAGTCCCTACAAATCGGATCAGCAGGAAGTCGGCATCAAGGTCGACTGGGGCACCATCACGACGACGGCGGCCCTGTTCCAGATCAGCCGGCCGGACCAGGTCCAGACGGCGACCAACACCCTGGCGTATAACGGCGAGCAGCGCAACCAGGGTCTGGAGCTGTCGGCCTTCGGGGCGCTCGCACCGACCCTGCGCGGATTCGCGAGCGCGACCTTCCTGCGTCCCGAACTGACCAAGCCGATCGACCCGCTCCAGCGCGGGAACGACGCCGCGGGCGTCCCGGACCTGACCGTCTCCGCCGGCCTCGAATGGGATACCCCCTGGGTCCCGGGCCTCGCCCTGAACGGCCGGGTCCTCTACACCTCCGGCTCCTATCTCACCGGCGCCAACACCGTCCGCTTCCCGGACTGGACGCGGTTCGACCTTGGCTTCCGCTACGCGACGATCCTCGACGACAGGCCGTTCGTCTTCCGCTTCAACGTCGAGAACGTGGCGGACAACCGGTACTGGCTGACGACGGGCACCTTCGTGACGGTCGCCTCGCCCCGGACCTTCGTCGTGTCCGCCTCCTATACGTTCTGACGGGACCGAACGGCCTGGAGCGGCTCCGACCGGACGCGATGTCTCGGGGTCGCGACGGGAAACGGCGCGGGGACGCTCATCGCACCTCGTCGCTCCGACCGGGCTCCGGCGCGGAGGTCTTGCGAGCCGCGCCTCCCGTCGGCAAACATCGGGCCGCCGACACCTTCGGAGGAAGCTTTGCCATGCCGGCTGAACCGACCAAGGGACCGGCGTCGTATTTCCCGTCGATCGAGAAGCGGTACGGCCGCCCGATCGCGGCGTGGCAGCAACTCGTCCGGGAGAGACTTCCGGCCAAGCACATGGACCTCGTGGCGATGCTGAAGGCCGAGCACGGGATGGGGCATGGACACGCCAACGCGATCGTGGCGCACGTCCTGGCAGCGCAGAAATCGTGACGCGCTCCCGCCGACACCGTGCGCCGACGGCGGCGGAGACCGCGCGGCCCTCTCAGTGGCGCAGGCGCCCTGCAGTGGCCGTCACCCCCCGAACCATCCGGCCACCACCCGGCGCAGCGGGTTGGCCGGGTCGGAGAGGAGGCGCAGGGCCATCAGGCAGGCGATGGTGACGAGGAGCGGGCGGATCAGCCGGGCGCCCATGCGGATCGCCAGGCGCGAGCCGATCTGCGCTCCGAGGAAGGCGCCCACCGCCATCATCAGGCCGATCGCCCAGACGACGTGGCCGCCGAGCGCGAAGAGCGCGAGGCTGCCGAGGTTGCTCGCGGCGTTGGCGAGCTTGGTGTGGGCGGTGCCCTTCACCACACCCAATCCCAGCAGGGTCACGAAGCCGATCATGTAGAAGGCGCCGGCGCCGGGGCCGAACACTCCGTCGTAGAAGCCGACCGCCGGGGCCCAGGTCAGGGCGAACCAGTTCGGGGTGATCCGCGCGGTGGCGTCTTCGTTGCTCATGCGCTTGGCGGTCGCGAAGTAGATCGCGATGGCCACGAGGAGAATCGGCACGGCGGCATCCAGCACCGCGCGCGGCAGCAGGCTGACGCAGAGCGCGCCCGCCACCGAGGCGCAGCCGGCGCTCACCGCGATCTTCCAGGCGTCGGGCCAGTGGATCAGGCGGCGGCGCGCGAAGGCGAGGGTCGAGGAGACCGCGCCGGCACTGCCCTGGAGCTTGTTCGTGGCAATCGCCGAGACGGGATCAAGGCCGGAGAGCAGCAGGGCCGGCAGGGTCAGGAGACCCCCGCCGCCCGCGATCGCGTCGACGCAGCCGGCCGCCACCGCGACCGCGAACAGACCCGCGATCAGGCCGATATCCACCCCGAAGATCATCCCGTCCTCACGTCATGGTCCAGTGAGTGCCGACTGGAGGCGGGATGGCGATCGAGGGGAAGCGCCGGACGCACGCCTCAGTTGCGGACGACGACCTTGGTGCCGACCTTGGCGCGATCGTAGAGATCGACCACGTCCTTGTTGGTCATGCGGATGCAGCCCGAGGAGACGGCGGCGCCCATGGTCTCGGGCTCGTTCGAGCCGTGGATGCGGTAGAGCGAGGAGCCGAGGTAGAGCGCCCGGGCGCCGAGCGGATTGTCCTGGCCGCCGGCCATGAAGCGCGGCAGGTCGGGGCGGCGCGCCAGCATCTGCGACGGCGGGCGCCAATCCGGCCACTCCTTCTTCATGGTCACGTGCTTCTCGCCGGACCACGAGAAGCCCTGGCGGCCGACGCCGACGCCGTAGCGCACGGCCTGGCCGCCGCCGAGCACGTAGTAGAGCCGCCGCTGGCTGGTCGAGACCACGATGGTGCCGGGCTTCTCGGCGCCCTTCCAGGCGACGGTCTCGCGCGGAATCGCCTGCTCCTTGAAGATGTTCATGAAGTCGGCGATCGGCCCGCTGTCGAACGGGTTTCCGGCGAAGGCCGGTCCGGTCGATACGGTCAGGGCCGCCGCGAGGGCGGATGCGGCGAGAATGCGGCGCGTCTGCATGGTCTCTCCTCCAGCCGAGGACCGGCAAAGGGCGGGCGCGAGGACCCGGCTTTCCCGGAGGCTTGTGGTCGGGGGCGAGAGCCTTGGCGCGATGGGGAAGGGGGGTCAACCGCACCGCGATCGAACGCGGTGCCCCTGTGTGATCCCGGCAACGCCCCGACTCGGGATCCCTCGGAGGGCCATCAGGCCCCCAGACACGATGCCGCAGGAACTTGCGGCCAAGCCCGCCTATCCCCAGACTCGGTGCGGTGAGACCGAACACTGTCCAGATCGCACGCGCCGCCGAAGCGGCTTCGCACGTGCATGAACCGGCTTCGCCCTCGGCGGCGCGCCCGGTCGTGCGCGCCGTCGGCGTGCTTGCGTCCGGTCTCCTCGCGCTCCTGCTCCTCGTCTGCGCCGTCCTGCCTCTGATGCGGATGGCGGGGGACGTACCGCACGGCTTCGCCCGCCAGACCGTGATGTCTCAGGCCTTGCTGCCCGAGAACCGGGACACGATCCCGCGCGTCTCGGCTGCGATGGCCGACCTCGACGACAGCTTCGGCAGCGTCGCAACCCTGCGGATCCCGCGCGTGACGAAGCAGAGGGTGGATCGCCTCGCGATGCCCCGCAGCCTACGGGTCCTTGCGACGCGCGCGGTCGCTCCCCTCGAGCGCCCCCCCAGGCTCGCCCTCCCGGCCTGAACGGTCCGGAGTCGTCCGGCGCTCACGGAATTCGACGTCACTTTTTCGCGTTGAATACAACCCGTGTCGTCGGAACGCCCAGATTGTGGGCCATCTCCGGGATCGTCACCGGACGATTCGGGCCGGGTCTAAGCGATGCGACCCGCGCCGCCGCGGCGCGGGCGATGCCTCGGCCCCTGTCACCGCCCCCACCGCGCCCGGCCATGCCACATGGCCCAGCGCTTGCCATGGCCCGGACCGCTCGCGGCGACGGGGCCCTGGACCCTGAATGCGGCGATGCCGGCCTGCGCCACGCGGGCCATCCGCCAGAATCTCGCAGGAGCGACGCGATCGTGACGTCTTTCAACCACCGCCTGTTCGGGGCCCGGCCGACCGCACTCGCCGCGGGCGTCGTCCTGGTCGCTCTCTCGGCCTGCAATCAGAAGCAGCAGGCCGCGGCGCCGGTTCCGGGCCCGATCCCCGAGGTCAACATCGTGACCGTCCGCGAGCAGCCGATTCCGTACGTCCGGGATCTCCCCGGCCGCGTGGCACCCCTGCGCATCGCCGAGGTCCGCTCGCGGGTGTCCGGCCTCGTCGTGAAGCGCACGTTCGAGCAGGGCAGCCTCGTGAAGGAGGGCGACCTCCTCTATAAGATCGACCCGGCCCCCTTCGCGGTCGAACTGCAGAGCGCCGAGGCGGCGCTGGCCCGCACGGAGGCCGCGCAGGTCCTCGCGAGCCAGCAGGCCGACCGCCTGGAGCAGCTGCTCTCGCGCCAGACGGCGAGCCAGGCCCAGTACGACAGCGCCTACGCCGCCCTGAAGCAGGCCGAGGCCGAGGTTGCCGGCGCCAAGGCGGCCCGCGACCGGGCCAAGCTCAATCTCAACTGGACCGACGTCCGCGCGCCCATCTCCGGCCGCATCGGCCGCGCGCTCCTCACCGAGGGCACGCTGGTGGAGCAGGGCGGCACCGCCAACCTCGCCACCATCCAGCAGCTCGACCCGATCTACGTCGACATCACCCAGTCGGTGGGCGAGCTGAACAAGCTGCGCCGCGATCTCGCCAGCGGCGAGCTCTCGCGCCTCTCGGCGGACACGGCCAACGTTCACATCATCATGGATGACGGGACGCTCTACGGCTCGGCCGGCAAGCTGCTGTTCTCCGACGTCACGGCGGACCCGAGCACCGGGCAGGTCACCCTGCGCGTGCTGTTCCCGAACCCGCATGACGAGCTCTTCCCGGGGATGTACGTGCGCGCCCGCATCAAGCAGGGCATCGACACCGATGCGCTCGCGGTGCCGCAGCAGGCGATCCAGCGGACCAACGACGGCAAAGCCGAGGTCTGGGTGGTGCGCGACGACAGCAAGGTCATGCTTCAGCCCGTGGAAGTCGGCCCGGTGGTCGACAACCAGTGGGTCATCCGCTCCGGCCTGAAGGCCGGCGACCGGGTGGTCGTCGAAGGCGTGCAGAAGATCACCGTCGGCCAGCAGGTGAAGACCGTCGAGCTGAAGATCGCCACCGCCGACGCCGAGCCGAAGCCCCGTGATACGGAGGTACCGGAGCGCGAGGCCGCCGAGGCGCCCGGCACGCCCAAGCCTGCGTCATCGACCTCGGCGTCGCCCAATTCCGATTCACCGAGTTCTGCCTCACCCAAGCCCGTGTCGCAGGTGCGCTGAACCATGGCTCGCTTCTTCATCGACCGACCGGTCTTCGCCTGGGTCGTCGCCCTCTTCATCATCCTGGGAGGCCTGCTCACGATCCCGCAATTGCCGGTGGCGCAGTATCCCGTGATCGCGCCCCCCTCCATCGCGCTCTCGACCGCCTATCCGGGCGCCTCGGTGGAGAACCTCTACACGGGCACCACGCGGCTCATCGAGGATGAACTGAACGGGGCCGCCAACATCCTGAGCTTCGAATCGGCCAGCGACGCCTTCGGCGTCGTCGAGATCACGGCCCAGTTCCAGCCTGGCACCGATTCGAGCCTCGCGGGCGTCGAGGTGCAGAACCGCCTCAAGCGCGTCGAGGCCCGGCTGCCCGCCGAAGTGCGCCAGCAGGGCACCCTGGTGGAGGAGGCCTCCGCCGCGACACTGCAGATCATCACCCTGGTCTCGCCCGACAAGTCGATGGACGAGATCGCGCTCGGCGACTTCCTCATCCGCAACGTCATCAATGAGATCCGGCGCATCCCCGGCGTCGGACGCGCGACGCTGTACTCCACCGAGCGAAGCCTGCGCATCTGGATCGATTCCGACAAGTTGCGCGGTCTCTCGCTCAACGCCTCGGACGTGTCGAAGGCGATCTCGAACCAGAACGTCCAGATCGCCTCCGGCGCCGTCGGCGCCATGCCGAGCCCGCAGAACAACCCGGTCAACTTCCCCATCATCGTGAAGGGCCAGATGACCGCGCCGGAGGAGTTCGGCGCCATCGTGCTGCGCGCCAATTCCGACGGCTCCAACGTGCGCTTGCGCGACGTCGCCCGGATCGAGCTCGGTGGCGAGGACTACAAATTCACGACCCGCCTCGACGGCGGCGAGGCCGCCGGCATCTCCGTCACCCTGGCCCCCGACGGCAACGCGCTCCAGACCGCCTCGGCCATCCGCGCCAAAATGGAGGAGCTGTCGCAGTTCTTCCCGTCGAACGTGAAGTGGGACATCCCCTACGACATCACCCCGGCCGTCGAGGCTTCCATCGAGAAGGTGCTGCACACCCTCGTCGAGGCGGTGGTGCTGGTGTTCATCGTGATGTTCGTCTTCCTCCAGAACATCCGCTACACGCTCATCCCCACCATCGTGGTCCCGATCGCCCTGATGGGCACCTGCACGGTGATGCTGCTCGCAGGTTTCTCGGTGAACGTGCTCACCATGTTCGGCATGGTGCTCGCCATCGGCATCCTCGTCGATGACGCCATCGTGGTGGTCGAGAACGTCGAGCGCATCATGAACGAGGAAGGCCTCTCTCCGAAGGAGGCCACCCGCAAGGCGATGAGCCAGATCACCGGCGCCATCATCGGGATCACGCTGGTGCTGATCGCGGTGTTCATCCCGATGGCGTTCTTCCCCGGCTCGGTCGGCATTATTTACCGCCAGTTCTCCATCGCCATGGTGACCTCGATCGCGTTCTCGGCGCTGCTGGCCCTGTCGCTGACCCCGGCCCTGTGCGCGACCCTGCTCAAGCCCATCGAGAAGGGCCACGGCCATTCGAAGGGCGGCGTCTTCGGCTGGTTCAACCGGGTGGTGGATCGCGAGACCGCCCGCTACGGCCGCGGCGTCGCCGGGCTGATCAAGCGCTCCGGCCGGGTCATGCTGGTCTATCTCGCCCTGGTCATCGGCCTCGGCTACGCCTTCCTCCGCCTGCCGGAGGGCTTCCTGCCGGTGGAGGATCAGGGCTTCTTCACCGTCGACATCCAGACCCCGCCCGGCTCCTCCTTCAACCGCACCGAAGCGGCGGTGAAGAAGGTCGAGGAACACCTCCTCGCGCAGCCCGGCGTCGCCACCGTGACCGTCGTCAACGGCTTCTCATTCTCCGGCCAGGGACAGGTCACCTCGCAGGCCTTCGTGACCCTGAAGCCCTGGGGTGAGCGCGATGCCGACAACTCGGCGGCCAAGCTAATCGAGGGCACCAACAAGGCTTTGGCATCGTACAAGGACGCGGTGATCCAGGCTCTCGAGCCGCCGCCGATCGACAATCTCGGCAACGCCTCGGGCTTCAGCTTCCGCCTCCAGGACCGCGCGCAGAAGGGCTACTCGGCCCTGATGGCGGCCCAGGAGCAGTTGCTGTCGCTCGCCCGCAAGAGCCCCGTCCTGCAAAAGGTCTATGTCGAGGGCCTGCCCCCGGCGCCCCAGGCGGAGCTTGTCATCGACCGCGAGAAGGCGGCCGCCCTCGGAGTCAACTTCGAAGAGATCAACAACACCATCCAGGTCAATCTCGGCTCGGTCTACACCAACGACTTTCCGAACCGGGGCAAGATGCAGCGCGTCATCGTTCAAGCCGAGGACGCACAACGCCTGAAGGCGGCCGACATCCTGAACTACGGGGTGAAGAACGCCTCCGGGACTATGGTGCCGATGTCGTCCTTCGCCGACCTAAAATGGGGCGTCGGCCCGGCCCAGATCATCGGCTTCAACGGCTACCAGTCGGTGCGCATCACCGGCGAGCCGGCCCCGGGCTACACCTCGGGCGACGCGCTGAATGAAATGGAGCGGCTGATGGAGCAGTTGCCGAAGGGCTTCGGCTACGCCTGGACCGGCCAGTCGCTGCAGGAGAAGCAGGCGGGCTCACAGGCCTCGCTGCTGCTCGGCCTCTCGATCCTGATCGTGTTCCTATGCCTGGCCGCCCTCTACGAGAGCTGGTCGATCCCGTTCTCCGTGCTGTTGGTCATCCCGCTCGGCGTCATCGGCTCCGTGGCGGCGGTGTACCTGCGCGGGCTGCCGAACGACGTCTACTTCAAGATCGGCATCATCACGATCATCGGCCTCTCGGCCAAGAACGCGATCCTGATCGTGGAATTTGCCAAGGACCTCTGGAAGCCGGGAACCTCCCTGGTGGACGCGACCATCGAGGCGGCGACGCTCCGCTTCCGACCGATCGTGATGACCTCGCTGGCCTTCATCTTCGGCGTGGTGCCCCTGGCGATCGCCTCCGGCGCCGCCTCGAAGAGCCAGCAGGCGATCGGCACCGGCGTGCTCGGCGGCATGATCTCGGCCACCATCCTGGCGGTGCTGTTCGTGCCGGTGTTCTTCGTGGTGGTGATGCGGATCTTCCGCCGCAAGGACGCCACCGAGGGCATCCAGCCCAAGGCGGAGCCGGCCACCGTGCATGGGCCCCATCACGCCCCGGCTGAGTAGTCCGGCGCGGCGGAGCTCGCCCACCGGGGAGCCCCGCACATGAGAAAGGGGCGCGCGGTCCGATCGACCGCGCGCCCCTTTTCTTCCAATGTCCGGTCGCGACCGGGGCCGAGCCTCAGTCCAGATCCGGCTGATCCCTTCGGGATGGCGGATCTGGGCTTCGCCCAGACGACGCGCCGGCTTGCCTAAATCACGCTCCGCTTTGATTGAGGGGAGCCCGTATCAGACCTCGCGGGCGATCATCATCTTCTTGATCTCGGCGATGGCCTTGGCCGGGTTCAGGCTCTTCGGGCAGGTGTTGGCGCAGTTCATGATCGTGTGGCAGCGATACAGCCGGAAGGGATCGTGCAGCGCATCGAGGCGCTCGCCGGTGTTCTCGTCGCGGCTGTCGATCAGCCAGCGATAGGCCTGGAGCAGGGCCGCCGGGCCGAGGAAGCGGTCGCCGTTCCACCAGTAGCTCGGGCACGAGGTGGTGCAGCAGGCGCAGAGGATGCATTCGTAGAGTCCGTCGAGCTGGGCTCGGTCCTCCGGCGTCTGCTTCCACTCGCCCTCGGGCGCGGGCGTCTCGGTCTGGAGCCAGGGCTCGATGGACGCATGCTGGGCGAAGAAGTTCGTCAGGTCGGGGACGAGGTCCTTCAGCACCGGCATGTGCGGCAGCGGATAGATCCGCACCGCGCCGGTCTTCTTGCCCTTGGCGTGCTCCTGGCACTCGTCGATGCCCATGGTGCAGGCCAGCGCGTTCTGGCCCTCGATGTTCATGGCACAGGAGCCGCAGATGCCCTCGCGGCAGGAGCGGCGGAACACCAGGGTTGAGTCGACCTTGCTCTTGATCCACAGGAGGGCGTCGAGGACCATCGGGCCGCAATCGTCGCGATCGACCTGGTAGACGTCGACGCGCGGGTTCTTCCCGTCATCGGGATTCCAGCGGTAGATCCGGAATTCCTGCAGGTTGTTGGCGCCCGCGGGCCGAGGCCAGGTCTTGCCCTCGGTGATCTGAGAGTTTTTGGGAAGATTAAACTGAGCCATGGTGTGGCGTGCCTAAATCCGTCTCGTGAGAACCAGTCCAGGGAACGACAAGTGTCGTGTCCTCAATATACCCGCGCCTTCGGCTCGATGTACTGGATCTCGTTCGACATCGTGTAGGTGTGGACCGGACGGTAATCGATGCTGACCTGCTTGGACGAGTCGTCCATCCAGGCGAGGGTGTGCTTCATCCACTCCTTGTCGTCGCGGTCCGGGAAGTCCTCGCGGGCATGGGCGCCGCGGCTCTCCTTGCGGTTGGCCGCCGATTCCATGGTGACGACGGCCTGGCCGATCAGGTTGTCGAACTCGAGGGTCTCGAGGAGGTCGGTGTTCCAGATCAGCGAGCGGTCGTTGACGTGGATGTCGGGAATACCGGCGGCGACCTTGTGGATGAGGGTCTTGCCCTCCTCCAGCACCTCGCCGGTGCGGAACACCGCGCAGTTGTTCTGCATGGTCTTCTGCATCTCGGCGCGCAGCTGCGCCGTCGGGGTACCGCCGCTGGCGTAGCGGAAGCGGTCGAGGCGGGCGAGCGCCTTGTCGGCGGAATCCTTCGGCAGGTCCATCTGGCGGGCGCCCGGCTCGACGATCTCGGCACAGCGCAGACCGGCGGCCCGGCCGAACACCACGAGGTCGATCAGCGAGTTCGAGCCGAGGCGGTTGGCCCCGTGCACCGAGACACAGGCCGCCTCGCCCAGTGCCATCAGGCCCGGCACCACCGTGTCGGGGTTGCCGTTGCGCAGGGTCAGCACCTCGCCGTGATAGTTCGTCGGGATGCCGCCCATGTTGTAGTGCACGGTCGGCAGTACCGGGATCGGCTCCTTTGTGACGTCGACGCCCGCGAAGATCTTGGCCGATTCCGAGATGCCGGGAAGGCGCTGGTGCAGGATGGCCGGGTCGAGGTGGTCGAGGTGCAGGTAGATGTGGTCGTTGGACTTGCCGACGCCGCGACCGGCCCGGATCTCCATGGTCATGGAGCGGGAGACCACGTCGCGCGAGGCAAGGTCCTTGGCGCTCGGGGCGTAGCGTTCCATGAAGCGCTCGCCCTCGGAGTTGGTCAGGTAGCCGCCCTCGCCGCGCGCGCCCTCGGTGATGAGGCAGCCGGCGCCGTAGATGCCGGTGGGGTGGAATTGCACGAATTCCATGTCCTGCAGGGGCAGGCCGGCGCGCAGCACCATGGCGTTGCCGTCGCCGGTGCAGGTATGGGCCGAAGTGGCCGAGAAGTACGAGCGGCCGTAGCCGCCGGTGGCCAGGATGGTCTGCTGGGCGCGGAAGCGGTGGATCTCGCCCGACGCCTGGTCGATGGCGATGACGCCGAGGCAGCGGCCCTCCTCGTCCATGATGAGGTCGAGGGCGAAGTACTCGATGAAGAAGTTGGTGTGGTTCTTCACCGCCTGCCCGTAGAGGGTGTGCAGCATGGCGTGGCCGGTGCGGTCGGCCGCCGCGCAGGTGCGCTGGGCGGTGCCCTTGCCGTAATCGGTGGTCATGCCGCCGAAGGGGCGCTGGTAGATCTTGCCCTCTTCGGTGCGGGAGAAGGGCACGCCCCAGTGCTCGAGTTCGTAGACGGCGGCGGGCGCGTTGCGCACGAGGTACTCGATCGCGTCCTGGTCGCCGAGCCAGTCCGACCCCTTCACGGTGTCGTACATGTGCCAGCGCCAATCGTCCGGGCCCATGTTGCCGAGGGAGGCCGAGATGCCGCCCTGCGCCGCCACGGTGTGGGACCGGGTCGGGAACACCTTGGAGATGCAGGCGGTGCGCAGGCCGGCCTGGGAGCAGCCCACGGTGGCGCGCAGGCCCGCGCCGCCCGCACCCACCACCACTACGTCGAAGGTGTGGTCGTTGATCGTGTAGGCGGGCGTGCCGTTGCCGTTGGTTCCGTTGGTGGCCATGGGCTGATCCTTCGGGTTCGGGATGCGGGTCAGACGAGCTTGCCGAGGCTGACGCGCAGGATCGCGTACAGGCAGGCGACGGCGACGACGACCGCGTAGAAGTTGTTGGCGAGCAGGCTCAAGAGCTTGAGTGTCTTGTCGTGCACGTAGTCTTCGATGATGACTTGCATTCCGATCCTCATATGGGCCGTGACCGAGATCACGGCGAGGATCAGGATGAGCGCCACCACCGGGTGCGACATCAGGGCGACGGCCTCCGGGTAGGGCCGGTTCGCCATCAGGGCGACGACCACCACGAAAGCCAGCATGAGCGGCGCGTTGGCGGCGGCGGTCAGGCGCTGGATCCAGAAATGGCCCGCGCCGTGGCCCGAAGCCCCGAGGCCCTTCACCCGGGCGCGGGGCGTACGCATGGTGACGTGGGTGTTCTGGCGATTGTCGACCATCGATCGGCCTCCTCAGCGCAGGGTCAGGGCAAGCGCCCAGATCAGGACGGTCAGGATGACGGAACCGATCAGGGTGGCGCGGGCGAGGCCCATGCGCTGGGCGCGGTCGAAGCCGTAGCCGAGATCCCAGATGAAGTGGCGCAGGCCGCCCAACATGTGGTGCATCAGGATCCACGTGTAGACGAACAGCACCAAGCGCCCGACGATGGAGCCGAAGAACCACGACACGGTGCCGTAGGCGCCCGGACCCGCGGCGAGGGCCACCAGCCAGATCGCCACCAGGGCCGAGCCGCCGTAGAGCGCGGTGCCGGTGACGCGGTGGAATACCGACATCGCCATGGTCCAGGTCCAGCGGTAGATCTGGAGGTGGGGTGAGAGCGGCTGGGCGACCGTGGGACGGACGGTGGGAGCCATCGTGCGGAAGGTCCTCGACTGGGCGGCGCACCCCGATTTGAAGGTGCGCCAAGAAAAATTTGGATCGTCTCTAAAGTGCTAGCGGGCAGGCGCCAATGCGCAACCCCGGCTTGCCGCAACGCACATGCGACACGGGCGCCAAATCGTCATTCGCCTCGCGCCGCGTCATGGCAGCCATCCGAGCATGCGCCACCACAGATAATCCAGGGGTGCGACGACGACGAGCGACGCGAGCCCCGTTGCCAGGGTCAGCTTGGTCGCTGCCCGCAGTGGCACCTTGCCGAGATCGACCGCGAGGACGATCGGCGGCGCCTGGTAGGGCAGGAACAGGGTCGAGTAGCCAACCACCTGGATCATCACCACGGCCATGAGGTCGAGACCGCTGACCCGGGCCATCTCGCCCGCGAGCGCCGTGTAGAGTGCCGGGGCGCCGTTCGCGGTGACTGCGAGGGTCAGGATCGCCGCGAGCCCTGTCAGAATCCCGAAATTGTAGCCCGGCGCGTCGGGCGTCAGGGGCGCGACGTGGAGCATGGCATGGCCCAGGCGAGCGCCGAGGCCGGTCTCGTTCACGGTGGCCACGAGACCCAGGAGGGCGGCCACGTAGAAGCAGGTCCGCAGGTTCACGGCGCCGAAGGCCTCGGCGGGCAGGACGCCGATGCGGGGCATCAGGCAGAGGATCGCGGCGACGAGGCCCACCCAGGCGGGGGCGATGTGGTGCAGGCTGTCCGTGACCCAGAAGGCGAGGGTGGCGGCCAGGATCACGGCGAGGCGCCGCGCCTCCGGGCGCAGGGGTTCCTTGACCAGGGCGGCCCCGTTTTCGCCGTGGTCGAGCCGGTCCGGAAACAGCCAGAGGATCGCCAGGACGAGCAGGACGCCCTTCGCGAGGGCCAGGACCGGCGCATGCAGCAGTAGGTAGGGCAGGTAGGCGATGTGGAGGCCGTACTGCGTCTCCGCGGTGCCGGCCATGACGAGGTTCGGGACGTTGGCGGGCAGGATCGCGGCGGAGAGGAGCGGCGTGGCGAGTCCCACCGCCAGGACCGCGCCGTGCCGGCCCGGGCGCCCGTTCGCGAGCCCGAAGGCGTCGCAGAGCGCGAGCACCACCGGGACCAGCAGGGCGATCCGCCCGAGATTGGACGGCATCACGAAGGCGACGGCGAAGGACAGGGCGACGATCCCGGCGACGAAGGCCGGGTAGGAGGCGGAGAGATGCCCCGACAGGCTTCGCGCCAGGCGGTCGCCGAGGCCGGAGCGCGTCATGGCGAGCCCGACCACCATGCCGCTCAGGACGAGCCAGAACGCCGAGGAGGCGAAGCCCGAGAACACCGTCGCAGGGGGCGCGAGGTGGAACAGCATCGCCCCGGCGAAGAACAGCATCGCCGTGACGATCTCTGCGATGAGGCCGCTGGCCCAGAGGCCCATGCAGAGCACGAGCAGGAGCGCGGTCACCGCGACCGTCGCCTCCCCGCCCATGAACGCCCCTGCCGGCATGCCCGAGTCCGATCCGTCTCTTCCGGCGGGACGATGATCCTACCTTGGAGCCGTTCGCAATTCGGAGTTTTCCGATCCAGCCTTCGCGAAGCGCGAAGGCTCAGAAGCGGGCCGGGTCGAGCTCGAAGGTCGGGGGCAGGGCCTCGAACCACTCGCCGTAATAGGGATCGCGGGGGAGCTTCGCCGCCCAGCGATCGCGAAACCGCTGGTGCTCGGCCGGGTCGACGGTGCGGGCGCGATTGCGGCTCTCATAGTGATAGAGGCTGGCCTGGGCGCAGTAGACGCTGCGCAGCCCGCGCTCGCGCAGGCGCAGGCACAGGTCGACGTCGTTGTAATTCACGGCGAAGCCCGCATCGAAGCCGCCGATGGCCTCGAAGTCCGCGCGCCGCACCATCACGCAGGCGCCGGTGACCGCAAGGTAGTTCCGGCTGCCGACGGTGGAGAAGAAGTGCCCGGGATCGTCGCCGGGATAGCCGCGCCGGACATGATCGGGGGTGGCGTCGACGATCGAGACGCCGACATGCTGGATCTCGCCGGTCTCGAACAGGAGCTTGGGGCCGACGGCGCCGACGCCGGGGATCTGCAACTGCGCCAGCATCGCCTCGATCCAGTCGGGCGTGATGACCGCGATGTCGTCGTTGAGGAAGACCAGGATGTCGCCGCTCGCCGCCGCGGCGCCGAGGTTCATCTTGGCCGCCACGTTGAAGACCGGCTCCGACCAGGTCACGCGCCGGGCGCCGTGGCGGGCGAGGGCCGCCTCCGTGCCGGATCGCAGGTCCCCGTTGTCCACCACCACGAACTCGATGTCGGGATAGGTGCTGGTCGCGGCGACGCTGTCGAGACAGGCGGCGAGGAGATCCACCGTGCAGCCGCCGACGGTGCTGTCGCGCCCGGCCGTGGGGATCACGATGGAGACCGAAGGGCGCTCGGTCAGCTTGCGGCGCATCTCGAAACAGCCCTTGAACGCGCTCGAGCGGGCGAAGTCGAGTTCGCCGGTGCGCCGGGCCCGGTCCTCCAGGCCACGGATCGCCGCGGCGATGACGTAGTCCTTGTTGTCCATGGTCTGGGCGGTGGAGCCCGGGATCGCGCGCCAATGATAGAGCACCTTCGGCACGTGGACGACGTTGCGGACGTGCTCGGTGTAACGCAGGGCGAAGTCGTAATCCTGCGCCCCGTTGCATTCGTCGCGAAAGCCGCCGATTTGGCGGACGATGTCCATTCGGTAGAGCGCCAGGTGCGCCGTATACATGCAGGCTTCGAGGGCTTCGGGCGACCAGTCCGGCTTGAAGAACGGCTCGTAGCGGACCCCGTCGATCGAGATCTTGTCCTCGTCCGAGTAGATGAAGTCGACGCTCGCGTCGGCGTTCAGGATACGGACGAACTCGTAGAGCGCGTTGTCGGGAATCGCGTCGTCGTGGTCCATCAGGGTTAGGTAGGTGCCGGACGCCAGGGCCATGGCGTCATTCGAAGCGGCCGAGATGCGCCCGTTCGTGGTGCGGCGATGGAGCTTGATGCGCGGGTCGGCGGCCGCGAAGGCCTGGAGCAGCGGCCAGATCTGCGGGTCGGGCGAGTTGTCATCGCAGAGGCAGAGTTCCCAGTCCGGATAGGCCTGGGCCTGCACCGAGGCGATGGCGGCTTTCAACCAGCGCCGGGGAGTGTTGTAGACCGGCATGACGATGGAGATACGGGGGCGAGAGCGGAAGCCCTCGATCTCGGCCCGCATCGCCGCCACGCTGAGGCGGCTTGGCGTCTCCACCGTGTCGATCCAGGCCGTGTAGGAGGCCGGCACCGGACGGGGCCGGGCGCTCGCCCGGAAGTCGCGCCAGAGTTCCGCGGCGCCCTTCGCGCGCCAGGCGTTGCCGAGGCGGGCGAGGAGGCGGGCCGGCGCGCGCTCTGCCTCGGGCAGCGCCTGCACGCGGCGGCGGGCGGTCTCCGCGGTCGCGCCGAGGGGGCCGAGATGGGTCAGGGAGACGTGGCCCAGGCGAAAGCGTCCGGCGCCGCTCATCGGATCGAGGCGCAGGCCCCGGACCCGGCGCGGCAGGTGCACGAGGTTGTCGATGCCGGTCGCATCGGCCTCCAGCGGAATGGTCAGGGTCTCGCGAAACCCCTGGCCGTCATCGACGTAGAGGATCGGGACGAGCTTCGTGCGGTCGAGGGCGGTGAGGTCGGCGCGCAAGCGGACCCAGCCGCCGCGATGGCGCCGGCGTCCCTCCGGCGGCCAGAGGCGGAAATGCGGGTCCGACCCAGTCGCGCGCCACGTGTCGGGCGTCCCCTCCGCCTCGATCTGGCTGACGGCGTCGAGGCGACAGCGTAGGGTGCGCGGCAAACCCGGATCCTCTTCGAGGCGGGCGCAGGGCCTGCCGTGCCCGGGGGTTTAGGGCAAGCCCGCCGGCCCTCGCAAGGGCAGCCCCGGACCTCGCCTCAGCCGCGCCCGGCGGCGAGATAGGCACGCCACCCCCCGTGCCGGGTGATCTCCGGCGCCTCCGCGACGGCGTGGGCTTCGCAGAGGAAGCCCGAGACGGGTTCGCCATCGGCCAGAGCGATCTTGCCGAGGCCGAGGGGCGCGGGAATCGCGGCGGCGAAACGCCCGAAGGCAGCCGGGTCGAGCGCCCAGACCTCGACCTCGAGCCCGGGGCCCGCGAAGCCGGGCGCGCGCACGAGGCCGGGTTTCGGCGGCACCGTGCCGGGCAGGGCATAGAGCCGGTAGTCGGGCGCCGTCCGGGTCGCGCGCAGGAACGTCGCTCCGAGGTCCTGGAGCTGGTGATTGAGGGCGAGCCCTGTGAGGTGCGCACCGACCACGACCAGGGGGATCTGCCCGGAGGGCGAGGCAGGAACGCGGCCTTCTTCGGGGAGGGAGCGGGCACGCTCGACGCCCATGCCGCCGGCGAGGTCGCGATGCAGGGCATCGGCCCAGGGCGCCAGGGCCTCGTCGCTGAAGCCGGGTCCCACCAGCGTCACGCCCGCCGGCAGGCCGTCCCGGCGGAACCCGGCCGGCACCGCGATGGCGGCCATCCCAAGCAGGTTGGCGAAATTGGTGTAGCGGCCGAGATGGCTGTTCCGGACGATGGGCTCCGCCGCCATCTCGGCCACCGTGTAGATCGTCGGCGCGGTCGGCAGCAACAGCACGTCGAGCCCGGCGAGGATCGCATCGGTCCGGCGCTTCAGGGCCTCGAAGGCGTACCGACCCCGGAAGGCGTCGACGGCGCTGTAGGTGCGGGCCGAGTCGAGGATGGCGCGCACGCTCGGATCCATCGCGGCGGCATGGTCGGCATGGAAGGCTTCGACCGCCGCCAGCCGCTCGGCGACCCAGGGGCCGTCATACAGGAGAGAGGCGATCTCCCGGAATGGCGCGTAGTCGAACGGCACGGCGACGGCACCGAGGCGCTCCAGCCGGGCGATGGCGTCGTCGTAGAGGGCCGCCGTCTCGGCATCGCCGTAGAACTCGCGCTCGGCCGGGGCGAGCACGCCAAAGCGCAGGCCCGTCGCCGGGAGGGGATGCGGGACCACCGGGCGCGAATACGGGTCGGCCGGGTCGAACCCCTCGGCGATCCGGCGCACGGCGAGGCCGTCCCCGACGGTGCTCGCGAACACCGTGATGCAGTCGAGGCTGCGGCAGGCCGGAACGAGGCCGGTGGTGCTCAGCGCCCCCGGCGTCGGCTTGATGCCGACGAGGTTGTTGAAGGCCGCCGGCACGCGGCCGGAGCCGGCGGTGTCGGTGCCGAGACTGAAGCAGGCGAGCCCGGCCGCCACGGCCACGGCCGAACCGGAACTCGATCCGCCTGAAACGAAGTCGGCGTTGAACACGCTGCGCGGGGCACCGTAGGGCGAGCGCGTGCCGTTGAGGCCGGTGGCGAACTGGTCGAGGTTGGTCTTGCCCGTCACCAGGGCGCCGGCGGCCTTCAACCGCGCCACCACCGCGGCATCGCGCTCGGGCGTGGTGGCGAAGGCCGGGCAGGCGGCGGTGGTGGGCAGGCCCGCCACGTCGATGTTGTCCTTGACGGCGAAGGGCAGGCCCCAGAGCGGCAGGGAATTCGGCTCCGGGTGCGCCTGCATCAGGGCGCGGGCCGCCGCGACGAGATCGGCGCGCGGCACCGGGGTGATGAAGATGGCCGGGTCGGGCGAGGCCGCCATCCGCTCGGCGACGGTCTCGGCGAGGCCGACGGGGTCGAGGCTGCCGGAGGCGAAGGCCGCGCGCAGGCTCGCAATGTCCAGGATCGTGGGCAGCATGGATTCAGGTCTCCTGGGTCACCGCGACAAGATCACCGCGACAAGGCGGCCGCCGCGCCGGGTCGGGCCGGCGTGGATTCTCCAGCACGGGGTCCGCCGCCGGAGCGCCCCGACGCCCACGGACATTGCCCGGCCTCGTGGCGGACACTGCATCCTTCGTGCCGACCGGGCCGGCCTCGCCGACCGCATTTTTGGGACGGCAACCAGCGCCGGTGCCCGCACGCGTGCACCGGCCTGCCGAGATGGCGGTCGGCCCATCCGAATGCTCAGCTCTGCCAGACGCGGGGGAGGGGCCGTCCCCGATAGGCGGTGAGGAGGCGCTGGGCCACGGCCCGCAGGGCGTCCGGATCGCGGCCGAGAAGGCGGACGACGAGGTGTCCGTTCCAGCCGCTGGCCGCCGCGGCGACGCCGTCCACGCCGGTCGCGTCGAGCAGGGCGCGGGTCTCGTCCAGCCGGCCCTCCGCCACGGGCGAGACGTCGAGGATCGTCGCCATCGCCCGGGCGCCGTTGCCGATCGCCGTTCGGGCGAGCTGGTCCGAGAGGGCGCCGTCGAGGCGGAGGGTGTCGGCGTAGACGAGGCGTCCGTCGCGGCGGATGCGCCAGGTGTCGGAGAGGTGGCCTCGCGTCATCGGCTCGTTGCGGGCGGTCCGCCCGAAGGTGATGGCCTCGAAGGCGAGGAGGTGGGCGCCCGGCGCCAGATCCGCCTCGAAGCGCCGCGCCAGGGCGGCTTGGTCGAACAGGATCGTTTCCTGCGGCAGATGCGCGAGGCGCCCTCCGGCTCCCACCGTCACCACGGTGGCGATCCGGCTCATCGGCCCGTCCGAACGGTAGACCTTCTCGGCCGCCGTGGTGGTCAGGGTCAGGTCGCCCCCCGCACCGACATCGGCGGTGACGCGAAACGTGTCGCCGCAGGCGATGCCGCCGGCGGTGTTGAGGAGCACCGCCTCGCACGGGCCCTTCGGCCGGCGCGGCAGACGCAGGCGCAAGGGTCCGCCCTCGCCGATGTCGAGGATGCGGGTGTCGTGCCCGTCCGCGCAGGCCACGCGCAGGTGGATGCGGCCCTGCGAGCGCTGGCGCTCCGGCGCGGCGCCGCGAACCGCCGGAGGGTCGGGGTTCAGCAAGGCGGCGGGTCAGGCCGGGCCGGTGGCGACCGGACGCTTGGGATCCGAGCCCCATTCCGACCAGGAGCCGTCGTAGAGGGCGCGGGGCGGCCGGCCCAGGGTCTCCAGCGCCAGCCCGACGATGGCGGCGGTGACGCCCGACCCGCAGGTGGTGATCACGGGCTTGCCGACATCGACGCCGTTCTCGGCGAAGACCGCGCGCAGGGCTGCCTCCTCCTTCAGCCGACCTTCGCTCTGGAGTGCGGCATAGTGGACGTTGCGGGCGCCCGGCATGTGGCCGGGGCGGACGCCGGGGCGGGGTTCCGCCTCCTCGCCGCGGAAGCGCGCGCCCGAGCGGGCGTCGACCAGCTGGGCGCTGCCCGATTCGAGGGCCCGGGCAATGTCCGAGGCATCCGCCACGGCGCCGTGGTCGAGGCGGGCGGTGAAGTGGCGCCGGGCGCGCGGCCGGCCCTCGCCGTCCTCGAGGGGGTAGCCCGCCGCCACCCAGGCCGGAAGGCCGCCCTCCAGGATCTCCACGTCGCGGACCCCGTAGGCCTTCAGCATCCAGCGCACCCGCGGCGCCGAGAACAGGCCCATCCCGTCATAGACGACGATGTGGGCGCCGTCGCCTACGCCCAGCGCCCGCATGCGGGAGGCGAAGACCTCCGGGCGCGGCAGCATGTGGGGCAGCGGCGAGGTCTCGTCGCTCATGGTGTCGATGTCGAAGCGGATCGCGCCGGGGATGTGACCGGCGAGATACTCGGCCCGGGCATCGCGCCCCTGGGCCGGGAGGTACCAGGACCCGTCGAGGATCACGATGTCGGGCGCGCCGAGACGGGCGTGGAGCCAGTCGGCCGTGACGAAGGGCGTCGTCGGCATGGTGTTCTCTGTTCTGTGGGCCGGAACGCGTCCGGCCGGACTCGCCAGGAGGGTTGTCGGGAGTGGCCACCAAACCACATCCGGCCGGCAGTTGCACCCGTCACCGGCCGCTTTGCGATCTGAACCCGTTGTTGCCGCCCCGCGTTGAACCGGCAAGACGCTCCAGATCAATTCCTCATCTCCCGGAAAACAGCCGCCATGCGCACGCCGACCTTCCTCCTCGCCGCCGCCGCCCTCGGCCTCGCCCTCGCGGGCGCCGCACAGGCGCAATCCTCGGTGACCGGCGCCGGCCAGAACGCGATCAACGGTTCCGGAACCGGCTTGGGCGGCGGCACCTCCAATGCCCCCGCGACCACCGGGACTGCACCGGGCGCCGGCGCCGTGCGCAACCCGAGCGCCGCCCCGCTGCCGAGCGCCGGGCGTGCCGTCACGCCGGGCACTGCAGCGCCGAGCACCCCGCCCTCCGGGCCCGCGTCCCGCTGAGGCCTCCGCCACCATCCGGACCGAGGGCCGGGCCGCGAGGCCCGGCCTTTTTCGTCGCAGCCGGCCCGGCCATGGTGCCAAGGCACGGCCGCTGCGGTTATGGATGGTCGGGCCGTGCCAGCGTGATGGAGCCGCCGTGAACCCGCGCGAGACCTACCACATCGAAGTCCTCGCCGCGGAGGACGAGGCAGGCGCGCGCGGCGATGATCCCGTGAGCCAGCGCATTTCCGTGCGCACCTACACGGTCGAGGCCGCCAAGGAGCGGGCCCTGACCCTGTTCGCCCGGGCCCGGGCGCCCCAGCGCAGCGGCGCGCCCGCCGAAGCCGTGCGGGTCATCGACGGCGCCGGCACGGAGGTGTTCCGCTGGAGCCGGTTCGACGAACCGGCCTGACGGAGCGGTCCCGCCATGCGCGCCCTCGTCCTGCCTGGCCTCGTCCTGCTGTTCGCGGCCCTCTTCGTGCGCAGCTACACGGTGCCCCCGGCCCCCGACCGGCGTGGCGGGACGAGCGTGTCGCTCGCCTGGCCGAACCGGCCGCTCTTCGGCAGCCCGCGGGCCGATTGTCTCGGCCTCCCGGCGGGCGACTCCGTCATCGCCTGCCTGATCGGATCGGTGTCGCGGGCGCGGGCGGACGGCATTCCGCTGATGCAGGTCGGCTTCTGCGGGACGTGTTACACCTTGTCCCAGCGCGCCGCCGCCCTCGGGCGCGACGAGGCCGCCGTGCAGGCGCGCCTCGGCGAGATCGCCCGCTTCGGCTGGTGAGACCACGTTCATGAGGCGCAGGGCCGCCGGGAGACCGCCATGCCCCTCATCCGCATCGACCTGAATCGCACGGCACCGCCGGATCGTGCCCGGACCGTCGGCGACGTGGTCTATGTCGCCCTGCGCGCGGTGGCGAGCGTGCCCGAGAACGACGAGTTCCAGATCGTCACCCGCCACGGGGCCGGGGAGATCGTGGCGCCCGAGGCCGGCTATCTCGGCGTGACCTACACGGACGACCTCGTCATCATCCAGATCACCTGGAATGCCGGGCGCTCCGTCGCGGTCAAGCGCGCCCTGTACCGGCAGATCGCCGACGGTATCGCCGCGCGGACCGGGATCCGCCGTACGGACGTCTTCATCAACCTCGTCGAGGTGGCGAAGGAGAACTGGTCCTTCGGCAACGGCGAGATGCAGTACGCGCCGGCCTGAAGGCCCACCCGCAGGGAGGCGGCGCCGGCATTGACGCGACGCCCGGCGCGCCCTTAGACAGGCGCCACGATGACGACCGTCCTTCGCCCCCTCGCGTATCCGGCGCCGCACCCTTAGCGGCGCGGGGCTCGTCATGTCTCAACCGCTGCGTCGTCGGCGGTTGATCTCCATCCAGGACCACACGTCGACGGCCCGGCTTCCACCGAGGTCACGTCCGTGCTGTCCCATTCCCCCGAGAATCCCCGTCCCCGCCTCGGCCTGATCGGCTTCGGTGCCTTCGGCCGCCTCGTGGCGCGCCACCTTGCACCGTTCTTCGTCATTCACGCGTACGACCCCGCGATGCCGGCCGAGCCAGGGTCCGATGTGTCCCCAGGCGCCCTGCGCGTTGCAGCGGATTGCCCGGTGGTGATCCTGGCGGCTCCGGTTCCGGCGATCACGGGCATCGTGGCCGCGATCGGTCCGCATCTCCGCCCGGGCGCCCTCGTCCTCGATGTCGGTTCGGTGAAGGCCGTGGCCGCGACGGCGATGCGGGACGGGCTGCCGGGGCACGTCGCCATCGTCGCCACCCATCCGCTGTTCGGGCCGCAGAGCGCCCGCGACGGCCTCCGGGGCCTGAAGATTGCGCTCTGCGAGGTGCGGGGCGGTCAAACCCGGCAGGTCGCCGCCTTCCTGCGCCGGCATCTCGGCCTCGACGTCATCCTGACGACGCCGGAGGCGCATGACCGGGACGCGGCGGTCGTCCAGGGCCTGACCCACCTCATCGCGAAGGTGATGGTGCGGATGGAGCCGCTGCCGACCCGCATGACCACCCGGAGCTTCGACCTCCTGATGCAGGCGGTGGCGATGGTGCGCCACGATGCGCCGGAGGTCTTCGACGCCATCGAGCGGGCCAACCCCTATGCCGGCGCGGTCCGCCGGAGCTTCGTCGCCGAGGCGGCCCGGCTCGCCCACGACCTGTCGGACGCGCCGGAGCCGGCGATCCGGGCGGCCTGAGGCAGGTGGAGCACCTTCAGGCCTCGGGATCGGGGCCCCGGGCCGCGGCAGTGCTGGAGAGGCGGTCCCGCAGGCGGTCGCGCCAGGCCTTCAGGCGGAGATTGGCCCCGGCCCGCCAGCCCTCTAGGCGGACGGCGAGGGGAAACAACCGGTCGCCGCCCGGTGCCTCGACCAGGATGTGGGCGAGGGCCAGCCGCTCGCTCCAGAAGGTCTCGGGGAGGGGATAGTCCGGCGGGGCGCAGGAATCCGCCGTGCTCAGCTTCGAATCGGCCAGGATGGCCTGGGTTAGGCGGTGGAAGGCCAGGGCACCGGGCGAGTGCCGGGCGACGGCGGGATCGTAGGAGATCTTCAGGCTCCAGAGCCGGCCGCGCGTCGTGAAGCTGACCACGGCGGCCAGGGTGCGGCCGTCCCGGCGCAGGCGGTCGATCCGGACCGCCCCGCGGGCGCCGAGGCGGGCAACGAAGGCGCGCATCATCCGGGTCTGGACCGCGTCGCCCGCGATGGCGGTGCCGCGCGCGCCCTTCCAGCTGGCGCCTTCCAGGGCGATGTAGTCGTCGATGGCCGCCGACAGCGCGGCCGGATCGCGGATCGTCTCGAACGCCACCGGGCCGTCCGCGTTCAGGCGGTCCCAGGCCTGGCGCAGCTTGCGCTGCTTGCGGGACGAGAGGTGCCCGAGATAGGCGGCGCGCGCCCCGGCGTCCCGGCCGGTCAGGTCGAGGAAGGCGCGCTCGTGCGCCCAGAAGCGGGCGTGGCGAAGGCGGTTGCGCCCGAGCCGGTCCGAGAGCAGGTCCGCGAAAGGGCCGGAGGTCGGGACATGGGTCAGCATCAGGCGCGGGCCGATGAGGCTGCGCAGGCCGAAGAGCAGTCCGTCGAGGGCTCGACCCGCGTCGGCGCCGTCGAGGAGCGGGGCGCCGAAGATGCCGAAATCATGCATCCAGCCCATCGCGAGGAGCAGCGGCAGCCCCCAGCGCCAGCGTTTCACCCGCAGGGGCCAGACCGCGACGAGCCGCAGGCCGGGCTCCTCCGGGGCGCGGTCGCCGACCAGGGCGACCTGAACCCCGCTGCCGAAGGCGCCGGCGGCGGGCAGGGCGTAGTCGGGATCGTAGAACAGGTTGTCGACGAGTGGCCGGCGGCCGAGGTCGTGCCAGGCCGCGATCCAGGGCGCGCCGGCCGCCAGGGGGCGCAGGGCGACCACGAGGCCGTCGGGGGTCGCGACCTGGCGCTGGGCGGAGCGGCTCATGAAGCGGCGCGACCGAAGCGGCGCGCCGCGAGGTCGGCGACGCCCAGGATGTTGAACGCCCACGCGGTCCCGGCCGAGACGGCGGCGAGGCAGGCGAGGCGCAGGCCGAGGGCGAGGCCCGGATCCAGGGGGAGGCGGCCGAGCCCGGCAATCGCCGCGGCGCAGGCCAGGGCCAGGCCGCAGATCGCCGCGAGGTCGCGCAGGGGCACCGGCATGCGGAAGCGCTCACGGGAGCCGAGGATGAAGACGAGACAAGCCAGGGCCTGCCCCGTCGCCATGGCGATGGCCGCCCCCTCGACGCCGTAGCGCGGGATGAGCAGGGCCGAAAGGCCACCGATCGCCACGAGCAGCGTCAGCGATGCGACCGCATCGAGCTGGCTCTTCTGGGTGAAGTAGATGACCTGCCCGAAATAATACGACCGGAACATCTGCAGGATGCTGGCCGCCACCAGGAGGGGCGCCACCCGCAGGGCGGTCTCGCGGTAATCGGGGCCGAGCAGGAGGGTGACGAGGAGGCCGTCGAAGGCCAGGAAGAACACCGCGCCGAAGGCGGCGATCAGGGTGAGGAGGCGGATGGCATCCTCCAGCACCGGACCGGCCGCGGCGATGCCGCCGTCGCGGGCATCTCGCTTGGCGATCGAGATCAGCGCGAGGGCCACGCTGTCGCCGAAGACGACGAAGCTCTGGCGCAGGAAGTCGGCGAAGGCGCCGTAGGCCCCGAGCTCCGAGACGCCGATGCTGGCCCCGATCACGAGGCGGTCGGCAGTCTGCGCCAGGGCGGCGGCCCCGAACGAGAGCACCAGGGGCCAGCCATAGGCGAGGAGGCGCCGCGCCTCCGCCCAGCTCCCGCCGCCCCGCAGCAGGCCGCGGATGACATAGAGCGTGGGCAGGGCCGCGACCATGTTGGCGCCGGCGGTGGCCAGCAGCAGCGGGATCGCGCCACCACCGAGGAGGAGGGCGCTGCTGCCGAGGGCCAGGACCAGCACGGCGCGCAGCACCACAGACACGGCGACCGCGCCGACCTCCAGCCGCGTCCGCGCGATCTCGGCGGCGCCCTCGAAGGCCATCATGCCGAAGACGGCGGCGAAGATCGCGAGCGCGGCGTGCGGCTCGAGCAGTCCGAGCCCGGCGGCGCACGCCGCGATCAGGGCGGCGAGCGCCGCCATCGCGCCGAGGAGTCGGACTACGGTGCCGACCTGCAAGATCGCACGCTCCTCGGCGTAGAGGGCGAAGAACGAGAATTTCGGCCACTGGCAGGTGGCGCTGTACAGCACCAGCGCCCAGGACAGGATGAGCAGGTAGAGTCCGAACACGTCCGTGGGCGCGAGCCGGGTGAATACCGCGAGGGCGCCCATGTTCAGGGCTGCGGCGACACCCCGCGAGCCGACATAGGTAAGGGTGTGGCGCGCGATCATCCGACCCCGTGAAGTGCCGGGCGGTCCGGCTGGTGGAACGAGGTAACACGCCAGTGTTGCCGCCGCGTCAATCCGTTCGTCCGCCATTCGCCCTCGACGTTGGCAATGGACGCGAACGGCCTGTGTCGTCGTCAACGTGGCCATTGACTTCGCACCCGCGAAGGATCATATCGCAGGTGCAGCGTCAGCGGCCGTCATGGTTCCGCTTGAGAGGGCTGCGTGACGGATTGCCGGATCGCTTCTGCGGGCCCCGCGCGACCTGAGCCCCTCTCTTCAACGTGCATGCACCCGGACTGCCCCGGCACGCGGGCGGCTCCAGCTCAACGGACCGACCACCTTTTTCGACGATTTCCCTCGCCATGAGGGCGTCCGGCACGGTCCCGCTGCCTGAAAGTGACTCCTTGACCCAATTCACCGATTTCGGCCTCGCCCAGCCCGTGCTGCGCGCCCTGGAAGAGGCCGGCTACAAGAGCCCGACCCCGATCCAGGCCCAGGCCATCGCCCCCGCCATGCAGGGCCGCGACCTCTGCGGCATCGCCCAGACGGGCACCGGCAAGACGGCGGCCTTCGCGCTGCCGATCCTGCACCGCCTCGCCGAGACCCCGCGCAAGGCGATCCGTCGCGGCTGCCGCGTGCTGGTGCTCTCGCCCACCCGCGAGCTCGCCAACCAGATCGCGGAGAACTTCTCCGATTACGGAAAATACCTCTCGTTCACCAACACCGTGGTGTTCGGCGGCGTCACCATCTCCCGCCAGGAGAAGGCGCTGGCCAACGGCGTCGACATCCTGGTCGCGACCCCCGGTCGCCTGATGGACCTCATCGAGCGTCGCTCGCTGACCCTCGAGGCCGTCGAGATCCTCGTCCTCGACGAGGCCGACCAGATGCTGGACCTCGGCTTCATCCACGCCCTCAAGCGCATCGTGAAGATGCTGCCGAAGGAGCGCCAGAGCCTCTTCTTCTCGGCGACCATGCCGAAGAACATCGCCAGCCTCGCCGACCAGTACCTGCGCGATCCGGTCCAGGTGGCGGTGACTCCGGTCGCCACCACCGCCGAGCGCGTCACCCAGGAGGTCATCTTCGCCCATACCGGGGCGAAGCAGGCCCTGCTGAACCACATCCTGCGCGATCCGGTGATCGAGCGCGTCCTCGTCTTCACCCGGACCAAGCACGGCGCCGACCGCGTCGTCCGCGGCCTGGAGAAGGTTGGGATCAACGCCTCGGCGATTCACGGCAACAAGTCGCAGCCGCAGCGCGAGCGGGCGCTGGCCGCCTTCAAGGACGGTTCCTGCCGGGTGCTCGTCGCCACCGACATCGCCGCCCGCGGCATCGACGTCGAGGCGGTGAGCCACGTCATCAACTACGACCTCCCGAACGTGCCGGAGAGCTACGTCCACCGCATCGGCCGCACCGCGCGCGCCGGGGCGAACGGGCTCGCGATCTCGTTCTGCAACGACGAGGAGAAGGCCTACCTGCGGGACATCGAGCGCACCACGCGCCAGAAGATCCCCGTCGGCGCCTTCCCCGAGGGCTTCACCCCGCCGTCTCGCCAGGAGGCGGCGGACAACGCCCAGGCCGAGGAGCGCCGTCCGGCGCCAAACGGCCAGCGTCCCGGCCAGCGCCAGGGCCAGCGTCCGAGCAGCCGCCCGGGCGGCCGTCCCGGCCAGGGCCGTGGCTTCGAGGGGCGCGGCGGTGAGAACCGCGGTGGCTCCGGACGCCCGAGCCGTTCCGACGGCGCGGCCCGTCCGCAGGACGGCCGCGGCGATCGCCGGCCGGCCACCCAGGGCGAGCCCCGCGCCGAGCCGCGCGGCGAACGCCCCCGGGCCCCGCGCCCGCAGGGCGGCGGCGAGGGTCGCGCCATCGGCTGGCTGGATCGCGGCCCGCGTTCCTGATCCGTCACATCCGACGCATTCGAGCGCCGTCCCGGTTTCCGGGGCGGCGTTTTCGCGTCCGATGCCCCGGGCATTGCCGTGCCGTTTCGCGGGGCCACATCACACAGGCCGGGTATCGAGCCCGGCGTCTTCGGAGGCATGGGCGATGCGGTTTGAACTCTACCGGGATTCCGCCGGCGGATGGCGCTGGCGCCTGCGGTCGCAGAACGGAAACGTCGTCGCAGATTCGGCGGAGGCCTATCTGCGTCGTGAGGATTGCGAGCACGGTATCGGCCTCGTGAAGGGCAGTGCCGATGCACCGACGGTGGACATGACCCTGAAGATCGCGTGACGAACCTCACGCAGGGCTTCGTTGACCATCACGGCAACGCTTGCCGAGCCGTGGGAAACGCTTTCGCACCTCGTGCGTTTGCTGCATCCGGGCCTCGCGACGAGGGATGCCGGTGTGTCGAGACTCGACAGAATTCAGGGAGTTGAGAACGTGCTGAGGAAACTCGTGCTGGCCGCGCTGCTGGCCCTAGGCTTCGCCGCCACCGCGCCACAGGGCGCTTCGGCCGCCCCCGTCGGTCCTGCCCTCGCCCTCCAGAGTGAGGCTGCGCCGGCCGCTGTGCAGACGGTTCAATATTACGGCTATCGCCGCCGCTTCTATGGCCCGCGTCGCTTCTACGGCCCGCGCCCCTTCTACGGCCGTCGCTACTACGGCCCGCGCCGCTTCTACGGCCCGCGTCGTTTCTATGGTCCGCGTCGCTTCTACGGCCCGCGCCGCTTCTACTACTAAGGAACCGGCTGCGTCCCGACACGGACGCAAAGCCTTCGACGGCCCGGCCTTCGTTACGACGAGGGCCGGGCCGTCCTCGTTTTCAGCAGTAAACTTCAGGCCGATGGCTGTGACCCATCGGCGAGATGCGATAAGTTGCTGCCTTGGAAGACGGCCGACATCAAAACGGCTCGCTTCGGAGGTTACGCCATGAACGTCCTTGCGGCCCGCCGCGCCGAGGCGCGCGCACTCTGGGAATTGGTTCCCCTCGAACTCGTTCTCTCCGCCTTCGCGATCATCCTGGCGGGTGCCCTGAAATATGCCGACGTGATGCCCTGAAGGCGGTCGCGATGCCTCGGCAAAGGGCCCGGCATCGGCCTACACTGCGGGCGGTCGAGGGTGAGACGTGAGCGGGATCATGACGGAGACGGACGAGGCGCGGCGCCCCAGCGGGGACCTGACGGTGCGCACCATCGCGATGCCGGCCGACACGAACGCCAACGGCGACATCTTCGGCGGCTGGGTCATGTCGCAGATGGACCAGGCCGGCGGGATCGCCGCCGTGGAGCGCTCGCAGGGACGGGCGGTCACGGTCGCGGTGAATGCGATGACGTTCATCCGGCCCGTGCGGGTCGGTGACGTCCTCTGCGTCTACACCCGGATCGATCGGGTGGGGCGCAGCTCCATGAAGATCGAGGTCGAGGCCTGGGCGCGGCGCTTCCGCACCCAGTTTCGGGAGCAGGTCACCGAGGCGACCTTCACCTTCGTGGCCATCGACGACGAGGGCCGGCCGCGCGCCATCGAACCGACCTGACCGCCCGGGGGGTCCGATCGGGGCCGGGCACTCAGGCGTTGGGGGCCGCCACCTTCTGGCGCAGGCCCGTGATGACCGCCTTGAGGACATCCGCGTCGGCATCGGAGCTGCCCATGCAGCGGACCGATTCGATCCGTTCGTGCACGAAGGACAGCTTGGCGATCACCGCCGGGGTCAGCTTGAACGGGAACAGGGCCGGCTGGCCCATGCTGCGGCTGAGCGAATTCACTGCGTAGGTGAGGGGCAGCCACGCCTCCACGATCCGGCTGAAATCCGTCATCCGGTAGGGGTCGAAGTCGATCACCACCGGCTCGGACGAGCCGTGGCGCAGGCGCGGACGCACATGCATCTCGAAGGTGCTGGCGGTCTCCAGCGTGTCGACGATGTGGAGGTATTGAGCCCAGGTCTCGGCAAAGTCCTCCCACGGATGCGCCGTGGCGTAAGCGCTGACGTAGCTCTCCTCCCAGTCCGGCGGTGCTCCGTGGGCGTAGTGGCGCTGCAGGGCGCCGGAATAGTTCAGCCGCTCGTCCCCGAACAGGGACCGGAAGGTCCACAGGCTCTGGTCGAAGCGCACCAGCACGTTCCAGAAGTAATGTCCGATCTCGTGGCGGAAATGCCCGAGCAGCGTGCGGTAATACTCGCCGAACAGCATCCGCCGCCGCTCGCGCTCGACGTCGTCGGCCTCGGCGATGTTGAGGGTGATGAGACCGCTGCGATGCCCGGTGAGGACGGGTGGCCCGATCTGATAGCTTTCCGACGGATCGACCAGGAAATCAAAGGCGAGACCCGTGGCGGGGTTCTCGTCACGGGTCATCAGCGGCAGGTCGAGGCGCAGCAGCGAATAGAACAGCCGATGCTTGGCCGCCTCGATCTGGCGCCAGCGGGTCAGGTTCCAGGCGATGGAGAGATCGGGCACCACGTGGTTGTGGCGGCAGGTGACGCAGTAGCGGTTGGGGGAATCGTCCGGGACCAGCCAGTTGCAGGCGTCGTGATCCGCGTTGGCGCAGAACCGGTACTTGCGACCCGGATTCGCGTAGGCGTGCCAGAGGCCGTTCACCGGCTCCACCGCCGACATCTCGTGGACGTCGCAGACATAACCCAGCCGACGCTCGCAGCTCTCGCAATGGGTACTCTCGAAGCTGATCGGCTGGTGGCAAGCCTGGCACTGGAAGATCTTCATGGAGCCGTCGGGGGACGCCTTTCCTGTCTGTCCGCGGAGCGTCGCATGCCGCCCGCGAGGGAACCCTCTTAGCCTATCCGCACGCGATACGGTGGCAAAGCATGGGAGGGGACCGAAGTTCCGGCCCAGGGGCTCGGCCGGCATGGCCGAACCGCGGGAGCACGAAACTTGCAGGCCGTCACGGGCCGTACCCGTCCTGGCCATCCCCCGGCGCGAGGATGGGGCGGTCGTCGTGCGGGCGGCCTTCCGGGTCCCCACGCGCAAGGGCATCGCTTGCGGGTCTCCGTTGGCGTATGTCTCTGGTGAAGCTTTCTTCGGAGCACCGCAGGGTGGTGCCCCGTCCCTCCGCCGCCGGCGCGTGCCGATCCGCCCGCCCGGCGCCCTGTCCAGTCACAGCGGGAGCCCCCGTGTCGATCAAAGCCGCCCTGCACCACGTCACCCACTACACCTACGATCGGCCGATCACGCTGGGCCCCCAGGTGATCCGCCTGCGCCCGGCGCCGCATACGCGGACCGCCGTTCCGGCCTACTCGCTCAAGGTTCTGCCGGAGAACCACTTCATCAACTGGCAGCAGGACCCGAACGGCAACTGGCTCGCCCGGCTGGTCTTTCCGGAGAAGACCACCGAGCTGAAGATCGAGGTCGACCTCACCGCCGACATGTCGGTGATCAACCCATTCGACTTCTTCGTCGAAGACTATGCCCAGACCCGCGGTTTCACCTACGCGGACGACCTCACGGCCGAGCTGAAGCCCTACCTCGTCCTCGACGACGCCATGGCGCCGGAGGTGGATGCCTTCCTGGAGCGCCTCCCGGCCGAGCAGAACACGGTCCTGTTCCTCGTGGCCCTGAACGCCCAGGTGGCGCAGGAGATCACCTACGGCGTCCGCATGGAGCCCGGCGTCCAGACCGCCGCCGAGACCCTGACGCTGAAGAGTGGCTCCTGCCGCGACTCGGCCTGGCTGATGGTGCAGATCCTGCGTCGCCTCGGCATGGCGGCCCGCTTCGTGTCGGGCTATTTGATCCAGCTCATCCCCGACACCACCGCCGTCGACGGGCCGGCCGGCACCACCACCGACTTCACCGATCTGCACGCCTGGGCCGAGGTCTACCTGCCGGGCGCCGGCTGGATCGGGCTCGACGCCACCTCCGGCCTCCTCTGCGGCGAGGGCCACATCCCGCTGGCGGCGACCCCGCACCACGCCTCCGCGGCGCCGATCTCCGGCCTCGCCGAGCCGGCGGGCGTCGAGTTCGGCTTCGAGATGACGGTGACCCGCGTGGCCGAGGCGCCGCGCATCACCAAGCCGTTCTCCGAAGAGGTCTGGGCCGCGATGGACGCCCTCGGCGACCGCATCGACACCGACCTCGCCGAGCAGGACGTGCGCCTGACCATGGGCGGGGAGCCGACCTTCGTCTCCATCGACGACTTCGAGTCGCCCGAGTGGAACGCCGCCGCCGTCGGTCCGACCAAGCGCGGCCTCGCCGACAAGCTGATCCGTCGCCTGCGCGATCGCTTCGCCCCCGGCGGCATGCTGCATTACGGCCAGGGCAAGTGGTATCCGGGCGAGAGCCTGCCACGCTGGGCCTTCGCCCTGTACTGGCGCCGGGACGGTGTGCCGGTCTGGAAGGATGCCGGCCTGATCGCCCCCGAGGACGGCGCCCGTGACGCCGACATCCACAAGGCCAAGGCCCTGATCGACGGAGTCGCCAAGCGCCTCGGCCTCGGGGCCTACGTGTTCCCGGCCTTCGAGGATCCGGTCTACTGGTCCGACAAGCGCGACGAGTTGCCCCCCAACGTCACGACGGCGGAGCCGCACTACCCGAACCCGGAGACCAATGCCCGCATGGCACGTGTCTTCGCGCGCGGTCTCGGCGAGGCCGCGGGCTATGCCCTCCCGCTGGCGAGCCTGCCCACCGGCAAGGCGAGCGATTCCGACCGGCTCTGGATCTCGGAGCCGTGGGACTTTCGCCGGGGCCACGCCTTCCTGACGCCGGGCGACTCGCCGGTGGGCTACCGCCTGCCCCTGTCCTCGCTGCCCTTCGTGCCGCCCGAGCACTATCCCTATTACCAGCCGCAGGACACGCTGGAAGCCCGCGCCCCGCTCCCCGAGGGCCATCCCGGCCCCGAGACCGTCAACGGCTCCGGCGTCACCGGCGTCGCGGTCCGCACCGCCTTCGCGGTGGAGCCGCGCGACGGCATCCTGCACGTCTTCATGCCGCCCCTGCAGCGGGTCGACGAGTACCTGGAGCTCCTGGGCCATCTTGAGGCGACGGCCGCTGCGCTGAAGCAGCCGCTCCACATCGAAGGCTACGAGCCCCCCTTCGACCCGCGCCTCAACGTCATCAAAGTCACGCCCGATCCCGGCGTGATCGAGGTCAACGTGCATCCCGCCGCGGCCTGGCGCGACGCCGTGCGGATCACCACCGACCTCTACGAGGATGCCCGGCAGATCCGCCTCGGCGCGCAGAAGTTCATGACCGACGGCCGACACACCGGCACCGGCGGCGGAAACCACGTGGTGCTCGGCGGCGCGACACCGGACGACTCGCCGTTCCTGCGCCGGCCCGACCTCCTGAAGAGCCTGGTGCTGTACTGGCAGCGCCACCCGGCGATGTCCTACCTGTTCTCGGGCCTCTACATCGGTCCGACGAGCCAAGCGCCGCGCATGGACGAGGCGCGCCACGATGGGCTCTACGAGCTCGAGATCGCCATGGCGCAGGTGCCGAAGCCCGACGAGCCCAACATCCCGCGCTGGCTCGTGGATCGCATCTTCCGCAACATCCTCGTGGACGTGACCGGCAACACCCACCGGTCCGAGATCTGCATCGACAAGCTCTACTCGCCGGACGGCCCCACGGGGCGCCTCGGGCTCCTCGAATTCCGCTCGTTCGAGATGCCGCCGGACCCGCGCATGAGCCTGGCGCAGCAGCTCCTGCTGCGGGCGATCGTCGCCTGGCTCTGGCGCGAGCCGCAGGAAGGCGGCTGTGTCCGCTGGGGCACGGGCCTGCACGATCGCTTCATGCTGCCCCACTTCCTGTGGGCCGATTTCCTCGGCGTGCTGGAAGACCTCCGGGCGGCCGGCTACGACTTCGACCCGGCGGCCTTCGTGGCGCAGCGCGAGTTCCGCTTCCCGGTCTTCGGAACGGTGGAGCAGGGCGGCGTGAAGCTGGAGCTCCGCCAGGCCCTCGAACCCTGGCACGTGCTGGGCGAGGAGGGCGCGATCGGGGGAACCGTGCGCTACGTGGACTCGTCGGTAGAGCGTCTGCAGGTGAAGGTCGAGGGCTACGTGCCCGGCCGGCACGTCATCGCCTGCAACGGCCGGCGCCTGCCGATGACCGGCACCGGGACCGCCGGCGAGGCGGTGGCCGGCCTGCGCTTCAAGGCGTGGCAGCCCGCCTCCTCGATGCACCCCACGATTCCCGCGCACTCGCCGCTCACCCTCGACATCCTCGACGCCTGGAGCGGCCGGTCGCTGGGCGGCTGCCGGTACCATGTCAGCCATCCGGGCGGACGCAACTACGAGACCTTCCCGGTGAACACCTACGAGGCGGAGGGGCGTCGCCTCGCGCGCTTCCAGGCCCACGGCCACACCCCCGGCAAGATCGCGATGCCGCCCGAAGAGACCAATCGCGAGTTTCCGATGACGCTCGACCTGCGCACCCCCGCACCCCCGGGATTCGCCCTCCCATGAGCGCAGCGGCCGCGGCGGAGATACAGGGACGGGCCGAGCGCCTCGCGCGCTGGACCTCCGCATACCGGCCACATCGGGACGTCCCCGACGAGCTGATGGATCACGAGGGCCGTCCCAAGGGGGCCTGGCCGCGATTCCTCGACCAGCTCGGCGGCATGGACGAGGTCGAGATCGGCGCCCGCTTCATCTCGGCGGTCCGGCGCATCCGCGACACCGGGATCTCCTATCGGATCTACGGCGACAAGCGCGAGCATGCCTGGCCGCTGGGCTCGCTGCCGCTCGTCCTCGAACAGGCGGACTGGGAGACGCTGAGCGCCGGCATCGTCGAGCGCGCCGCGCTGATGGAGACGATCCTCGCCGACCTCTACGGCCCGGAGCGCCTTGTGGCCGAGGGCCTGCTGCCAGCCGCAGTGGTGGCGGGTAGCCCGGAATTCATGCGCCCCCTGGTCGGCGTCACGCCGCCGGGCGGCCGCTTCCTCAAGCTCTACGCCGCCGACGTGACGCGCGGGCCCGACGGGCGCTGGCGGGTGCTCGCCGACCGGACGCAATCGCCCTCCGGGCCCGGCTACGCCCTGGAGAACCGGCTCGTCCTCACCCGCGCCTTCCCGGACCTCCATGCCGACCTGCAGGTCGAGCGCCTGGCCGCCTTCTTCCAGGCCTTTCGCGATGGCCTCGCGGTGGGTGCGCAGCGCAGCGACCCGCGCATCTGCCTCCTGACCTCAGGGGTTTTCAGCTCGACCTATGTCGAGCAGGCCGCGCTCGCCCGCTATCTCGGCCTGCTCCTGGTGGAGGGCGACGACCTCGTGATGCAGGACGGAGCCCTGCACATCCGCACCGTCTCCGGCCTGAAGCGGGCGGACGTGCTCTGGCGGCGCATCGACTCCGACTACCTCGACCCCCTGGAGCTCAACCCGGCCTCGCGCCTCGGCGTCCCGGGCATCGTGGAAGCCCTGCGCAACGGCAACCTCGTCGTCGGCAACATGCCGGGTTCGGGCATCCTCGAATCCGGTGCGCTCGCCGCCTACCTGCCCGGCATCGCACGGCATCTCCTCGGGCGGGACCTGACACTCGCCGGGCCGAAGACCTGGTGGTGCGGCGATCCGCGGGCGCTGGCCGAGATCCGCGACCGGCTCGACAGCTTGAGCCTGCGTCCGGTGGCGACGCCTCCGAAGGGAGCCGTCCGCGACGCGATCCTGGCCCCGCACGCCCTCGATGCCGAGCGCGACCGCCTGCGCGCGGCCCTGCGCGACCGGCCTTTCGACTACGTCGCCCAGGAGACGATGCCGCTCGCCACCATGCCGGCCTGGGATCCGAGCGGCGGCTCCCTGCGCCTAGTGCCGCGGCCCTTCGTGCTGCGGGTCTTCGCGGCGGCGACGCCCGAGGGCTGGCGCGTGATGCCGGGCGGCTTCTGCCGCATCTCGGAGCGGCCCGATGTCGAGCCTCTTGAGATGCGCGCCGGCATCAAGTCGGCCGATGTCTGGATCCTGTCGCGCGATCCCGTGGAGCCGGTCACCCTGATTCAGACCGGGCCGGCGCGGGTGCGCCGGATCGCCGGGCACCTGCCGTCGCGGGCGGCCGACAACCTGTTCTGGTTCGGGCGCTACGTCGAGCGGGCCGAGGCGGTGATCCGCCTCGTCCTCGCGCATCTCGGCAGCGTCGGTTCCGCCGTGATCGCCGACATGGCGGGCGACGCGAAGGCGCCCACCGCGCTGCGCATTCGTGCACTCCTTGACGAGTGGGGGGCCATCGAGGCCCCCGACCTGCCCACCGCGGCCCTGGCCCAGCAGGCCCTCGGCGGCCACGACGCCCACGGCTCCGCCCTGCGCCACAGCCTGTCCGCGCGGATCAACGCCGCGACCCTGCGCGAGCGTCTCTCCGGTGAAGCCTGGCGGGCGCTGGCGGACCTGAAGGAGGTCCTGGAGATCGAGGCCGGGCAGGCGTTGCCGGAAGCGCAGCTCCTGGGCCTCGCCGAACGCGCCCTCAGCCACATCGCGGCCCTGTCGGGTCTCGCCCAGGAGAACATGAACCGCACCACCGGTTGGCACTTCGTCGATCTCGGCCGCCGGATCGAGCGCGCCATCAACACCTTGAGCTTCGCCACCCGCTTCACCGGCGACGGCGCCAGCGCCGAGGACCTCGGCGTGATGCTGTCCCTGTGCGATTCGCACGTCTCGTTCGGTGCCCGCTACCTGCAGGGGGTGGCCCTCGATCCGGTGCGCGACATGGTGCTCCTTGATCCGTTCAATCCGCGCTCGGTCGCCTTCCAGCTCGAGGCGATCACCCGGCATCTCGGCCAGCTTCCGGTTCTGCGGGCCGACGGGTTGCCCGAGCCGCACCAGCGCATCGCCTCCAAGCTCTTGGCCGAGTTCGCCACCGGCGAGGCGGCGGAGTTCGACGGCGCCGCCCTGATGCGCCTGGAGAACGAGGTCGAGGGCCTCGCCGACGCCGTGGCCACCCGCTACTTCCCCAACGGACCGCATGCCCTGCGCCCGGAAAAGCTCGTGGGGCTCGCGTGATCTATACGCTGCGTCACCTCACCACCTACCGGTACGCCCGCCCCGTGCGCTTCGCCCGCTGCACCCTGCGCCTGCGCCCGCGCGACGGGGAGGGGCAGACCGTGCTAGAGAGCGGCCTCACGATCACGCCCGATCCGCGGACCCGCATCGTCCGGCGCGACTATTTCGGTCTCGATGCCACCGCGGTCACGATCGACACGCCCCACACCGAACTGCGGGTGGAGGCCCTGTCGCGGGTTCGGGTCGAGCGCGATCCGCCGCCGCCGCCGGAGTCCGGCCGCTCTTGGGAGCAGGTGCGCGACGAGGCGGTGAATGGGCGTGGCCTCGGCCCGGACCGGCCGGTGCACTTCCAATTCCCGAGCCTGCGCGTGCCGCTGGTGCCGGAGGTGACGGATTATGCCAGGGCGAGCTTTCCCCCGGGCCGGAGCGCCTATGGCGGCGCCTTCGACCTGATGCAGCGGATCCGGGCGGACTTCACCTTCGACGCGAAGGCCACCACCGTGCACACGCCCCTCGCCGAGGCCTTCGCCCTCCGGGCCGGCGTCTGCCAGGACTTCACCCACATCATGATCGCGGCCCTGCGCGGCCTCGGCCTGCCGGCCGCCTATGTCAGCGGCTACCTCCGGACGATCCCGCCCGCCGGTCGTCCGCGCCTGCGCGGCGCCGATGCGAGCCATGCCTGGGTCTCGGTCTGGTGCGGGGACGGCTGGATCGGCCTCGACCCCACCAACGGCATCGGCATGTGCGACGATCACATCGTCGTGGCCCGTGGACGCGACTACACCGACGTGTCCCCCATCGACGGCATCGTTTCCGCCTCGGGCCCGCAGAAGCTCAAGGTCGAGGTGGACGTGGTACCGGACGGTGAGCCGATGCCCGAGCATGCGGCTCCGCTCCAGGCCACCCCGGCCTGACCGGCCCCGCCGGGATCCGAACGGACCCTAGGCGGATCTGGCCGTGAACAGACGGAAGGCTTCCAGGGTCTCGGCGCTGACGTGATGCTCGATGCCCTCGGCGTCGCGGCGGGCGATCTCGGGGCTGACCCCGAGCGCGCAGAGGAACTGCTCGACGATGCGGTGGCGCTCGCGGCTCTGCACGGCCAGGGCCTGCCCGGCCTCCGTGAGGAAGACGCCCCGATAGGGGCGCTGCTGCACGAGGCCGTCCTCGGCGAGGCGCTTCAGCATCTTGGCGACGGTCGGCTGGGCCACGCCGAGGCGCGCGGCGATATCCACCTGCCGCGCCTCGCCGCCATCACCGATCAGGTCGGCGATGAGCTCGACGTAATCCTCGACGAGTTCCAGCCGGCGCGCCTCGCGGGCTTGCCGGAAGCTCTCCACGTGGACGTCGGGATCGACCAGGGAGGTGTCGGGCGCGGAGGACGTCGAATCCTGCATGTGGCCGGCGAACTCCCCCGAACAATGGCGCCCTCGAACGGGAGCCCGAGCCGGTTTGTACCGAAGCCGCGCCCCGGATGGGAGCCCCCGGGGTCGGAAAGCCGCCTCAACCGCGCAGGTGAGCCACAAAATCCCGCGTGAACCGGGGCAGATCGTCCAGCGAGCGCAGGCAGATCGTGAGATCGCGCAGGGCCCAGGCATCCTCCAGGGGCACGATGGCGAGGGCCATGGTGCGCGCGGCCCGGGCCGCAGTGGTTTCGGGGACGATGCCGAGGCCGACGTCGCAGGCCACGAGCCGGCAGATCGCGTCGAAACTGCGCAGCTGCACCCGGAGGCGCATCGGAGGCCGGCCCGTGCGCGTGGCCTTGTCGGCCAGGAAGCGGGTGAGGGCGCTGGTCCGGTCGAGGCCGACCAGGGGATGCTCAATCACCTCCGCGAAGGCGACCGAGGCGCGCGCCGCCAGGGGGTGCCCGGTGGCCGCCACCATGACGAAGCGGTCCTGTCGGAACGGATAGGTCTCCAGGGCGCCGGTATCGACGGTGCCGGCGACGATACCGAGATCGGCCGAGCCCTCGGCCACCAGCCCGACGATCTCGTCCGAGGTCCGCTCCTCGATGTCCACGCTGACACCGGCCTGACGGGCCAGGAAGGCGCTCAGGACCTCGGGCAGGAATTCCGTGAGGGCGTTGGTGTTCGAGACGAGGCGGATCTGCCCCACGGTGCCGCCCGAGAAGGCGGCCAGGTCCTCCTGCATCCGGTCGATCCCGTCGAGGAGCCCGCGCGCATGGGCGAGGAGCGACCGCCCCGCCGGCGTCGGCACCACCCCCTGGCGCCCCCGCGTCAGCAGCGCGGCCCCGAGGGTCTCCTCCATGGCGCGGATGCGCACGGAGGCGGCGGGGGGGGGGGGGTGGGGCCCCCCCCCCCCCGGGGGGTTACAGCCCCCCCCCACCAACAGCCCGCAAAACCAGATATAGACCACATAGAAGAGCCTCATATGGTGGGG